>JAJYNL010000088.1 GCA_021786375.1 Actinomycetes bacterium
CAATATCGGGCCGCTCCTCGCGTAGCATCAGCCGCAGCAGCGACGTCTTGCCCGACCCGGAGGGGCCGACCAGAAAGACGAACTCGCCACGCTGAATCATGAGCGAGCAGTCCCTCAGTGCGTACTGCCCTGCCTTGTAAGATTTGGTTACTCGGTCAACTTTTATCACGCGATCCACCCGTGATCGTGCCCGGAGCCGGTCGATGCCGGCCAAGGGCGCCTAATGTGACTGACTCCTGTTCCATCTCAGGTAAGCCTCCATGAACGGCGACACCTCGCCGTTCAGTACCGTCTCCACCGCTCCGGTCTCGAAGCCGGTGCGCAGGTCCTTTACCAGCTGGTAAGGGGCAAGGACATAGGAGCGGATCTGGTTGCCCCAGCTCATCTCCTGCGCCGAACCCGCCAGCACCTCACGTGCCTGACGCCGGTTCTCCTCTTCCAAATCGAGGAGCTTGGCGGCCAGGAACTGCATTGCCTTGGCCTTGTTCTGGTGCTGGGACCGCTCGTTCTGGCAGGAAACCACGATCCCGGTGGGCAGGTGCGTTATGCGCACCGCCGAATCGGTGACGTTCACGTGCTGGCCACCCGCTCCCGAGGAGCGGAAGGTATCGATGCGCAGGTCCTTTTCGTCGATCTGGACCTCGGTGACGGCCTCGGTGAGCGGAAAGACCTGCACCAGCGCGAAAGATGTCTCCCGGGAGTGCTTGGCGTTGAAGGGTGACATCCGCACCAGCCGATGCACCCCGCGCTCCGCCTGCAGCATACCGTAGGCGTATCGTCCCCGAACCACAATGGTGGCGGAGAGGATGCCGGCCTCCTGGCCTGGAGAAATGTCGTCGATCTCGAACTCGTATCCGCTCATGTCCGCCCAGCGCTGGTACATTCGCACCAGCATCTCCGCCCAGTCCTGGGCGTCTGTGCCGCCTGCACGCGGCTTGATCTCGAGGATGGCGTCGCTTTCGTCGTGGTCGCCGGAGAAGAGCGCCCTCAGCTCCAACTCGTCCAGGCGCCTCGATAGCCTCCCGGCCTCCTCAGCGTACTCCGCCGAGAGGACCTGATCCTCGTCCTCGTCAAGTAACTCCTCCAAAGCGCGCAGGTCGTCCAGCTTTGACTCAAGCCCTTCCACCGTGCGGCGGTCATCCACAAGCGCGTTGTACTCCGCGGTCAAAGCGCGGGCGCGCTCCGGGTCGTTCCACAGATCCGGGGTGGCCACGACCGCCTCGAGCTCCGCCAACCTGGCAGCGGAACTGTCGATCTTGAGGTACTCCCTCGCCTCGCCTACCCGTTTGGCCAGAGCCTCCAGCTCGTCTGAATACGATCGCAACCCTCAGTACCATCCGCACTAGACAATGGGTTCTAGGCGCCGCCTACGTCGACGAGACCGAGATACCAATTTAGTCGACGGCGGCGCCGTGGCAGTGCTTGTACTTCTTTCCACTGCCACACCAGCACTTGTCGTTGCGACCCAACTTGTGCGCCATCTCGGGCACCGCAACCTCCCCTCCCAGGGAGAACGCCTCGAGCCCGGTCACCGGACCGGCCGCATCCTGGGCAAGCTCGGCGACTTCGGAATCCGCACTTTGGTAGAAGGCCTGGGCCAGGTCGGTGCCAATGGGCAGAGACGGGGCCTCGACGACGACTTCCATCCGCATCACGTAGCGGAGATAGTCGGTATCGATCAACTGCACGAGCTTGCCGAACATCTCGAAGCCCTCACGCTGCCAGGCGACGAGCGGGTCCTGCTGTCCCATGGCCCGCAGGTTGATGCCCTCACGCAGGTAGTCCATCTCGGCCAGATGCTCGCGCCAACGCATGTCGATAGCGCTGAGCATCGCCTCGCGCTCCACTGCCCGCATGGTCTCCGCTCCGCCGGGGATCTCGGCCTCCCGTCGCTCGTAATACTCGGTTGCCTCTGCGAGCAGGCTCTCGAAGATCTGCTCCTTGGAGACCGCCTCCCGGAGATCCTCCAGCCGGAACTCGGTCGGGTAGATCAGGATGGCCTCGGCGATAAGGCGCTCCAGATCCCAGTTCTCGGGGAAGTCACCGGGGCAGGTCTCCTCGATGGCCCGATCCAGGGCGTCCTCCAGCACTGCGATCGTCTTCTCGCGCAGTTCCTCGCCCTGGAGCACCTCGAGCCTTCGCGCGTAGATCACCTTGCGTTGCTCGTTGAGGACTTCGTCGTACTTGAGAACTTCCTTGCGGATCTCGGCGTTCTTGCCTTCCACCGTGGTCTGGGCACGCTCGATGGCGCGCGAGACCATGCGATTCTCGATAGGCAATTCATCTGGAAAGGTGCGCTCGAGGATAGAGGAGACCGCGCCGGTGGCGAAGAGGCGCATGAGGTCGTCCTGCAGGGAGAGGAAGAAGCGCGACTCGCCCGGGTCGCCTTGGCGGCCGCTCCGGCCGCGAAGCTGGTTGTCGATGCGGCGGGATTCGTGCCGCTCGGAGCCGAGGACATAAAGCCCGCCCAGAACCCGGACCTGCTCCGCCTCCTGGGCGCACTGCTCCTTGAACTTGGCAAGTAACTCGGAGCGGGTGGCAGCATACTCCTCGTCGGCGGGAGTGAGACCGCGGGCGGCCAGCTCGTTGTCGGCCAGGCCCTCCGGGTTGCCTCCCAGCAGGATGTCGACTCCGCGTCCTGCCATGTTGGTGGCTACAGTTACCCCCTTGAGCCGCCCGGCCTGGGCGACGATCGTCGCCTCACGCACGTGCTGCTTGGCGTTCAGGACCTGGTGGGGAACACCCTTCTTGGTCAGGTACTGCGAGAGCAGCTCGGACTTGGCCACCGAGGCGGTGCCGACCAGCACCGGCTGGCCCTTCAGGTAGCGCTCTTCGATATCGTCCGCCACGGCAAGGAACTTGGCGTGCTCGGTCTTGTAGACCAGGTCCGAGTAGTCCTCCCGCCGCACAGGTTGGTTGGTGGGGATGGGAACCACGTGGAGGTTGTAGGTGGCGGCGAACTCGGCCGCCTCCGTCTCCGCCGTACCGGTCATGCCCGCCAGCTTCTCATACATGCGGAAGTAGTTCTGCAGCGTGACCGTGGCCCAGGTGTGATTCTCCTCCTTGATCTTCACCCGCTCCTTGGCCTCCACCGCCTGATGCAGGCCCTCGGACCAGCGCCTCCCCTCGAGGATGCGGCCGGTGAACTCATCGACGATCTTCACCTCGCCGTGGTCCACGATGTAGTCCTTGTCGCGCTGGTACAGCTCCTTGGCGCGCAGAGCCTGGGTGAGCTGGTGCAGGTGATCGACGATGGAGGGGTCGTAGAGGTTGGCGACCTGCAATGCGTTCTCGACCTTATCGATCCCGCTCTCGGTCGGGTAGACGATCTTCTTCTCCTCGTCCACCTCATAGTCGGAGCCGCGCCGCAGAGTGCGGGCAATGGAGGCGAATTGGTAGTAGATCTGGGGCGGGTCTCCGGTGGGACCCGCGATGATGAGCGGGGTGCGCGCCTCGTCGATGAGGATGGAGTCCACTTCGTCGACGATCGCGTAGACGTGCCCACGCTGGACCAGCTCAGGCAGGCTCTTGGCCATGTTGTCACGCAGGTAGTCGAAGCCGAACTCGGTGTTGGTTCCGTAGGTGACGTCGGCGTGGTAGGCGGCGCGACGCTCGGCGGGGTCCTCCATGGAGGGGAGCACCAGTCCGACGGAGAGCCCGAGAAACTCGTAAATCTGGCCCATCCAGGCCGAGTCGCGGCTGGAAAGGTAGTCGTTGACGGTGACCACGTGGACGCCGCGCCCCTCGAGCGCATTCAGGTAGACCGGGAGAGAGGAAACCAGCGTCTTGCCTTCGCCGGTCTTCATCTCGGCGATCCAACCGAAGTGCAGCGCCATGGCACCCATCAGCTGGACGTCGTAGGGACGCTGGCCGATGGTCCGCTTGGCTGCTTCACGCGCCACCGCGAACGCCTCAACCAGCAGGTCGTCCAACGTCTCACCTTCGAGTAGCCGTGCCTTGAACTCCGCCGTCTTGCCCTTCAGCTCGGCGTCGCTCAACGCCTCGACCTCTGGCTCCAGCTCGTTGATCAGTGGCACTATCTCGGCAAGCCGGCGCAGCTTCTTGCCCTCGCCGGCTCTCAGCACCTTGGAAAACACGCTCATTGCTTAACAATCGTACCCAACGGCGCGTGCTTGACTCTCCTGGCGGCCAGGCTGGCTGCTAGGAGGCTCCGGGAAGCAACGTGAAATGAACGGCATCGGCCCCACCCCGGAGGGCGAGGCCTCCCGGCCCCGCCCTCAAGGCGCTCAGAAGTTTTCGACCGCGTCGATGAGGCCGACGTTGCCGTCGTTGCGCTGGTAGACCACCGCCGGCCGGCCGGTCTCGTGATTGGTAAAGAAGTAAAAGCTGTGGCTGAGCAGCTGCATCTGCAGCGCGGCCTCGGCCGGGGTCATGGTCGTGATCTTGAACGTCTTGGACTTTACGATCCTTGCCCCTGCGAGTAGCGCGAGTTCGTCAAAGCGCTCCTCCTCGGGCAGCTCGGGAATCACCTTGGGAGGCCGATGCGGGGGCTGGGAGCGATCCACCAGCTTCCCTTTGAGCTTCTCCAGCCTGTGCTCCAGGCGATCGTAGACACGATCGGCCGCGGCGAGCACGCCCATCCCGGAGCCCTTGGCACGCACCACCGTCGCCTTGGTGTGCAGGGTGACCTCGCAGATCTCCTTCTCCGGAATGCTGGGGTTGCGCTCCTCGAAAAGCTTCACCTCAACGCGGGTGGAAGCATCCGCGAGGTGGTTGAGGCGAGAGAACTTTTCGCGGATCGCATCCCGATCAGTGTCGGAGAGGGAAACGCCCTTGGTTTTGAACGAAAAGTCCAAGTCTCCTCCTTTTCCCGTCTAGGCCGCGGCCCCGTCGGGGCCGACCCAAGACCTTGCCTTCACCATATGGCAGAATGGACCGGATCGCAACCTTATAATCCTGGTCGCCGTGCATGCCGCCGGAATCCGTGCGCCCGCGGCGACTCTATCCATGTCGCTGAACACCAGGCCGCGGCCCCCCCTCAGTGGGCCAAGCACGCCGCCGGTCATGATTCCCACTGTCGGCCGGGAATCCGGGCGCCTGCGGCGCCCGCTGTTGATGAAGCGCGGGTCGCCCCGGCCCCGCACAAAAAAGGAGGGCGCCCCGCCCCGCGCCGACACCGGCGGCGAGAACGCGAGCTCCCTCCAAATTTGTTCGGCTTAGCCCGGGCGCCGTTCGGGCGCGGTGTCTCAGGTCCCGTGCTGCCAGGAGGTCAGGTACTCGCGCTGGGCATCGGTCAGCTGGTCGATGGTGATGCCCATCGAGCGCAGCTTCAGCAGCGCCACCTGATCGTCGATCTCACGGGGCACGTCATAGACCTTGGCGCCCAGCTCGGCGGCGCCCCTGGCGACCCACTCGCCCGCAAGCGCCTGGTTGGCGAAGCTCATGTCCATCACGGCGGCGGGATGGCCCTCGGCGGCACCCAGGTTCACCAGGCGCCCCTCGGCGACGACACGGATGCGTGCGTCTCCACCCTCCTGCGGGACGAGGAACTCCTCCACCAGCGGCTTGACCTCGCGGCGCCTCTCGCCGCCGGCCATGACTGCGAGCGCCTTGAGGTCAATCTCGATGTCGAAATGCCCGGAGTTTGCCAGGATCGCCCCGTCCTTCATGATCTTGAAGTGCTGCTCGGCGATGACGTCGCGGTCACCGGTGACGGTTACGAAGATGTCGCCCTCGCGGGCCGCCTCGTCCATGGGCTCGACCCTGAAGCCGTCCATGACCGCCTCCAGCGCGCGGATCGGGTCCACCTCGGTCACCACCACCTGCGCACCCATACCGCGGGCGCGTGAGGCGACGCCCTTGCCGCAGTAGCCGTAGCCGGCCACCACAAACACCTTGCCGGCGATAAGGACGTTGGTGGCGCGGATGATACCGTCCAGGGTGGACTGCCCCGTACCGTAGCGGTTGTCGAACATGTGCTTGGTGTCGGCGTCGTTCACCGCCACAATGGGATACTTGAGAGCACCCGACGCCTCCATCGCCCGCAGGCGGATGACGCCGGTGGTGGTCTCCTCGGTGCCGCCCACCATGCCTACCAGCTGCTCAGGGCGCTGGGTGTGCAGGCGGGTGACCAGATCGCACCCGTCATCCATGGTGATGGTCGGGTGTGCGTCCAGCACCGCGTCGATGTGGGAGTAATAGGTGGCGTCGTCCTCGCCGCGGATGGCGAAGACCGGGATCTGCTCGTACTTGACCAGGGCCGCGGCCACGTCGTCCTGGGTGGACAGCGGGTTGGAGGCGCACGCGTAAACCTCGGCACCGCCCGCCTTCAGTGTGCGCAGCAGGTTTGCGGTCTCGGTGGTGATGTGCATGCAGGCCCCCACCACCTGCCCGGCCAGAGGCTTCTCGCGGGCGAAGCGCTCCCGAATGGATGCCAGGACCGGCATCTCTGCATCGGCCCAGCTGATGCGGCGCCTTCCCGCCTCCGCAAGGCCGATGTCGGCTATGTCGAATTGCATTGTGATGCTTTCTCTCGTCTATCCTCTTCGGGCCTCACAGCATAGGCCGTGACACGGCCAGGACGGTTTCGACCGGCTCAGGCGCCGGGGCTCCTCAGCTGCGACTTGAGCGCGCTGAGCACCGGAATAGGTCCCGGATCCACACCGTAGGCGCCGGCCAGGTGTAAGGAGACGAAGTCCCCCACCAAGGCCAGATCGAAGAACTGGGCCAGCTCGCCCTCGCCCTGGGCGCGAACCTCGATGGCGTCGTTCACGTAAGGGTCGATGAAGTCCGCGGTGATCTCGTAGCGCCGGTTGATCTGGGGATGCTCGTTGTCGTGGCGCAGCCTGACCACCGCCAGGTCGCGCTTGGTGGTCTCCGCCAGACTGCTCCACCCGGCCAGCTCGTTATGACAGTTCTCCGGGTAGATCGAGGCGAAGGCCATGGCCTTGGCGTTCTCGTTTATCTGCGCCCGCCAGCGCGTGGTTGCCGCCTTGCCCACCGAGCCCGACGAGTGCAGCATCGCCAACTTGCCCTCCAGGTGCCTGGCGATCTCCTCCGCCTGGGAGCGCCGGCTGATCAGCTGGTCGCGGCGGCGCTGCAGCTGCGAAACGGTCTGGTCGATCCAGTAGCCGCCGCCGGGGAAGAGCCCTATCGCGTCCAGGACCGCCAGTGGAGGAACGGAGACGGCGCCTAGCGCCGCGCGGGGCTGGGGAATGGATTCCGGTACCGGGATGAGAAGCGAACCGGTGTCCCGGGCCATCTGGGCAAGCTCCCCGCCCGAGGCAACGAAGACCACCTGCGCCCCGAGCTCGAGCGCCATGCCCGCCGCCTCGACGGTCTCCTCGGTGGCACCCGAGAAGGAGATGGCGAACACCAGGGTCCCGGTGGAGACGTAGGCCGGGGTGGTATAGGACTTGACCACCGTGGCCGGCACCGGCAGTACCGGGCCGGCGGCGGCCACGAGCACGTCGCCCGCTATGCCCGAGCCGCCCATGCCGAAGACGACGATGTTCTCAACCTTTTCCCGGTCGGGAAGGCCCGGAAGCTCCGTCACCTGTGCGGCGGCAGCGGCCACCTGTTCGGGCAGCGAGGCGGTGGCGTCCCACATCCCCAGCGAATCGGCGACCTCGTACGGCCACTCGCTCATCTCCACTCAACCTCCGTACCGCCATAAATCTGCGCACCGGGCAGGCGGCCAGGCCCGTGCGTTCATGAAAGAACCGTGCGAACCGCAGCCTGGGCGTGCCGGGGCGGCGCATTGAACAAGTGTCGCACAAAAAAGCAAGGTGGGTGCAGGCCTCAGCCTTTACCGGTGGTCCTGTGGGGCAGGGCGCGCAGCCTGGCGTCCTCCACCTCGTCCACGATCTCGGACTCCTCGACAAGGAGCACGGGAATCCCGTCGTCGATCCTGTACTTGCGCCGCATGCGCGGGTTATAGAGGATCTCCTCGCCTTCCACGTACCAGAGCTCGCCCTTGTCGTCGGGACAGACGATCAAATCGATCAGCTCGGGAGCAAGCCCCATCGACCCCTCCTAGAAACTATCGGCCTTGGTGATGACGGCTAATACCTCGGAGAGGCGCGAGGCCACCTCCTCTGGCGTACGAGCCTCCAAGTTGAGACGCAGCAGAGGCTCGGTGTTGGATGGGCGCACGTTGAACCACCAGTCGCCGAAGTCAAGCGTGAGGCCGTCCATCTCGTTCACTTCGGCACGACCATCGTAGGCGTTGCGAATAAAGGCGATCACGGCCTTGGCATCGTTCACGCGGGTGTTGACCTCACCGGAATCGCTATAACGCTCGAACGGCTTGCGCAGCTCGGAGAGCGGAAGGCCTGACTTGGAGATCTGCTCCAGCACAATGAGTGCGGCGATGATCCCGGAGTCGGCCCGGTAGTTGTCACGGAAGTAGTAGTGGCCGGAGTGCTCACCTCCGAAAACTGCGCCCTCCTGGGCCATGACCTCCTTGATGAAGGAGTGTCCGACACGGGTCATCACCGGCCGGCCGCCGTTTTCGGCGACCACCTCCGGCACCGCCTTGGAGCAGATCAGGTTGTACAGGACGGTTGAGCCCGGGTTCGCCTCCAGCATCGCCTTGGCCACCAGTGCGGTGGTGAGCGAGCCCGACAGCGGTGCGGCCTTGTCATCCACCAGAAACACCCGGTCGGCATCCCCGTCGAAGGCCAGGCCCACATCGGCGTTATCGGCCAGCACCCTGACTTTCAGGTCGACCAGGTTCTCGGGCTGGATCGGGTCGGCCGGATGGTTGGGGAAGTTCCCGTCCAGCTCGGGGTAGAGCAGGGATAGATCAAAGGGGAGCTTCTCGAAGATGGTCGGGACCACCAGGCCACCCATGCCGTTGGCGGTGTCGGCCACCACCTTGAGCGGCCGGAGCGCACTAAGGTCCACAAAGGAGCGGACGTGGTCGGCAAAGGCGTCCAGGATCTCCACCTTACGGTTCTCGTCGGCGGGCGTCTCCGCGGCCGGACGCGAAGAAAGAAAGGCCCTCGCCCCCTCCTTGATATCGGCGAGGCCGGTCTGCTCACCCACCGGCCGCGCGCCGGCCAGGCACATCTTGATTCCGTTGTACTGCGCGGGGTTGTGCGATGCGGTGAAGGTGGCTCCCGGCTCGTCCAGGCGGCCGGAGGCGAAATAGAGCATGTCGGTGGAGCAAAGCCCCATATCGTCCACCGCCACGCCGGCGCGGTTGGCGCCTGCGATGAAGGCATCGACCAACAGCTCACCCGAGGGGCGCATGTCGTGGCCGACGACGATGCGCGGGGAGCGGGCGAAGCGGGCAAAGGCGTAGCCGATCGCCTCGGCAACCTCCACGTCCAGCTCGTCGTGCACCAGGCCGCGCACGTCGTATGCCTTGAATATCTTGTCGAGTCGATCCATGAAAAACCTCGTATGTCTCAGCGGCCCCGGCGAGCCGATGACGGCGCGCCCGGGCGCGGAGCCGAACACGGAACCTTGACTCTAGTTGACCGGAACCCCCCGTTCAACCCGTCCCAGGGAGGGCTCAGGGTAGCTCGGTGCGATCCTCCGCTCCGGACTGCAAACCCACTTCCACCTGCGTTGGAGCTTCCGTGCGGACCGGTTCGGCAGGCACCCGGCCGGAGCGCCTGCGTGTCAGCACGCCGGCAACCACGATGCCGAACAAGGTAAGGCCGCTGATGAGGATACCGGCCCAGTCGGCCGCTGTGCGCCCGTAGGAGAGGACGACATGGCGAGAGGTGGGGATCACCACCATGAGGTTGGGCGTGGCCCTATAGGGGCCCTGAGCACCGCTCGCGTGCCAGTTGGGGAAGTAGGAGATTTTCACAAGCACCGGCACGCCGACCCGGGAGACGTCGAAAGAGACCGTGTCGTTACTCGTCGCGAGGTGGCTCACGGTGACCTTGGGCTCGGGGGTGGTGGCCAGCACCTTGCTGTACGGTGCGACTCGGTGGTAATAGGCCGGACCGGTCATCAGTCTCTCCACCGGGTATTCGGCGGGATCCTGGTAAAAGGAGAGCGACGGCCCGAGCCAGCTGGCCTGGGCCGCGGTGACGCCACGCATGACCACCGGCTGCTGAGAGAGAGGCTCGACCAGCGGCGAGTTTCTCACCAGGTAGATGTGCCAGGTCTCGGTCAGGACCGGGATCGAGGAGGAAGGGTCAACCGCCGGCACCGTCCCGATCTGCGTTAACGAGGGATTCTTATCGGCCGCGGCGACGATGGACGGCGTGAAGGCCATGTAGTAGCGGACGCCGAGCAGCTGAAGGTGCTGGACCCCTAGGCCCACGTTCACGCCCGCATAAGGAAGGCCCGCCATGGCATCGGACGGGGAGGCGGAGAGCTCGGACTGATTCATGAAGTGATAGGGCGTCGTTGCCGAGGACTCGAAGAAGAGTCCTTCCATGGAGTCGATGCAGTTGTTGGTCCAATAGGGAAGCAGCATCAACGCCATCGGTGTACCGAAGTCGTTCTGGTTGGAGTTGTACTCCCACATCGCGCGTCCGCATCCGTACTGGGAGCCGATGCTCTTCATCTGCAGCATCAGGGCCCTGTAGGCGGGGAAGCCCGCCTTTGCCTCGTATCCGCTGTAGTTCCACTGGATCCACCCGGGTACGAAGCTGGTGCCGCCTCTCACCGGGCTCCAGGACGGCATCCGCACCAGCGGGACCAGCACAGCCAGCAGCATGACCAGCGAGACGGCGAGAAAAGCTCCGCGCCGCCTCAGGCGCAACTGCTTGCGCAGGCGCCCGACTGCCGAGCCGATGGCCGCCAACCCTTCGCTCGACGGCTCCACCTCGCCTGCCATGGAATGGTCGGAGTCCTGCCAGCCCATGAAGTCGGTGAAACCGAATCCGCCTTCGCGGCCGGGCTCGAGGTGGTCATAGAGCGCACGTAGCGACGAGACGGCTGCCGGAATCAACTCCAGCAGGGTCAGCAGGCCGATCCCGGCCAGCATGTAGATGCCGATCACGTAAAAGGGGAGCATGCGCCCGTTGTAGACGGCCTTCAGCGGGAAGGCGACGAAGGCGAGCGCGGAGGCGATCGAGCCGATGCCGAAGACGAGCCCGAACTCGATGCGCATCACCACGGAGGTTGCAAAGCCCACCGCGGCCAGGGCGATGAAGATCCGCAGGTCGGGTGGGGCCAGGGTGGCCATGAAGGTGGTTATGCGCGACCAGCCCATCGAGGTTGAGTAGGCATAGGTGTCGATCAGGGGCAGCTCCCAGAGTGCGGCCAGGAGAACCATCAGGCCCACGGCCACACCCGCACCGAACACCGTCTTGCGCTCCCTGCGCATCAGCACCAGCAGCGCCAGCACCGCCACCGCGAAGGCGGCCGGCAGGATGTGCGAGAGCAGCGACAGGGTAAGCAGCACCCCGGCAAGCACCCTGCGCCGGAAGCGGTCCGGCGCCACCAGCAGCACCGCCAACCCGAAGAAGGCGAGTGCCAAAGAGATCGAGAAGGAGTACTCACCCGCAAGGGTCGAGGCGATGTTGCCGCCGTCAATGGTGTAGGAACGGTCGAAGAGGTAGACGACCGCCATGATCGAGGAGACTCCGGCGAGCAGGTAGGAAAGCTTCAGGGAGCGGGCGAAGTAATAGATGGCCGCCGGCAGGGCCAGCGAACCCGCCACGGTGGTCAGCTTGAACGCAACGCCATAAGGCACGAAGAGGCCGAAGAGGGCAGTCAGAACCCCAGGGAACGGGAAGTAGAACACATAGAGCGGGTAGCCGTCGTACCAGGACGAACTCCAGCCGGTCAGGCGGAAGTGATCGAGGATGTGGTGGATGTAGAACCAGGGCACGGAAAAGTGCGCCCCGGTGTCGCCGCCGGCGGTGGTGGTGTTGGAGAAGATAAGGCTCGGGTGAAGCTGCCAAAGGACGAACAAGGTCCCTGCGACGACCGCACCATAGGCGAGCCAGCGGTCCACGGCCGGCCTTGCCGCCGCCGGTGGACTCGTGGCAGCGCCTTGGCCACCGGGATAGGTCTCGGCTTCCGCTTGGACTTGCATACTCGAGTTAATTTTCTACCCTGTATGCCGGAGCTTTGAGCAGCGTGCCAGTTCAGGGGGCTTTGAAGGCGGCCTGGTGCTCTCGCGCCATCGGCGGGCTAACGGCGCATGGCCGTGGCCAGTTGGAGCACCTCGCCGACCTCGACATAGTTGTCGTCGGCCTTCCACCAGCGGGTCTCGCACATCGAGCAGGAACGAAGGGTAACCAAGTGAGTGGAGATCCTCAGGTTGATCTCAACAGTGGTCCCTTGATGGCAATTCGGGCAGTTCACAGGCTTTCCAGTCCCTAGCCGGCGGCGTAGCGGCGGGCCGCCCCCGCCGGAGCAGACAGGCCCATTAGCAATTTCGACCAGGTTGAGAAAATGCTGAAGTAACTACAAATCTGTAATTATCAGTGCCGGATCAGTGCGATGAAGGTAACGAAGTTGAAGGTGGCGTGGGCCACCATCCCCGGACCGAGGCGCTTGTAGTAGATGCGCAGGGCTCCCAGGATGATCCCCACCGCCACCAGACCGAGCAGCTGCAGCGGCTCCACGTGGGCCAGGCCAAAACCGATGGCCGAGAGCAGCACCGAAAGGACGTTCGCACGCCATTTGCGGAGGTTGCGCAACTTGTAGGAGATGCTCTGCAGGAGCAGGCCCCGGAAGAAGACCTCCTCCACTATCGGGGCTCCGACCACGATCACCAGACCGACCAGAACCACGGTCCATCCGCGGCCGGCGGAGGTGATGTAGGTGGCGGGACCGGAGAGCTTCTTTTGCAGGTCGGGGATCAGGGGTTCGAGCGGAAGATAAACGATCGGCAGGATGGCGAACTGCAGCACCAACCCGGCCATAACACCTATCGGAACGTCCACCGGCAGCCGGATATAGGCCGAATAGTCCCGCCGGAGCGAGCCCGTCCCTAGGCGGCGGGATGCCATCCATGCGGCCCCCAAGAATCCCAGCCAGGTGCCCAACGAACTCGAAACCAGGTCGCCGGCGGTGAGGCTGGTAGCCGAGACCTTCTCCCCGGAGAGAGCCACCCAGGCGAGCAGGAACATAGAGGAGAACGCATAGGCGACCACGATCGCCAACAGAGCGCCCCAGATGCTCGAAAAGCCCGGCTCGTAGACCGACGGCCAAGCCTTCTTCTCCACCCGCAACTCTCTTCCAGACCTCCATCGCCGCCCCGTTCCCAAGCGGGATAAGACGGCCACATACTCAGGGCGCCGTGGCTCCCAGGAGCACCCCAGGAGGCATCGAGAAGTCACTCAGCCACTAATAGCGTTGCGACGCCTAGATTATTAAAGCTATGAGCAGACCTACGCCGGAGATGCGCCCTAACGGGCAGAACCCGCTTAAGCGGCCGCTGAACAGCCCAGACCAGGCTTGGCGCTGGGTGATCGGCGTGACCATCGCCGTGCTCTTCATCGTCTTTCTCTCCCTCAATTTCTTCAAGACCACGCCCAGCTCCCAGCTGAGCTACTCCACATTCCTCCAGGACGCCAGTTCCAAGCAGGTCACCTCGGCTGTGATCGACAACACGACGGGGCGCATCACCGGGCAGTTCAAGGACGGGACCACCTTTTACGTGAACGGCCCCTCGCCGTCCATCCCCAACGACATCTCCGCCCTGCGTCACGAGGGCGTAACGGTCGAGTTCCAGTCCAGCCAGAACGGCCTTCTGGCCACGCTGATCACCTGGGTTGGACCGCTGGCACTGCTGCTCATCTTCTTCGCCTTCATCAACAGGCGCGCCCAAGGGCAGATGACGGGGATAATGTCCATCGGCCGTTCCCGCGCCAAGGTCTACACCGCTGAACGCCCGCGCACCACCTTCGAGGACGTCGCTGGCTACAACGGCGTGAAGCAGGAGATCGCCGAAGTCGTGGACTTCCTCAAGAGCCCCTCGCGCTTCAAGGAGATAGGGGCGCGCGTGCCAAAGGGAATCCTTCTGGTCGGCCCTCCCGGAACCGGCAAGACCCTCTTGGCGCGGGCGGTTGCCGGCGAGGCCGGTGTCCCCTTCCTCTCGGTGACGGGTTCCGACTTCATGGAGATGTTCGTCGGCGTCGGCGCCTCGCGAGTTCGTGATCTCTTCCAGACCGCGCGCAAGCAGGCTCCGGCCATCATCTTCGTCGACGAAATCGACTCCATCGGCCGCAAGCGGGGTGCCGGCCTCGGCGGTGGACACGACGAGCGCGAGCAGACCCTGAACCAGCTGCTCTCGGAGATGGACGGCTTCGACACCACCGAAGGCATAGTAATGATGGCCGCAACCAACCGGCCCGACATCCTAGACTCGGCCCTGCTCCGCCCCGGGCGCTTCGACCGTCAGATCGTCGTCCCTCTCCCCGACCTCGACGAGCGCCTGCCCATCCTCAAGGTTCACTGCCGTGGCAAACGGCTTTCGGACAATGTCAACCTCGAGGTTGTAGCCCGTGGCACTCCTGGGATGAGTGGTGCCGACTTGGCCAATCTGGTGAACGAGGCAGCCCTGCACGCGGTTCGCCGCGGTGTGCACGAGGTCGGCATGGAAGATTTCGAGGCGGCCCGCGACCGCGTCCTGATGGGACAGCGCCGCGACTCCGTCGTCCTCTCCGACGAGGAGAAAGAACGCGTCGCCTTCCACGAGGGTGGCCACGCGGTGCTCGCGTATCTGCTCCCGCACGCCGACCCGGTGCACAAGGTGACCATCCTTCCCACCGGGATGGCGCTCGGCGTCACCCAACAGCTTCCCCTCGAAGAGAAGCACATCAACTCCAAGGAGTACATCGAAGACTCCCTCGTCGTCCGTATGGGCGGCAGGGTGGCGGAGATGCTCATCTACGGAGATCTCTCCACCGGCGCCAGCAACGACCTGGTGCGCAACACCGAGCTGGCACGCAAGATGGTGCGCGAGTGGGGCATGAGTGACAAGATCGGCCCCATGGCCTGGGGGAGCCAGGAGATGGTCTTCCTCGGGGAGGACATCATGCACACCCGCGACTACTCCGAGCAGACCCAGCACATCATCGACGAAGAGGTCGAGCGCATCCTGCGCGAGCAGGAGGAGCGTGCCATGCAGCTCCTGGGCCAGCACAAGCACGGCCTGGAGCTGGTCGCCAAGGCCCTGCTCGAGAAAGAGACGCTGGACGGCTCCGAGGTGGGGCGCCTGGTGAACGAGGCCCACGGCGGCCCGGTCCATCCCGAGGGCAGCGGCAAGTTCGTACCCTTGATCGCACCGCAGAGAGCCGCCGGCAACGGCAGCGCCACCAGCAACGGAGCCTCTCCTGAGGCTTCGGAAAGGCCTGAGGCTTCGACCGGGCCGACAACTCAGGCCGAGTCCAACCCCTTACCGGAAGCGTGAGGCCCGCGGCTCTCCACCCCAGGAGAGCCATCCGGCGATAATTGCGGAGCCGCTGGGCAGTATCGAACGCTTGTTCGATGCATTGTCACAGCACCGCGGCATAATTGTGGCTATGACAAACCAGTTGCCACTGATCGAGGACGACGGGTACGCGGGAGCCAAGCCGAGCTGGAAGCTCGACGAGCGCACGCGCCGCATCGGCCTCAGGCAGGTAACCCTCGCCCGTCAACAGCTGCTTTCCGCCCAAGGTCAGCCACGCCGTGGACGGAGGCTGACTGCAGCGCACAGGGGCTGAGGAGAGACCTCGGCGCCAGGAGCGGCGACTAGCGTTAAGTTCGCCAGCACCTAGAGGGGAAGGGCGCACTTGCAAACCGGCGAACTGCTCAGCAAGCTGGGGCATCCCGAAGACGCCAAGCTCTGCATCATCTCCTGCGACTCGCTCGGATTCTCCCATTCGCACAACATCGCGGCATTCGAAGCCATGAGCAACGGGATCGCCACCACGGCCAGGTTGATCGCCAACGCCCCCTGGTCGCGAGAGGTGAACTCCCTCTACCGCGGCGAGGACATCGGGGTCGGTCTGGTGTTCACCTCCGATCATGAGATCTTCCGGATGGCGCCACTGACTCAGTCCCCTACCTTGGTGGACGGCGCGGGCGAGCTTCCCCGCACGCTGGAGGAGTTCTGGGAGCACGCGGACACCGCCGAGGTGCGCCGCGAGTGCCGGGCCCAGGTGGAACGGGCGGTCTTCTATGGCTTCGACCCATCGCACCTTGCATCCGAAGCCCAGGCTCTGACTCTGCGCCCGGAATTCTTCGACGTGCTCATCGACGTCGCACTGGAATTCGGGCTACCGGTACGGGTCCCGGTGGACGACGATCCGGCCACGACCGTCTTCCCCGCCGCCGAGCTTGCCGCGGATGCGGGGGTGGTCTCCCCCGGCAGCCAGATATGCTCCTTCGACTCCGGTCCCACGTCGCAATTCGTGGACGAACGGGCCTTCGACCAGACCCTCGCCTCGCTCCCTCCGGGGGTGAGCGAGATCTCCTTCCGCCCCGCCGCCGCCTCCGAAGAGCTCGGCGCGCTGTATCCCCAAGGATGGGAGCGCTTCGCCCGCGCGCACCTCTTCCTCACCTCGACCCTGGCACGGGAGATGCTGGCGGACCACAAGATCACCACCATCGGATACCGCGAGCTCAAGCAGGTCCAATCCGGACTGGCGGGCTAGAAGTGCGCTCGTGCGCCAACGGGGCTAGAATGACCTGAGATTAGGGGGAAATTCGCCCCCGTGCTTTTGAAGGGCGGTAGCCGTGTTTGCCGAACTGCTCGGGCAGGACATGCTCATCCTCGTCGTTGTTATCGTCGTCATCTTCGGTGCCTCTCGCCTGCCCAAGATCGCACGCTCGGTCGGCCAGGCCAAGGGTGAGTTCGAGAAGGGCTTGAAGGACGGCGCGGCGCAAAGCAAGGACACCGCCACCGAAACCAAGGACACCAACAGCGAGTCCAAGGATCAGGCTCAATCATGAGCCCCACCGCCTGAAACGCCAATTAGCCAATTAGATGTGAGGGGCCCGGCGAAAAACGCCGGGCCCCTTCCTTTGCCGGGTTTCCGGCGGATACTCATTACCCGAAGTCGGTGACCTCGAGAATCTCCTTTTGGAGCTGGCGGTACTCGGCCGAGCTGGTCACCGGGAGCAGCGACATGAGCTTGCCGATGTTGCCGTCCACCTTCAGCCTGCCCTGCATGAATGCCGCGTTCGCGTCCAACTGGAGCTTCTGGATCTTCATGGCGTCCTCGTAGCTCTGGGTGAGCGTGATCTCGGCGTCGTCGATCTCCCCGAGCTTGGACTCGGTCAACTTGCCATTCTCCACCAGCCAGTAATACTTGATCGCGCCGGAGGGCCCGCCCTCGATGACGTACTGGATTCGCGCCGTCGCGCCCGGGCGCTCCGGCTGCGTCGCCGCCATCTTGAATGTCTCGGCGAACCATTCGCTGCTAAGCCATGCGTACTTGCTCAATGCTCCCTCTCCTGGGCCAGCCTGACCCAACAGGCTTAGGCGCCCCCTTGGCGCGCTATCTTCACTTCCAATCATGGCACCTTTGAGTCCCTCAAGCTGCCCTCTTTCATAGAACCGGGACTACAGGCCGGCGAAAACGTCTTCCTCGACGCCTTGGGGAACATATCCTTCCGGAGCCGCCGCCAGGTACAAGTCCTCGGTCGGATAGGCCTCCTCCGCCTCCGCGTCGCTGAGTCCGAACCAGTGGCGCGACTCCGGGTCGATCTGGGTAGCGTGCGCTCGCAGGGCGGCGCTGCGGCGGGCGTGAAAGCCGGTGATATCGATCTTGGTGGTCGCCTTGTAGTCGGCTTCCGCGGAGGCGAGCCACTCGGGCGAATAGGGCGACTCCTTGCCCAGCTCAAGGAACTTGGCGTGAAGGGCGTGCATTCTCTCCGGAGCCCAAAGGTGGTAATAGACCTTCGCCACCAGGTGAGGCCGCTCCCCCTCTCCCGCCGCGAAGACCGGATGGGCGGCAAGCTCCCTGGCACGCATCGAGACCTCGAAGACGCGGATGTGATCCGGGTGGGGGTAGCGGCGCTGGACCTCGGGATAGGTCAGCATCACCTGGGGACGCTCCTCCAGGATGATACGGGCCAGCCTTCCGGCAGCCTCGTCCAGATCAGCACGGGCCAGGCAACCGGGATCCTGGTTGGCCTCGCTCTCGGGCATCCCCGAGTCACGATAGCCGAGCATCTCGGCGCGGTGGTAGCCGATGATCTTCACCGCCTCGGCCAGCTCGTCGGCCCGCACCCTGGGCAGGTCGTCACGCACCGCCGGGGTGTCCATGGCCGGATTGAGGATGTCGCCCGCCTCTCCCCCGGTAGCGGTCACCAGCACGGTGCGTACTCCGGAGTCGCTGTAGCGGGCAATGAGCGCGGCCCCCTTGGAGGCCTCGTCGTCGGGGTGGGCGTGTACTGACAGAATCACTCGCTTTTCCATAAGTGTTCGAACCTAGTAAGCGCGCTCAACCTTCCGCATCCAACCCGGTGGGAGAAAAAAGCGGGGTCTTCCCGCATGAATGTGGGGAGTTCCACGAGATCAACCGGGCGGTTCGCCCCGCAGGACAAGGGTTTTTGGTCCGGGTGGACGGCCCAGTGATCCGCACTCGTCTTGTGGTGACCCAAACAAGCCCGAAAGTTCGCCATCAATCTCGGCCACTCGCGTGGTGCGCACGGGTGCTCCCTAGGTTTGGAGTTCGCAAAAAGAACCGAACCAGGAAAAGCACCCGTGCGCACTACCACTGTATTCAAGCGACTGATGGATCTGCCCGGGGTCACCGTCTCGAAGGTGAACTTTCAACCAGCCAAGGTGGTGGTCGCGGTGAAGCTCCGCAACCTGAAGCTGAGCTGTCCCGCGTGTGAGTTCACCACCCGGGCCCGTTACGACGCCCGCCCGGTCTCCTCGTCCTGGCGCCATCTCGATCTCGGCCGGTGGCGCTTGGAGGTGCGAGCCGACCTGCGCCGGATCGAGTGTCCCACTCACGGGATCCGCACCGAGGGCATGCCATTCGCCCGTGCGGGATCCCACTTCACCCGGGACTTCG
>JAJYNL010000068.1 GCA_021786375.1 Actinomycetes bacterium
TGTAGAGGTAGGTGATGGGGTCACGATCGTCGACGAAGAGCTCCGGCTCGGCCGCCGGGGCCCCATCCGAGAGCGCATCGAAGGTGATCATCTCCCGCCCGGCCGGCGCCTCCCCGATGGGCTCCCCGGTTCCCGGCGCGACGAAGATGTCCCGCACCCCGGTTGCCTCGCCGATGGCCGGAGCCATCACTGCCAGCAGCTGGCTTTCGACCACGATGCCGCGTGACCCGGAGTGGCCGAGCACGTAGGCCACCTCGTTCGCCCTCCAGCCCAGGTTGATGGGCACGCAGACCACGCCCAGCTTGGCGCAGGCGTAATAGGTGACCAGGAATTCGGCACTGTTGCCCGAGGCGAGGGCAAGCACCTCCCCGCGCCGGTATCCCCGCTCATACAGAGCGTTGGCCACCCGGTTGACCCAGGCGTTGAACTCCGCGTAGTTCAGGCGCTTGTCTCCGTCCACGATTGCCCGGTTGCCGGGGTAGCGGGCCGCGGTACGCGTGAGCGAGTCGCCCACGTTGACACGGTGGATCAGGTTTCCCATCGTCTTGGCGTCCAACACCTCTGGGGCCTTTCTTTCAGTAGGAGCGTGGCAGGCCCAGCGAGTGCTGGGCGACGTAGTTGAGGATCATCTCCCGGTTGACCGGGGCTATGCGGAGCAGACGGGCCAGGCCCCAATAGGGGATGAGCCCGTACTCGGTTGAGACGCCGTTCCCGCCGTGGCACTGTATCGCCGCGTCGATGGCGCCTAATGCCGCCTCCGCGGCGGCGTATTTGGCCATGTTGGATGCTTCTCCGGCTGGCTCGCCCTTGTCGTGGAGCCATGCCGCCTTGGCGGTCATCAGCGCGGCCAGCTCGACTTCGATCTTGGCCTTGGCCAGGGCGTGCGAGACGCCCTGATGGGTGCCGATCGGGCTTCCCCATACCGATCGGGTGGAGGCGTATGCGGCGGCGCGCTCCAGGGCGTAGCGGCCGATTCCGACGCATACCGCGGCTCCGGTGATGCGCTCGGGGTTGAGGCCCTGGAAGACCTGGCGGAAGCCGTCGCCCTCGGTGCCGACCAGCCGCTCTGCGCCCACCCGCACGTCGTCGAAGTGCAGGGTGAACTG
Organism: Actinomycetes bacterium; assembly: GCA_021786375.1. Classification (GTDB taxonomy): domain Bacteria; phylum Actinomycetota; class Acidimicrobiia; order Acidimicrobiales; family Acidimicrobiaceae; genus Acidithrix. The sequence continues at coordinate 1,107 of JAJYNL010000068.1, forward strand.
GCGCTCGGGCAACTCCACCGAGACCGGCAGGGGCTGGCGCTCGAGCCCCGGGGCGTCGGTGTCGACGATGAAGAGCGAGAGACGCGCGGCCCCGGAGTCGTCGGTCCCGGTACGCGCCACCACCAGGATCGCCTCCGCGTCGTCCACGCCTGAGATGTAGTACTTCTGTCCCCGGATCACCCAGTCCGCGCCGTCGCGGCGGGCGGTGGTGGCCAGGCGGTGGGTGTTGGAGCCGGCATCGGGCTCGGTTATGGCAAAGACCATCTTCGCGCTTCCGGCGGCCAGGCCCGGGAGCCAGCGCGCCTTCTGCTCCTCGGAGCCGAAGCTGGACAAGACCTCGCCGCATATGGCGCTGGAGACCAGGAGGAGGAGGAGTGGGGTGCCGTGAGCCGCGGTCTCCTCGCAGACGATGGCAAGCTCGGCCATGCCTGCCCCGCCGCCACCATAGGTCTCGGGAAGGTTGATTCCCACGTAGCCGTGCTCGCCAAGCGCCCGCCACAGCTCGCCGGTCGGGGTGCGCGCGGCGGCGCGGTCTGTGTAGTAGCCGCTTCCGAAGGAGTCGGCGATGGCGCCGACCGCCTTGCGCAGCGCGGCGTGCTCTTCGCTCGTGTTGAAGTCCATAGGGGTCATCCTTTCCTCTTGCCTCGGTCCAGGAATGCGCCGAAGCCCTTCCTGGCCGCCGGGGCGCCGAGCACCAGTGATTGCGCCGACGCCTCTGCGGAGAGCGATTCGGCCAGGGCGGAGTTGGTGGAGCCGTTGATCAGGCGCTTGGCCATTTCCATCGTGTAGCTCGGTGCCGCCGCCAGATTGGCGGCCGCGTCACGGGCCGCGTCACGGGCCGCGTCGAGAGTGGCGGAGGGATCCGCAAGAACGGCGTTGACGATTCCCAGTGGCTCGGCGCGCGCCGCGTCGATCTCGCCGGCCAGAAGCATCAGCTCCTTGGCCCGCTGCACGCCCACTAGCCGGGGGAGCAGGTACGCACCGCCCATGTCGGGAATCACGCCACGACGCACGAAGACCTGGCAGAAACGGGCATCGGCGGAGGCGTAGATGAGGTCGCAGGCCAGCGCCAGGTTGAATGCCCCGCCATAGACGACCCCGGAGACCGCCGCCACCACGGGAAGCGGGCTGTTCCAGATCGTCTCGATGAGACGGTGGAAGCTGCGCATCATCCGGTACGGGGCGTTGTCGTCCCCGGCCCCTATGGCTTCCAGGATCGCCTCGGCGTCGCCTCCGGCGGAGAAGTGCCCACCTTGGCCGGTGAGCACGATGGCGCCCACCTCGCTCCCGTCCGCGCTGGCGATCGCCTCGGTCAGCTCCTCGCCGGTGTGGGGGCTGAGCGCGTTGCGGCGCTCGGGCCGGTTTATGGTCACGGTCCGGACCGCGCCGGCGTCGGAGATCAGGATATGGCTCATACCGCCTCCTCCTCCGTGAAGCCCCGCTCGGCAAGGATGTGCCGCTGCAGCTTTCCGGTGGTGGAGCGGGGCAGCTCCTCGGCGGTCAGAAACTGCACGTAGCGCGGCCGCTTGTATCCGGCCAGACGCTCCCGGCACCACTCGACGATCTCCTGCTTGCCGGCCGTGCTCCCGGGCCGCAGCACCACCACCGCCTTCGGGGTCTCCCCCCAGCGCGCGTCGGGGACGCCGAAGACGCAGACCTCCTGGACGGCGGGGTGCTTGTTGATAACCTCCTCGACCTCGGCCGGGTAGACGTTCTCCCCGCCGGTCTTTATCAGGTATTTCTGGCGGTCCATGAAGGAGATGCTTCCGCCTTCGTGGCGCACAAGGACGTCGCCGGTGTGCAGCCATCCGCCCTTGAAGGCTTCCTCGGTCGCCGCCGGATTGTCCATATAGCCCGACATGACGCTCGGGCCCCTGACCACGCACTCGCCCGGTACTCCGACGGGCACCTCGTTCATCTCGCCGTCGACGAGACGGACCTCCAAGAGCGGGCTCGGCTGCTTTCTGAGGGAGGGGAACTCTCCCGGGCCGGAGTACCCGTGCGCCAGGAGGTAGCTCGACTCGGTCTGGCCGAAGGCGTCGTAGAAGCCGATGTTGAGTGTCTCGGTCAGCTCCGCCACCACGTGGGGCATCATGTTCGCATATCCGATGG
>JAJYNL010000018.1 GCA_021786375.1 Actinomycetes bacterium
TGCTCCTCGGTGAACTGCGAAGACGGCACCGGCTCCAAGCCGGATAAGACCGCCACCGCCACCTGGCAACGGGTGGCTCCGAAGCCTGTTCTCGTCGGAGGTGACAGATGAGACAGATTTTGGAACGCTATCCACCCGGACGCGGTACGCAGCCCCGAGCTCACAGGTCTCGATGAGCTTCGTGCCCCCGACGCCGAAGAGATCGGTCATCGGCACCGCCACGCCACCTTTGGCGAGCACCGAGTAGACATGTAGCTTCAAGCTGGTCCGCAGCGCTACGAGCTTGGCGCGAAAGCGCACGAGCTCCCGGAGTTCTCGCAGCTCAGGTGGCGCGATCCAGGCCTCCGCCAGGCGCCCGAGGCGCAGCAGATCGACCAGGTCCTCCGCGTCGCGAAGGTCGTTTCTCACCCTGGGGTTCCCCCAGGCGTTGCCGAGGGGATGGGCGAGATGAATAGAGCAGCCGAGCTCTTCGAGCAGGTCGACGGCCCAGTACCACCCGTAGGTAGCTTCGATCACCACCTCTGGGTGCTCGCCGGCGTCGGCGACGGCCTTGGCGAAGCCAAGCTGGTCGTCGTTCGCCACCTTCGTGACCGAGAGTGTCTCGCCTTCGGCGCTGCGCAGCACGATCACGCTGCGCCTGCGGTGCAGGTCTACTCCGACGTAGTGTGTGGGTTGCATCTTGGTCCTCCTTTGTCGTGGAGTGGCTGGTTCGCCAACCTTGAGTCTTGTTCGACTCGGCCCTCCACAGCGAGGGGGGACCTTGCCGTTCTCAGTGCTCTGCGACTGTGCCACGAAAGTCTCCTCTCGCCAGCGCAAGGCCCTGCTCGATCAGCCGGGCCTTCACGCGAGAGCGGCGAGGCGCTCCTTCATCACATCAAGTCGCCAGCGCGATCTCGGGCGGATTGCTCAAGCGGCGATAGACCTGCCGGGCGATGTAGCGCTTCAAGAGTCGCCTTATCTCCTTCGGAGTCTTTCCCTCCGACTTCCTGCGCTCCACGTAGGCCCTGGTTTCTGGGTCATGGGACATCCTGGTAAGGGCGATGGACGAGAGCGCCCGGTTAAGACGCCGGTCGCCTCCGCGGTTGAGGCGGTGGCGCTCGGTGTTGCCAGAGGAGGCGGGAATGGGGCAAGTACCGGAGAGGGAGGCAAAGGCGGCCTCGGAGCGGATACGCCCACCATGGGACCAGGCCACCAGGATGACGGCCGCGTTGGGGGCACCTATGCCCACCTCGTTGAGTAGCTGAGCGGATCCCGAGGCGGCAACCAGTTCGGCGAGTTCGATCCTGTTGCGAGCGAGCTCCTCTTCGGCCGAGATGATCCGACGGGCAAGCCTGGTCGACTCGGCCCTGGCCGTGGCCAGCCCCAGATCCTCGCTACGAGTTCGCCACCGGGCAATGGCCGAGATCTGGGACTTGGAGAGTGGGCGGCGCACATCCAGGCCGAGATCGACCGAGCGGACAAGGGCGGTAAGGGCATTGATGGAGCGGGTTCGCTCGGCATTCAGCTCCTCCCGTGCCACTACCAGCACCCGCAACCCGGTGCGGATGGCATCCTCCGACCTTGGCCGGCGCAGGAGTGCTTCATCGACGCCCATCACCGAGCGCCCGATCGCTTCTGCATCGATGGTGTCGTCCTTTGCTCCCCGACGATGAGGCGAACCATAGGACAAAGGCTCCACCACCTCGAGACCCTGGCTGACTGCAGCTCGCCTGAGGGCGGCCCCATAGGAGCCGATGCCCTCGATCACGAGAAGCGGATGGTTTTCTCCACTTCGGCGCATCATCCAGGAGAGCGCCCGGGCGATCCCAGCCTGTATGCCCAACCGCCACGGAGGCCGGTGCCAACCCGGCCCACGACGATGGCTTGATCAGAAGCTTGCCCAGCCTTTATGGCTGTGGCTCATTACAGGATTGCCTCGCCGTGAATCTCACCGGGCCGACACCGGCCACGATGACGTGCCCTTAGTGAGAGGAGACGCCACCATGTCCATTGTGGCAGAACACTTCGCCTTTGTCGTGGGAGTGGACACCCACGCTCGTTCCAACACCTATGCGATCATCACAACCAGGACCGGAGCGCGGCTGGATGCCGCCACCTTTCCCAACAGTTCACGAGAAGTGCATCCCCCGAGAGGGAGCCAGGCGATTCACGAGCCACAACCGACACAGAGTGCCGATACCAACTCTGCCGGCCTGCCTCGGGCCGGCCAAGGAAATACTTACAGGTTATCTAGGCCTTCGGTGGGGCCGTTGGTGAGATGGGTGTGGTGGTAGGCCATGATCTTTTCGAACCAGCGCTTCAGCGTACGCCCGAGCTTTTGCAGTTCGGGAGTGTTGACCGGGGAGCTGGAGCGCGTGACGATCGCGGTCAAGCACTCACGCGCCTCCTCGGGCGAGTCCAGCTCGTAGAACTCTGCCAGGGCCTCCTTCACCCGGTAGGCCAGGGCCACCTCCGCTGTCGGGTCCCCCAGTGACAGCAGTGACTCCAACCGTGCGGTGGTTTCCTCGTCCAGCTCGGAGCCTTTCATGACCAGAAGCTTCCTTGACTTGTAGAGAGGATCCTCTTTGTGTCCCCGGTGGCCGGTGGTCTCGCGCTGCACCCTGCGGCGCACCTCATCCAGTGCGGTATTGGCCAGCTTCATTACGTGGAAGTGGTCCGCCACCTGGATGGCGCGGGGGAGGGTACTTTGTAGACCGCGGCATAGGCGTTGGAGAGATCGAGGGCTCCGTAGTTGATGGCATCCCTGAAGGACTGGGGGCGGTCCTTCACCCTGGCGACCGATTGGCACTTGGGGCAGAGGACCTCGCCGATTATCTGCTCGATGCCGATCTCGGCCACGGGCCCCTGGCGTTGGTAGTGAAGGACTCTGGTGCCCTTCAGTCCGACGACGGCGTTGCAGATGTCGTTAGGATCGACAAGGACGGGGGAGCTCGTAAAGGCTTTGTATTTCTTCACAGCTTGAGAAGCTACAGGTTCCCCCGTCGCTCCTGTTCCCAGGTGGACTTCATTACCGGGCCGGCTGTCCGAGAGCCTCAGACCCCGCTCAAAGCTGAAGAGCCGCTAAAAGGTGAAGAGCCATTTTTGTAGGTAACCCCTGGAGCGGGTGACGGGAATCGAACCCGCACCACCAGCTTGGAAGGCTGGAGCTCTACCATTGAGCTACACCCGCGCGTTCCCAGATACT
>JAJYNL010000119.1 GCA_021786375.1 Actinomycetes bacterium
CCGTACTCCTTGCCGCGAGCATGGCGATGTGCTCAAAGCTGAACGAGTCGGTGCGTCCCCCGGCCACCAGGAGTGAGCGCGCCTTGAGCTTGCCCATCCTGTCCCATGCATCGTGGCAGATTGCCTGTGTATAGACCTCGGCTTCGATCTCGCGAGGGCATGTGAGGTGGATGTGGCCGTCAAAGCCGCGGGTCCAGCCCGTCTCGAGATAGAGGTCGATCGCTCGCGGATCGAACGTGTTCATCGGAGGTTTGGAGGTGAAGTTCGCTGCGGCTTCCGCACGGGTGCAAAAGGTCTGGCGCCGTTTGCGCGTCAGGACCGCGAGCGAGGCGTTCTCATCCGGTTCGGGCTGAGCCGGTCCGATCACCACCGGCTCGTAGAGGTAAAGAGACCTGAACAGCCCGGGGTGCTCCTGCTCCGCGAGGAGGAGGCCCGCGCCTCCGTAGGAATGGCCGAAGCCGTGCCAGGCCTTACCGCCGATATGGCGGATCGCTTCCTGGATGTCATGGCTCAGGACGCTCCATGGCAAGTCCGCAGGAAAGGCGCCGCCAGAGCCGCCGTGGAACCGGGCGTTTAGTCCCCAGCAGCGGAAGCGGTGTCGCAATTCACTGGCAATTGGAAGGTACATCCGCGCGCTGAAGCCCGTCGCATGCACGAAGAGCAGGTTGTCTCCCGTGCCGCCGAAATCTTCCAACACGATGCCCGTTTCATCGGATGCGTAGAATATTTCGGTGTGAAGGGCTCGGAATTTGGTCATCGCAAACGAATTGTAGGACGCCGCGGCCCCACAAGCTCTCAGGAGCGGTGTACCCGTGGCTTCCGAACCATCTGAAATGCGTGGTCTTGGGCTCTCGCTCTTCCTCTCCGAGCTTCCAGGAATTGGTGGAATGCCGGTCGCTGATCTTTCGGAGCTTCCCGGCCTGGCGGAGTGGGCTGCACGGTGTGGGTTTGCTTCGCTGTGGCTGGGACCACTGCTTCTGATGCCGCCGGGCTTGCCGGTCGGGCCATACAGCCCGGAGTCGCGCTTCCTGGTGGACCCGCTTTATTTGCCGGCCCTCGGCCCGGAAAAGCCCGATGGGTCCACCATCCATAAGCGTGTCTTCGCCCAACGCAAGGCCCGCGCCTCCGCCTACCTTGCTGCCGGGCCCGAGGCTATCAGGAGCCAACCTGCCTACGATTGGGACGCGGAAGCACGTATCCGCGAGTTGCTGAATCCGGTCCAAGTCGAATTGGCGGGCCAAGTGTACGTACGTCTGGCGAGCTATGTCGGCCAGGACCCGAACCGGATGCGTGATGTCGTGATCACATCGCAGGCGCTGGCGCACGGAATGATCGCAGCCGCAAACCGCCGGCTCCCCATAGGTCTCGACCTCCCTGTTGGCGTGGTGCCCGATGGCGTTGATGCCGTTGCGCTGAGCGACTGGGCCGTGCGGGGCGGTGCCCTTGGAGCTCCACCCGACTATTTCAACCCCAATGGTCAGTCCTGGGGGCTCGTCGGCTTCGACCTTGGAGCTTTTGGCCCAGAGCAGGACTACCTCCCTCTCATCGGGGCTTTGGAGATTTTCTCTTCGACCGCGAGCGGGTTTCGAATAGACCATGCCATAGGACTCCAGCGCCTTTGCGTGGTCCGCAACCGCGAGGCCGGTGCTGATGACGCGGAATTTGTCCCCCAACCTCGCGATGGGACGCTCGCGCGGCTTGCGAAGCTTTCGAAAACGCGCGGACTGACACTTGTTGCCGAGGACTTGGGGGTGGTGCCGGATGGGCTTCGTGAGGCGCTTTTGGGTGCCGGCCTTCTCCTCAGTAAGGTACTTTGCTTCGAGCGTGAGGCACCCGCCGCCTATCCGGAGGCTTCGGCGCTGTCATTCGGCACCCATGACACACCGACTCTGCGGCAACTGGCCGGATTGTGTGCTGACCCCGCCGCCTTCGGCGAGGCTGCGGAACTCGTTGCGAGTCATTTGAAGCGTGCCACAGGCGGGAGGGGAATCGAGGCGCGTTTTCGGGCGACGGCAGGGGAGCTTGCCGGACCGAACGCAGCCGGCTACTTTGGTGAAGTCCTGCCACGGGCACTGCGGGTCCTGGAGAGTTCTCCTTCGAGGCTTAGCCTCATAAGTCTCCGCGATCTACTCGGCTCCTGCGAACGACTTAATCTGCCAGGCGTTGGCCAGGATCATCGGGACAATTTTTTTCTGCCGCTGGTCGATCGTGCCCAGCTCGGGTCGTTGATCGGCCTTGACCAGATATTCGATGGTTGGTTAGGACCCTCCTAGTAGTGTGATCGCGTGGAAAACTTCATCTCCTCATACGGCCTGCTCGCGGTCTTCGTCCTGATGACGCTCGAGTCGGCGCTGATTCCGGTGCCCTCCGAGATTGTCATGCCGTTTGCGGGCGTTCTGGCCGGCCTCGGGAAGATGAACTTGGCGGCAGCGATCCTTGCCGGAACCTTCGGCAACCTCCTGGGAAGCTACATCGCCTGGGTGATCGGCCGCACCGGCGGAAGGGCGCTGGTGCTGCACTTTGGCAAGTACGTGAGAATCCGTGAAGAGGACGTGCATCGTGCCGAGAAGTGGTTCGCACGCCGGGGCGAGGCTGCCGTCCTGGTGGGCCGCCTGCTGCCGGTGATTCGTACCTTTATTTCACTTCCGGCCGGCGTAGCGGAAATGCAGCCCGTCCGCTTTGGCGTGTTCACGTTTATAGGGGCCCTCCCCTGGTCTGCCGCGCTAGCCCTGGTCGGTTACGCGGTTGGCTCGAACTTCACCTACGTTGCCAGCTACATCAAGTACGCCGGTTACCTGATCGCGGTGGTGGCGGTCGTGGTGATTGTGCGCTTCTTCGTCAAGCGCTTCCGCTCTGCGGACAAGCGTCTGGTATAGGGCGTCGCTAAGCTTTAATCGTTCGGGGAGTGGCGCAGCGGCAGCGCACCTGGTTTGGGACCAGGGGGTCGGGGGTTCAAATCCCCCCTCCCCGACAAATGGCCAGGTTGCCTGGCACGAGGGTTCCGGATGGCCGCCAGGCTAGTATCTGGGAACGCGCGGGTGTAGCTCAATGGTAGAGCTCCAGCCTTCCAAGCTGGTGGTGCGGGTTCGATTCCCGTCACCCGCTCCAGGGGTTACCTACAAAAATGGCTCTTCACCTTTTAGCGG
>JAJYNL010000065.1:0-5750 GCA_021786375.1 Actinomycetes bacterium
CGGCGGCCGGGTTGAGTGCCAGCTAAGCGCTCGCTATACTTTTTGGAATGTCTGATCGCAGCCGTAATCTCCCGAGGCGATCCTGCCTCTCCGTCCCCGGCTCTTCCGAGAGATTCCTCGAGAAAGCCCCAACTATCCCGGCCGACATGTCCTTCCTCGACCTCGAGGACTCGGTGGCGCCCCTGGAGAAGGAGGCGGCGCGCGGAAAGATAGTCCGCGCCATCCGCGAACTTCCCTGGGACGACCGCGTCCTGTGTGTGAGGATCAACGCCTGGGACACCCGCTGGACCTATCAGGACGTCATCGAGGTGGTTGGCTCGGCCGGCGAGCGCTTGGACGAGGTCATGCTCCCGAAGGTGCAGTGCGCCGCTGACGTAGAGGCCCTCGACCGGCTGCTCACCCAGGTGGAGCTCAACTCCGGCCTGCCGGTGGGACACATCGGCATCGAAGCCCAGATCGAATCCACTCGCGGGCTGATCAATGTGGAGGAGATTTGTGCCGCGTCTCCACGCCTGGAGACCATCGTCTTCGGTCCGGCCGACTTCGCCGCCTCCATGGAGATGCCTGTCCTAACCGGGGGCATCCAGATCCCCGAATACCCCGGGGACCACTTCCACTACGTCTTCTCCAAGATCCTGATGGCAGGGCGTGCCAACGGCCTGCAGGTGATTGACGGCCCCTACCTGAAGATCAAGGACACCGACGGACTGCGCGACTACTGCGTGCGCACCGCCACCCTTGGTTACGACGGGAAATGGGCCCTGCACCCCGACCAGGTTGCAGTAATCAACCAGGTCTATCTTCCGACTCAGGAGCAGTTCGACCGTGCCTGGGCGATCCTCGACGCCTATCGCGAGGCGACCGAGGGTGAGCGCAAGGGAGCGGTCATGTTCGGTGACGAGATGATCGACGAGGCCAGCCGCAAGATGGCCATCAAGTTCGTCACCCGCGGAGAGCGGGCCGGCATGGTGCGCAGCGCCGGCTGAGTCTTCGCAACTCTCCTGGGGCCGGGTCCGCGCCAAGCGACCCGGCCCTTTTCTTGTTGGCGGAGCTAAACGCGCCTGGCGACGCGCCCGAGCACGATGAACACCCCTCCCGCCACCAGGAGGGCGGCATAGGTCGAGATGGCCGGTCCGCTGATAGCTCGAAGCACCTGGGATGCGACAGGGGCCCATGACGCGTTGGTGAGCGGGACTATCACAGTCGGGACGATCCAGAAGAGGAACGCCTCCGCGAAGCTCATCACCACCAGCCAGATACCGATCTCGGTGAGAATGGTCGAGCGTTTGGGAGCGATAAGGAGTGATACGAGCGCGAGCCCGACGGCCAGCAACAAGGCATCTTTCTCGATTGTGCCGATGTTGCGGTAGAGCTTGCCCATATCGGGCAAGGTGGTTCCGGGAATCGAGACCTGCAAGGTGGAGCCTTGCTGGCTGATAAGACTGGCCAGCTGGGGATTCACCGCAAGCAGGTTTTCGGCCACCGCGTTGGCCAGTACCGGCCCACCAAAGGTGACGCTTCCGTTATAGAGACCCATGATGTGCTTTTGCGCGTTGTCCATCGCGGTGGCGAATTCTTGTTGAACCGCCTTGTTGAGCAAGGCGGCCTGCAGGGCGGAGTTCACCTCGTTTGCCGCACTCTGGGAGTAGGCGCCGGTGGAGCCATAGGCGTCCATGGTGATCGCCTTGGCGATGGAGGTGCGCACCGTGGGGCTGGAAAGGGCCGCCTCGGTGGCGTTTCCGAATCGCCCCGGGGCGAAGAAGCTCTGCTCGAACAGGTAAGCGGTAACGGCCACCCACCCAAAAAAGAGCGCAACTGCAAGGACCAGCGATGCTACCGCTGACCGCGCTATCCTCATGCGTCACCCCTGGGGCTCAATGGCGCCTGCCTCGCCGCCCGAGCAGGGATCGCCGAGGTGACGGCCTAGCCGTCGATGAGATTGTACTCACATACCGGTGCCCTGAGGTGCTCAGATGGCGACCACGACAGGATTCGGGCACAGCGACGACCGTGGAGGCTCGCGAAGTCTCACTTCGCGTTGTCGAGAAGACGCCTGGCGATCACTTTTAGCGAGAGCGTCTCATCGGCGCCTTCGAAGATGGAGAGCACCCTCGCGTCGACGAAGTATCGGCTCACCGGGAACTCTTCGGCGTAGCCCATGCCACCATGGATCTGCAGGGCTTCGCGTGTAACCCACTCGGCTGCTCGGCAGACGTACGCCTTGACCATCGATGCCTCTAGCGCCCCCTGGCCGGCGGCCATGAGGTCGGCTACGTGGTAGGAGAACTGCCGCGCGGCCTGGATTGTGTATGCCATCCGGCCTAACTTGTAGGCGGTCAGCTGGTAGTCGGCGATCGGCCTGCCGAAGACCTTGCGGTTTTCGGCGTAGGAGACCGCGGCCTCATACGCCGCCTGCATCACGCCCAGCGCACGGGCGGCGGTTTGAATGCGACCGTTCTCGAACCCCTCCATCTGCAGGTAGAAGCCGCGGCCCAGGCCGGCCTCGCCGCCCATCAGGCCGCTGTCCGGGACGAACCAGTTGTCTATGGAGATCTCGTAGGAGTGCATGCCCCGGTAGCCGATGGTCTCGATCGGTCTGCCCTCCATGCGCCCGCTTATCCCTTCCCTCTCCCCCTGTTCGAGGATGAAGCCGGTGCCATCGGTTATCGGCTTGGGAATCACGAAGAGCGAGAGGCCGCGATGTGCCTTGGAGCGGTCGGGGTCGGTCCTGGCCAGTACCATCAGCACCTGGGCGCGCGCTGCGAAGGTGCACCAGGTCTTTACGCCGTTCAAGCGCCAGCCACCCTCCACCTTGGTGGCGCTGGTCGTCAGCCCGGCGACGTCGGAGCCGTAGTCCGGCTCGGTGACCGCGACCGCCACCATCACCTCTCCGCTGGCCATCTTGGGGAGCCACTCCTGCTTCTGCTCCTCGGTGCCACCTTTGAGCAGTGCCCGGGCCAGGATTTCGGGCCTTGTAATGAGCGAGCCCGCCGCGGCCAGCGAGGCGCGCGAGAGCTCCTCGGTGGCGATCACCATGGCGGTGTAGTCCTTGTCGTCGTCCGAGGCGAAGCCGCCGTATGACTCGGGGATTGAAAGGCCGAAGCCTCCCAGCTCCGAGAGGCCGCCGATTATCTCCTCGGGCACGTCGAGGTTGTGGCGGTGAATCTCATCGGCCCGCGGTCGGACGACCTCATCGGCAAAGCGGCGGAAGGTGTCGCGCACCATCTCCATCTCTTCGCTGAGGCCCGAGGATCCGACCGCGCCTGCCAGCGAGGCCACGAAGGCGGCTGAGTTGTACCGGGCCACGAAGGCGCGCATCTCCTCGAGCTCGGCCTGGCCGATCCCGAAGTCGGCCTCACGGCCGAAGGCCCTGGCAGCGAGGTCGCGGGCGGTGTCGGCCACGAAGGCGAGTGAAAGCGCCTCTTCGACCTCCCCCTTGGCCGCATAGGCAAGGACGGCCCTGGCAGCAGTAACACCCGCTGCGACGTGGGCAAGGTCGTAGGCGAGTACCTGGTTTGAATCGATGTCCCCGGCTTTTGCGAGCTCGGCCACGGCGGCGGCGACGATGCGCTCCGCGGTGGCCACGACGGTGGCGGCGAGTTGCAGATCTTGCTCAGACATGGTTCAAGATCATACAGCAATTCACTAAGCGGTTGTTAAGTAGAAAGCCTCCACCGTTCTGGCGAAGAGTGAAGCGATACCGTGAGGGTGGGCTCAGAGAACCTTGGCTATGGCGGTGAGGAGCGGCGGCAGGACTATCTGCTCATCGATGACCAGCGACCCGCTCATCGCCTCGAGGTAGCGAGCCACCGGAGTGTCACCCATGCCGGCCGGGGATTCCACCCATGCCTCGCGGATCTCCACTCGGCAGGCCGAGAGCAACTCGAGCACCTGGGCCCCGATTTCGGCGTCGCGCACCGCCGGAGCATCCATGGAGATGGGGGAGCGCCCGACCCTTCCGGCACTGGTGATGGGCTCCTGGATGATCACCCATCCGCCCGGCCGGGTGGTGGCAACCATGCGTTCCACCACCAGCCTGGGTTCCTGGACGGCAATCAGAAGGAAGCGGCAGAATGCCAGATCCACCGCCTCGGGGAGGGTAAGCTCCTCGGCGGCCTGAGTGAGTGCCACAACCTGGGAGAAGCGGGCCGCCCTGGAAGCGATCTCATTGCGCCGTACCGGGTCTATGTCGACTGCGTAAATACGTCCGCGCTCGCCGCAAAGCTCCGCCAGCGCAACCGAGACGTCACCACCTCCGGCCCCGACGTCGACGCAGCGAAAGCCGGTCATGTCCCCCAGGCGCTCCAGCGCAGCCGCGAGAGGGCGTCTGTACAGGTCGTCGCGCAACTCGTAGGGGATGGGTATCGTCACGCGATCAGGCTAGCGTGTGGGTCGTGAACGCAACCATTCTACTCTGTGATGCCGCCGTGGTTTCCGAGGCCAAGCTCTTTGTGCTTGGAGGCGGATGGAACCTCGTCGGTCCGGGGCCGACCCCCATGGCGATTGCCCTCAAAATCGACGTCGACTATGCGGCCGCTACCGCTGAGCACCACTGGGAGCTGTTCCTTGAGGAATTGGAAGGCTCGCCGGTGATCCTTGAGACTCCCGAGGGCCCCCGCCCGGTCGAGGTGCGAGGAGACTTTATGGTGGGGAGCCCCGAAGGCATCCCGGTTGGAGCCGACGTGAGTGTGAACATCGCCATCAACCTCGGTCCCCTGCCGCTGGAGCCTGGCAAGCGTTTCGTCTGGCGCCTCTCCATCAACGGCTCCTCGGACGACCACTGGTCGGCGAGTTTCTCCACCCGGGCCATGCCGGATCTACGAGTCGTGGAGGCGTGATATGACGGTCTACGAGCGCCCCTTCGGGCGATATTTCGAGGACTTTACCCCGGGTGACGTATATCGCCACTGGCCCGGAAAGACGATCACGGAAGCGGACGACCACCTCTTCTGCATGATCACCATGAACCACCATCCTCTGCACACCAACGTCTACTTCGCCGAGCACGAGACCGTGCACAAGAAGAACGTGGTGGTGGGGAACCTGGTCTACTCGCTGGTGCTCGGCATGTCCGTGCCGGACGTTTCCGGCGCCGCCATAGCCAACCTGGAGATCGAGTCCCTGGTTCACCGGTATCCCACCTTCCACGGCGACACCATTTACGCCGAGACCCGGGTGCTGGATCGGACAGAATCCAAGAGCAAGCCCGACCGTGGGATCGTGCTGGTGGAGACCAAGGGGATAAACCAGGAGGGCAAGGAGGTCTGCTACTTCCGGCGCCGTGTCATGGTCTGGAAGCGCGATTCCGCGCCGGTGCGCATGCGCCCCTACGGCGAGGAGATCTGGGCCGAATCCTGACCGCGCAACTGCAGGCGGGGATTATCGGCAGGTCTGGGTAGAAACTTTAGCGAAAATTTTCACTTTCCGTGAAAATCAAGCTAAGCTGGGCCGCAGTACGGCGTCGCAGGGTGCCGAACGGTCGCAGTGGAGATGATTCGCCTGAGGGTCGCCAGGAACAGAGCGATAGGCGGCGTGGTTGCAACGGTTGTCGTTGTCGGCATCGTCGCCGGAGTTCGAGGCTTGGAATCGCAAACCTCCTCCACATCGGCCCCTGCGGGAGCCAGTACCACCGTAGGTGGTGCAAGCTCGGGTGCCTCGGCGCCTTCCTCCGCATCCATAACCACCGTGACCGACCCGACCACCACTATCGTTACGACCACCGCTCCCCCGGCTACGGTGGCGCCGGCCAC
>JAJYNL010000065.1:5901-45892 GCA_021786375.1 Actinomycetes bacterium
GCCCCCTCGGGTGACTTCCAGATCTCCGGGACGAATCTGGACAACGTCTCGATGGAGCTGCTCTGCCCGGCCGGGTCGACCAGCGGTCCTCCGATCGTCATCTCCCAGGGACCCTTCTCCTTCGACGGGAGCGAGCTGAACCTGCACGTATCGGGCGGGCTGGTCTCGGGCGGCATCTACGACGTCCGCATAGTGGCCAATGGCGCGATATCGGCGGTCAACGCCGGCGACCGGCTCTTCGTGGCCATCGCCGCGGGTGGTTCTGCCTCGGCCTGAAATGCCAAACCTCTGGCAATTGGTAATTACACTCCGGTAAGATCCTGCTAGCACTTTTGAGCGTGCAGCGTCGTCCTGCGGGTGGCGGTGGCATTCTCCGCCTCGGGTGGATTGACCCGAGGTGCTAGTTTCGATCGGAGCCGGGGGTTGGACAATCGGCGTGCGCGGCAACTGAGGATTCGTCTGCTCCCGGCGGTTGTCGCCCTCGTTGCGCTGATTGCCCTGGCGGCGGTGGCCTGGTCCGATCCGCTCGAGCGCCTTGGTCGCAACGCCTGGGTCGCTGCTCTTCTCTTTGTGGCGCTGGTCCTCTCCGAGATCGTCGGAGCCCTCGCCGAGCGCTCCGAGCGGGTGCGACCGCTGGAGGCCGAATCATGGGCCTTTGCTTTCGCCCTACTGATTTACGCCCCTTCGGCGGCTCTCCTGCTGCTCGCCGCGCTGGTAAGGGTGGCCATCGCCCTTGTGCGCCGCCGCCCCGGTGCGGCCGCGCTCATGTCGGGCGCCTCGACGCTTGTCACCATGGCCGCGGGCCTCGGTGTGCTGGCCGCCTTTGGTGCTGGGGCCGGGCTGGCCGGTGGCTCGCCCAGCGGAGGCTCGGTGGCGGGCCAAGTGGCGGCGGCGCTGGCGATGGCGCTGGTGGCCGGCTTACTCCGGGCTTTGTGGTGGTCCTACGCGCGAGGGGTTTCGGTGCGCTTCGCGCTTGGGCCTGAGGCGGCAGAGGTCTTCGGAGCCGAGGTGGTGCTGCTGCTGCTCGGAGTTCTGGTGCTGGCCCTGGTCGAGCGGAGCGGAGTCTTCGCGCCGGTGGCCGTGGCGGTCGCCCTGGCGGTGCAGTACGGCGCCAAGCGGGCCCTTGAGGGCAGCCGCCTGCGCAGTGTCGACGCCCTGACCAATCTTGCCAACCGGGCAAGTTTCGAAAAGGGGGTGGACGCCTTCGTGGCCGAGGCCGAGCGCAGGGGTGGGGGGTTCGCCGTATACCTGATCGACCTCGACGGTTTTGGCGAGATCAACGCCACACTCGGCACGACCGTAGGTGACCTGGCCTTGAAGGCCATGGCCGGCAGGCTTGAAGGTGGCCTGCGCCCGACCGACCTCCTGGGGCGGGTGGGGGGTGACGAGTTCGCCATAGCCGCCTATCGAGTCGAATCCCGCGAGGAGGTGGAGGCGCTTGCCGCGCGGCTGCGACAGCAGATCGCACGTCCCCTCGAGGTGGGAGGTTGCCCGGTGGCACTGACCGGCTCCATTGGGGTGGCTCTCTTCCCCGACCACGGGACGAGCGCCGCCGAGCTGATCGCCCATAGCGATGTGGCCCTCTTCGGCGCCAAGCGCCGGCGCCAAGGGGTTTCGACCTACCAGGGCGAGGGCGAGCGTTTCAACACCGGGCGTTTCTCCCTCCTTGCCGACCTGCGCCAGGCGATCGGCACCAGCCAGCTCTACCTTGTCTACCAGCCCAAAATCGATCTGGCCAGCGACAGGGTCGCCGGCGTGGAGGCTCTGCTGCGCTGGAACCATCCTCGCTTGGGACTGGTGGGGCCGGCGGAGTTCATGCCGCTTGCGGAGCAGACCGAGCTGATGGGACCGCTCACCGCCTGGGTGGTGCGCGAGGCGTTGGCCCAGTGTGCCCGCTGGCATGCCGGAGGGATAAAGGTGGGAGTCGCGGTCAACACCTCGGCCAAGAACTTGCACGATCTGGAGTTTCCGGGCATGGTCGCCCGCGAGCTGGAGCTGGCGGGCGTGGAGGCGGGCTGGCTGGAGATGGAGATAACCGAGAGTACGGTCATGGCTGATCCCACCCGCTCGCGCCTGGTCATCGAGCAGCTGCGTGGGATGGGTGTGGCGGTCTCGGTGGATGATTTCGGGGCCGGGTATTCCTCGTTCACCTACCTGCAGCAACTCCCGATTTCCAGTGTCAAGATCGACTCGTCCTTTGTCACCACCATGGCAGGCGATGCCAACGGCCGGGCCATCGTGCGGGCGATAATCGACCTGGCCAAGGACCTCTCCATTGGTACCGTGGCCGAAGGGGTTGAGACCGAGGAGGTTATGGAGGCGCTGCGCGTGCTGGGCTGTTCGATGGCGCAGGGCTACTACATACACCGCCCTGCGACGGCGGCCGACATGACGCATTGGCTGGCCGGGGGCGCGATTCCCGCGGCGCGGAGCCGGCGTGCCGGCGGCGGGCACTCAGCCGAATAGGTATAGACAAAGCTTTACGCTGCCTGGCTCGCAGGAGTAGTATTTTCCCGTCGGAGGACGGCCGATTCATCGTCGAATTGGCGCCCGCCTTTGCGGGTTTTTCTTCAGATGCCGATCGGGAGGGCCGACATAAATGGTTGTGAGTCATGACTATCTTGATGGCCTCCTAAGGCTTCTTTCCAGCCGCGACGGATCGGACCTGCACCTGAAGGCAGGGGTCGTCCCCAGGGTGCGGGTGAAGGGGATCCTCTCGGAGTTGACCGACGTCTCCGCTCCAACTGCCGACGACATGTCCCATATCGCCCGCTCGACCATGACGGCATCGCTGTGGGATTCGCTGGGAGTGAATCGCCAGGCGGACTACGCATTCTCCTCTTCGGATGGGACCAGGTTTCGCGTCAACTCCTTCTTTCAGCGGGGGATGATATCCATGGCTTTCCGCCGGGTGCTCAATGCGCCTTCCACGGTGGAGGGCTTGGGGCTGCCACCGGTGGTCACTCGGCTGGCCAACGAGAGGCGTGGGCTGATCCTGGTCACCGGGCCGACCGGGTCGGGCAAGACCACGACACTGGCCTCCATGATCGGCCACATCAACCGCACTCGTGCCTGTCATATCATCACCATTGAGGACCCCATCGAGGTGCTGCAGAGGGACGAGAAGGCCTACATCAACCAGCGCGAGATCGGTTCCGACGCCGTCGACTTCGCTCTGGCCATGAAGGCTGCCATGCGCGAGGACCCCGACGTGATCCTGGTGGGGGAGATGCGGGACGAGGAAACGGTGCACGCCGCCATCGCCGCCGCCGAGACCGGCCACCTGGTTCTCTCCACCCTTCACACCACGAACGCCAAGGAGACCGTCAGCCGCATCATCGACTTCTTCCCGGCCCATCAGCACGGCCAGATACGTGCCGCTCTGGCGGGCTCGCTGAGAGGGGTCATCTGCCAGCGCCTGGTGCGCACCAACAACGGGGGGCTGCGCCCGGTGATGGAGATCCTGGTCGGTAACGGCCGTGTCTCCCAGGCGATTGTCGAGCCCACCAAGGGTGATGACATCCACTCCATCATCAAGGACGGCGAGTTCTACGGGATGCTCACTTTTGAGAAATCCCTCTTCGACTTGATCTCCGCGGGCATGATCGATGTGAAGGAGGCGCTGATGGCGGCCTCCTCACCCCAGGACCTGCAGGTCATGTTGCAGCGAACCGGGCAGTTTCAGGCCAGCTGAGGAGCTGGGCGAGTTCGCGGCCATCACCGGTGAGGTGATGGCACGTCGGCGGGGCCGGCCGCCTCGGCTCGGCGTGCCCGTCCCTCCTGGTGCCGCGACGGTCAAACCGCGGGTGCGTCGTGCGGTGAGACTCCAAGAAGCCCGAAGAGTCGCCAGGGACATCTCCGCCGATATGGGTTTGGTGGCATCCGGATCGAGTCGGTAGTATCCCAGATCTATGTTCGACCCCCCGGGATCGCGGATTAGGCGAATCGCCTCCACACAACTCGGTTGGGACTCGGTCCGGCTCGAGAAAGGGGAATGGCGCATTGGTGGCTAAGGCGACGCCGGATTCGGCCATGGCGAGAAACCGGCCGTGGAGCATCGAAACTCACGGGATCGATGCGATCGGGGGCGAGGAGCGACGGGGAAAGCCATCGGACACCTTCTGGGTGTGGTTTGCGGCAAACATCTCTGTCCTGGGCGTTACCTACGGCGGTTACCTGGTCATCTTCTACGGCCTGGATCTTTGGCAAACGGTCGTGGCGGCGGTGGTGGGCGTGGTTGCCTCCTTCCTGCTGGTCGGCTTGATTAGTTTGGCAGGCAAGCGGGCAGGGGCGCCGACCATGGTGCTCTCCCGAGCACCTTTCGGCGTGATCGGGAACGGGCTTCCGGCCCTGGTCAGCTACGTCACACTGGTGGGCTTCGAAATCGTGCTGGCGTCACTTGCCGCACTGGCGATCCGAACCGTGCTTACCCGGCTCGGGGCGGCCTCCAGCACCGGGGAACTTGCAGTCGGCTTCGTCATGGTTGTTGCGCTCGCGGTGGCGGTCAGTCTCTTCGGACAGGCCACGATCCAGCGTGTCCTGACTTGGTTCACGGCCGCCTTCGGCGCGTTGACGCTGGTCTTCATGGCGCTCGAGGCGCGGCAGGTGGACTGGCGGAAAGTGGCTGCCCTGCCGCACGGTAACCTCCTGGCGGGACTGCTCGGCGGGCTGTCGATCATCATGGCCGGGACCGGCCTTACCTGGACCAATACCGCCGCCGACTACAGCCGTTACCTCCCAAGATCGGTTTCCTCGCGCGGCGTGGTGTGGTGGACCACCTTCGGCGCCTCGCTCCCGCTCGTGGCGCTGATCGTTTTCGGAGGGCTCCTGGCCGCCAATGATGCGTCTGTGGCGACCTCTTCCGATCCGATCGGCGTGTTGGCGGCACCCCTTCCCACCTGGTTCCTTATTCCCTACATGATCACGGCGGTCGGCGGCTTGGTGGCGGAGGTGGTGATGAGCAGTTACTCGGGTGGCCTCAACCTGCTGACGCTAGGCTTGCGCACCGCGCGGCACAAGTCCATCCTCCTGGATTCGGTGCTGGTGGCATCCGGAAGCATTTACATCCTGTTCTTCTCGCCCTCCTTCTTCGCACCATTCGAAGGGTTCCTGGTTACGATGGGCGCCGCGCTCGCTTCCTGGGCGGCGATCTTTCTGGTCGATCTCTGGGTTTTCCGGAGGGGGGGATATGTGGAGGCCGACTTGTACGACTCGTGCGGGTCCTATGGCTCGGTGAATCTTGCGGGGGTCTCCTCTCTCGTGCTGGGCACGGCGCTGGGGTGGGGCCTGCTCACCTCGACCAGTCCCGCCTTCGCCTGGACCGGGTATCTCCTCGGGATGGCGGGCGGTCCAAAGGGGCCGGTCGGCGCCAGCAGCATCGGCCTGCTTTGCGCATTCGTTGTAGCGGGACTGCTCTATGCGCTGCTGAGCCGGCCGCGTATCTCGGCCTCGCGGACGGCGGAGAGCGCGGTGTGAACCCCGCTCGCTTTGGTGCCGGGATCGCCATGCTGACCGGCGTGAACTCGAACGCCTGCCGGAATGCGTCGCTCGCCGGCGGAATGCACGGCTGGAAGGCGTGAACCGGTGAAGCGGCCTCCCGCCCGCCTCGTGGTGGCCGGCACCGTGCTGGTCGACATTCTGCTTTACCTCGATAGCCATCCAAACCCGGGGGAGGTGAGGATCGCCCGAGGCGCTGTCGTGTCACCCGGAGCCGGCTACAACTTGCTCCGCACGGCGGTGGGCCTTGGCCTCCCTGCGGCCCTATTGGGCTTGGTCGGGGACGGTCCATTCGGCAGGATCGTGCGCGATTCCCTCGCCGAACTGGGCGTACCGGTTCTCCTGCCGACGCGCGGACGGATCGACACGGGCTTTGACGTGGGGCTCGTTCAGCTTGGGCTGGACAGCCAGCCGAGCTTCGTCGGATCCCCCGGCGTGGAGGTGGAGCTGGCCTTGGAGGATTTGCGCGGGGTGCGGCTCGAGCCGGGGGATGCGGTCTACGTCTCGGGATACGACCTGTGGCACGAGGGGGCGGGCCCGCCACTGGCGGAGTGGCTGGGTGACCTGGGGGACGACCAGCTTGTGGTGATGGATCCTGGACCCCTCGTCGCGCAGATCCCCGCGGGCCGGCTGGAAGCTGCGCTGAGCCGCGCCGACGTCGTCAGTTCCAACCTGGCCGAGGCCCGGGCATTGGCCGGGGCATTGGATGGGCCGGAACTTTGCGAGGCGATAGGGGGCATGCTCCGCCCTGACGCCGTGGCGGTCGTCCGTGCCGGGGCGCAAGGGTGCTGGGTGGCCGTCGGCGACGGGGGTGTCTCGCATATCCGGCCCCGCCCCGCGCCGCCGCAAGACACCACGGGGGCGGGAGACGTGCACGTGGCGACCTTTCTTACCCGGCTCGCCAGGGGGGACCACGCCTTCGAGGCGGCCCGATGGGCAAACGTCGCGGCTTCGATGGCAGTCGAACGCCTCGGGTCCTCCGAGGCGCCCTCGGAGGAGGAGCTGCGGCGTGAGATGGCCAAGTACCGAGGCGGCCGATAACCACTGGCCCAGGCGGGGCTGGTTCCGGCGGGCGGCCATGAAGACGGTGGCTCGTGTGCGATGGGTCACATGTGCCCCTTCTCGCATCCGAAGCGTCTCCATCTTCCGGGCGAAAGTGGCTAGCTTTTCCTCTGTGAAGGTTTCGGTGCGCTTCTACGGGACCCGGGGCTCGCGCCCGGTGGTGGGTCCGGATCATGCGGAATTTGGCGGCGATACCGCCTTCGTAGTGATCGAGGCTGGTGGTGAGCCGGTCTTCCTCGACCTTGGCACGGGCATGGACGCCTATGCGCGCCGCCTGGAGGCCGGACAGCTGGTGCGTGCGTCAGTGTTGCTCAGCCACTACCACTTCGACCACGTGCAGGGCCTTCCCTTTTTCACCGCGGTGGATGTGGAGGGTGCGAGGCTCAGGATCTTCACCCCCGGCGGCCCCGATCCGCTGGAGCGCCTCTTCGCCCCTCCCTTCTTCCCGGTCTCTCCGTTGCGCTTCCGGGGGGAGATCTCGGTTGCCCGCGTCGAGGAGGGCCGCTTAGAGCTGGAGGCCTCGCGGGTGGAGGTCCTGGCTCTCGAGGTGCCCCATACCAACACCGCCTTCGGATATCGCATCGAGGCGGGTGGAATCTCCATCTGCTACATCCCCGATCACCAGGCCCCTTGCGGCCTCGATTTCTTTGATGAGAAGGCTCTGCGCCTGGCCGAAGGGGCGGACCTGGTCATTCACGACGCCCAGTACAGCGAGGTGGAGTTCGCGGCCAAGTGCCACTGGGGCCACTCCACCTACGGATACGCAGCCGCCCTGGCTCACCAGGCGGGTGCCAAGCATGTTGTGCTGTTCCATCACGACCCTTCTCGCACGGACTCGGATCTCCTGGAGGTGGAGAAAGGACTGGCCGCACGATACGCTCCCCTGGGCCTGCGGGTGACCGCCGCACGGCAGGGAGGGATGATCTTGCTATCCGATGAGCACGCCGCCGCCGCAGGCGCCCTTTAGGATCATCGAGGGCGTCGGACGGAGGAGGAGACGTGAGCTCGACCAGGTTGGAGAACTCCGAGAAAATCGATGACGTGGTGATCGTCCACCCGGTCTCCTTCGGAGACGACCGTGGGCGCTTCACCGAGACCTATCGCCGAGCTTGGTTCGGACTTGGCCGGGAGATGGTGCAGGGTTCGCGATCCGACAAGCAGGCCGGTTCGCTCGTGGGGCTGCACTACCACCTGCACCAGGCCGACTACTGGTACGTCGTCTCCGGCCGGGCGCATGTGGTACTGCATGACCTTAGGGTGGGCTCCGCCACCGAGGGGGCGACGCTCGAGATCGAGCTGGGCGACTCCACCGGGCTTGGACTGTTCATCCCCCCCGGTGTGGCGCACGGCTTCTGCGCCCTCACCGATATGGTCCTCACCTACCTGGTGGACGGGTACTACAACCCCTCGGACGAGCTTGGCGTCGCCTGGAATGACGCCGAGGTGGGAGCTTCCTGGCCCATCTCCGACCCGGTGCTCTCCGGTCGCGATCAATCCAACCCGGCCAGGGCGGCCATCGCGGACCACCTGCGGCCTCGCGCCGTGCTGCGGACCTGACCCCTTGCCCACGGCCCCGGCGCGGTCTAGGATCTCTGTCAGGAAGGTCCGACTTGCGGGGGGTGGATAATGACGGGATCATCGCCCGCTACCGATGCTGCTGCGCCACTGGCAGCAGTATTCACGCCACCGACTGACGTCGAGCTTGCACGTGAACGCTGGAAGCAGGCTCGTGCACGCAGGCTCCTGCTGCTCCTCGGGCTTCTTTTCGTGCTGGCCATCTATCGCATCTATCTATACGTGGCCGGGGGCCAGCTTCTCTCCCTCCACCTGCATGTTCCCAGCTCGCCTTACCTGGTCCCCACCGCCCTGATCGTGGTGCTCCTCCTGCTTGTGGCCGGGCCCGGGCTTTTGCTGGGGCGCTCCCCCCACGTGCGCTTCAACCCGCAGGACATACCCGTGGGTTTCGACGATGTGAGGGGTCTTGGCCCCGAGCTGGAGGACGTTCGCCGGACGCTCGAGATCTTCGAGTACCGTGACCGCTTCGAAACGGTACTGGGCGGCCAGGCGCGCAAGGGGGTGCTTTTCGAGGGTCCCCCTGGCACCGGTAAAACGCTGATGGCCAAGGCCATGGCGGCAGAAGCCGGGGTTCCGTTCCTTTACGCCTCCGCCTCGAGTTTTCAGGCGATGTACTACGGGCAGACCAACCGCAAGATCAGGAGCTTCTTCCGCGCGCTACGTGCGGCGGCAGTCCGCGAGGGTGGGGCGATCGGCTTTATCGACGAGTTTGACGCTCTTGGCACCGCCCGCTCCAACATGGGGCGGCGGGGATCCGACGGGGTGACCGGGGTGGTATCGGAGCTGCTGGTGCAGATGCAGAGCTTCGAGGTGCCCAGCCTTTCGGCGCGCCTCCAGAGGCGCGTGGTCGGGCTCTTCCCCCGCCTCCAGCCCCTGTGGGTGCGGGTCTATGTGCCCAACATCCTTCTGGTGGCCGCGACCAACCGCGCGGCCGACCTCGACCCGGCGCTGATGCGGCCGGGGCGCTTCGACCGGATCATCTCCTTCGGGATCCCCTCTCGCGTCGAGCGCGAGGAGCTGGTCGAGTACTTCCTTTCCAGCCGAGCCCATCAGCCCGAGCTGGACCTGGAGGTCAACCGTGCGCGCATCGCGGTCAAGACAATGGGCTTCACTCCGGCCATGATCGAACGCCTCTTCGACGAGTCATTGGTTCTGGCGGCCAGGGCCGGCCGCGGCGCGATGTCCTTCGCTGATCTGGAGGAGGCTTTCCTGGCCGTCTCCATCGGCTTGGCACGGCAGGAGCCCTATCCGGCGGACCAGCGGCGCGCCATCGCCGTGCACGAGGCAGGCCACGCGGTGGTGGCCTGGGCAAGCGGGCACAACCGGGTGGTGGAGATGGTCTCGATCCTGAAGCGTGGCGCCTCGCTGGGGGCGACTTTGCACGCCTATACCGAGGAGAGTTTCGTCGAGACTCGCTCGGACCTGCATGCGATGGTCCGCATCGCCTTCGCGGGCATGGTCGCCGAAGAGGTGATCCTGGGCGAGGCGAGCTCCGGTGGCGCGGCCGACCTGGTTTCCGCGACCCAGGTGGGCGCCCGCTGCGTCGGCCTTTACGGCCTGGAGGGCATGCACCTTTCCATGGATGCCATCGGCGGGGTGGGTGGCGACGAGACGGCACGGGTGATGTC
Source organism: Actinomycetes bacterium (assembly GCA_021786375.1). GTDB lineage: Bacteria > Actinomycetota > Acidimicrobiia > Acidimicrobiales > Acidimicrobiaceae > Acidithrix. The sequence continues at coordinate 15,663 of JAJYNL010000065.1, forward strand.
CGACAAGCGCGGTCGGGAGTTGCTGGAGAACCTGCTGAACGGGCTCTATTCGGAGACAGCCTCACTGGTGAGAATGCACCGATCCCTCGTCGAGGAGCTCGCCTCGACGCTGGAGGCGCGAGAGGAGCTGACGCGCCACGAACTGGAGGAGATCTTCGCGGCCTACGGCGCGGGAATACTCGACCTGCGCGACCGCTGATCCAGGTAGCGATGGGGGCCAGGAGCCAAACCCGGCCCGGCTTGTAGCATCGAATGGTGTTGGTGGCCGACTCGATGCTCGTCGGCCGCCGGTGAGGAGCCGTACTTGAAACTTCTGGTCGTGATCCTCGTGGGCGTGGGGATCGCCGGCCTATTGATCAGTTGGCTGGCAACTACCTACTCGAGGGAGCGCCGCTCGATCGAGCGCTACAGCCAGGCGATGGGTGTTATCCAGAAGGTCTCTGAGGAGGCCGGCGAGGCGGAGGCGCCCATTCACCACGCGGCGGCAAAGCCCCACATCAAGGTGGTTGGGGGCGCGAAGCCGCTGGAGCCGCCCCCCCAGAGCAGCTTTCCACATTCAATGCCGCCTTCCGATATCGCCAGGGCGCTGGCCGAGCAGGCCATGCACCCGCGCGGAGCCGAACCGATCGATCTCGAGCACCCGCTGGTGGATTCGCCTGCCCCCGAGCCTCCCCGCCACAGCAACGTGCCGCGCTATATGCCACCGGCCGAGATCGCCAGGGCGCTGGCCGAGCAGGCCATGCACCCGCGCGGAGCCGAACCGATCGATCTCGAGCACCCGCTGGTGGAATCGCCTGCCCCCGCTCAGGCCATGCACCCGCGCGGAGCCGAACCGATCGATCTCGAGCACCCGCTGGTGGATTCGCCTGCCCCCGAGAGCAGGTTTCCACATTCAATTCCGCCTTCCGATATCGCCGGGCCCCTCGCTGAAGAGGCCTCCCAGCCACCCACACTCGAGATGCCGCGGGTTGGGGCCGGCGTTACCGATGCGCCGCAGCCGAAGGCCGATGCGTCTGCACGGTCCCAGCACTCACCGATGGTGTTCGACGAGCGTGCGGGGATGGTGGCCGGGGAGGAGGAGACGGCTTCCTGGCGGTCGGCTTCCGGTGCGAACCTTCGCCTGCAGCCGAGGCTGGGACGCTTTGCGGGGGTCGCCGCCGCGATAATCGTGGTGGCGCTGCTCGGGTACTTCGCTGTAGGCAAGCTCTCGGGCAAGCAGGCGCGCTCGACGACGGCCACGACCGCACCTCCCAGAGCTTCCGCCGCCACGACGACCGCACCTCCCAGGGCCTCCACCACGACCACCACCAGTACCAGTACCACAGCGGTTCCGAGTGTGGTGCTTCCAGTCTCGTCGACCGCGGGCGCGTCCACCTTCCGTGCCCCGAGCGGCACCTACACCGTGGTGGTCTCGGCGACTGCACCGTGCTGGGTGGCGCAGTCCACCACAGTGGGGGGAACCATAAGCTGGGATGCGGTGTTGCAGGCCGGACAGAGCCACACCTTCTCGGTCTCGGGCGACATGGTCCTGCGTTCGGGTGCCTCGACCTTTATGAACGTCACTCTCAACGGAGTGCCGGTCAAGTACAACTCGCCACCGGGCGCCTACGACCTGATCTTCTCCACCAACGCCTAGGCGGCGTCCTCCATGGCGCTGGCCACCAGGAACGCATAGAGGCGGGAGACGGTCTCCCACTCGTTGAAGCGGCCCGAGGAACCGAAGTGCCCGGCTCCCTCCTCGACCCAGAGCACCACTCGCGCCTCGCTAGTCTGGGCGCGCAACTTGGCGACCCACTTGAGGGGCTCGAAGAAGGAGACCCGCGGATCGTTCAAGCCGGTTGATGCGAGTATCGGGGGATACTGGACTCCGGGCCGGATGTTGTCATATGGCGACCAGGAGGCCATCTCCTGGTAGATCTCCCAGTCGTCCAAGGGGTTTCCCCACTCCTCCCACTCGCCAACCGTGAGAGGAAGCGTGGGGTCGGAGATGGTGGTGAGGCAATCGACAAAGGGCACCTCGGCGACGACTGCCCCGAAGAGGTCGGGACGCTGGTTGAGCGCCACAGCCACCAGCATTCCTCCGGCGCTACCGCCCCAGGAGAAGACCTTGCCTACCGAGGTCCAGCCAAGCTCGCACAAGGCGACTGCAGCGTCGACGAAGTCGTTGAAGGTGTTGTGCTTGCGTGTCAGCTTGCCGTGCAGGTACCACTGCCTGCCCATCTCGCCTCCGCCCCGCACGTGTGCGATGGCGAAGACGAAGCCACGATCGATGAGCGAGAGGCGCAGCGAGGAGAAGCCGGGGTCGGTGGAGCTCTCGTAGGAACCGTAGCCGTAGAGCAGGAGCGGATTGGATCCGTCCAGGACCACACCCTTGCGGGCCATGATGGACACCGGCACCTTGGTGCCGTCCCTCGCGGTGACGAACTCGGTGGTGCTCACATAGTTCTCGGGGTCGAAGCCCCCTTTCACCACCGCGTCCTTCAGGACGCGAACCTCGCCGGTGGCGAAGTCGATCTCGCGGATGGAGCGCGGGGTGCGCATGGAGGTGTAGCTGTAGCGTACCGAGCCGGCGTCCATGCGAGGATTGGGGCCCAGGTCCAGGGTGGAGGCCTCGGTGTCGAAGGGGACCATGTATCCGCCCCCGCCGTTCCGGTCGACCAGTCTGATGCGTTGGAAGCCGCCGGTGCGCTGCTCGATCGCCACGAAGGTGTCGAATACCTCGAAGGACTCGATCTTGATGGCGGGGTCGTAAGGGACGAAGTCTGCGCCCGCATCAAGGCGCGGCTCGCTGCGGGAGGTGAGGGAGATGCGGAAGTTCTCGGCCATGTAGTTGGAGAGGACGAAGACATCCTCGCCGATGGGTTCGGCCGAGTATTCGAGCCCCTCGGTGCGCTCTATGAACACCTCCAGCTCGGAGCCAGGGTCGACGAGGTCGAGGAAGGCAACCTCGGAGGAGGTGGTGGAATGGGACTCCACCACCAGGGTGCGGTCGTCCTTGGATTTGGAGATGCCCACTGTGAACGCCTCGTCGTCCTCCTGGTAAAGGGGTTCCTCACCGTTGCGGCCCGCGGCCAGGTCGTAGCACCAGACCCGCCATGGGCGCATGGCGTCGTCCGCCTCCACCCAGAAGAGCCGCGTGGCCTCGGCGTCGAGCTCCAGTCCGTATGTGGCCCGCTCCAGTGGGATCTCGCGCGTCTCGCCGGTGCGCAGATCGAGCAGGTAGACACGGAAGAGCTCTGAGCCGTCGGTGTCGATTGCATAGGCCAGGATCTCCTCGTCGTCGCTCATTGAGGAGGAGCCGAGCGCGAAGTACTCATAGCCTTGGGCGAGTTCGTTCTCGTCGAGTATCACCTGGTGCTCGCCACCCTCCAGGTAGCGCAGGTGCTGCTCATACTGGGAATCCTCGGTGGTGGCGGAGTAGTACCAGTACTTCTTGTGCCTCTGGGGGACGGAGGAGTCCGCCAGCTGGATACGGGAGATGAACTCGTTGTAGATGCGGCTGCGCAGGCCCTCGAGCTCACCCAACACCGCTTTGGCGTAGGCGCTCTCGGCCTGGATGTCGGCGGTGATATCCGGGTCGGAGATGTCGCGCATCCAGTAATAATCGTCGACCCGCTCCCCGCCGAGGCCCATCAGGACCGCGGGCGCGCGCTTGGGGGCAGGGGGGAGGGGGTGCTTCTTGAAGGCTTCGTCTATGGCTGGCACGTAATCGACACTAGGGCCCCCGGGCGGCTAACGCCCCGCCCCCGGGCGGCCTGCAGCAGCGATGAGCTGGCGCTTCGGCCCAACCGGCTCGGATCATGCCGGCAAATTTCTTACTACGTGGATAGGAGAAATTATCCCGGAGGGGCTAGTCTGGAAGAAAGCGACGTGCGCCAGGTGCAGGTCTTGGCGCCGGAGATGATCTTTTTGCGAGGCACAATGAGCACCGTCGACCTGAATCTCGGTAAGTACAAGCTCGGCTGGTCGGATCGCGAGGACTATGTCTTCAAGCCGAAGAAGGGCCTGAACACCGAGATCGTCAAAGAGATGACCTGGATGAAGAACGAGCCGGAGTGGATGGCCAAGTTCCGGCTGCGGGCGTTGGCGAACTTCGAAAGGAAGCCGATGCTCCCGTGGTTCGCGGTCAACATGCCCGACATCGACTTCGATGACATCTACTACTACATCAAGCCCATCGACAAGCAGGTCAGTTCGTGGGACCAGCTGCCCGAGTCGGTTAAGCGTACCTATGAGAAGCTGGGTATCCCCGAGGCCGAGCGCAAGTACCTGGCCGGAGTAACCGCCCAGTATGAGTCCGAGGTGGTCTATCACCGCAACCGGGAGGACCTCGCGGCCCAGGGAGTGATCTTCTGCGACATGGACACTGCGGTACGTGAGCACTCGGACCTGGTGAGGCAGTACTTCGGCACAGTCATTCCCCCCAACGACAACAAGTTCGCCGCTCTTAACTCGGCGGTTTGGTCGGGCGGCTCCTTCATCTACGTGCCGCCGGGCGTGCACGTTGGGATGCCCCTACAGGCGTATTTCCGCATCAACGCGGAAAACATGGGCCAGTTCGAGCGCACCCTCATCATCGCCGACGAGGGCGCAAGCGTCCACTACATCGAGGGCTGCTCGGCACCGGTCTACACGACTGACTCGCTGCACTCCGCGGTGGTGGAGCTCGTGGCCAAGGCCGGCGCCCGCATCACCTACACGACCATCCAGAACTGGTCCAACAATGTCTACAACCTGGTTACCAAGCGCGCCATGGCCTATGAGGAGGCGCGCGTCGAGTGGATCGACGGGAACATCGGCTCCAAGCTGACCATGAAGTACCCCTCCGTCTACCTGATGGGCCCGAAGGCCACCGGCGAGGTGCTCTCCGTCGCCTACGCCGGCGAGGGGCAACACCAGGACGCCGGTGCCAAGATGGTCCACGTGGCCCCTGAGACCTCATCGACCATCATCTCCAAGTCGATCTCCAAGGACGGTGGTAAGACCACCTACCGGGGCCTGGTCCACGTGGACGAGGGTGCGGTCGGCTCAAGGAGCTTCGTGCGCTGTGATGCCCTTCTGCTCGACGACTACTCGATCTCCGAGACCAAGCCCTACATGGAGGTCGCCGAGCAGAAGGCGCAGATCGGCCACGAGGCCACCGTCTCCAAGATCGGCGAGGACCAGCTCTTCTACCTGATGAGCCGGGGCTTGTCGGAGTCCGCCGCCATGAGCATGATCGTCAACGGCTTTATCGAGCCGGTGACCAGGACCCTGCCCATGGAGTACGCGGTGGAGTGGAGCCGCCTGATCGAACTGCAGATGGACGGCTCGATCGGCTGATACCCGGACCTAGATGGAGACCTCGGCGCGCCAGCGCTGGGCCAGTTCGGTCCGGCCGTGGACCTCGAGTTCCTGGTCCGGCACCCGGTTCCAAACCCAGCCGTAAATGGCGCTGGCGCTACCGCGCATGGCCAGATCCGCCTTGGCATGCCCGGGCCGCGGGCTGAACGACTCGGGGGCGAAGTCCACCAGCCACTCGCAGGCTTCGATGTCGGTGGCGTGCAGGTGCAGGCTCCAGCTTTCGCCCGTAGTCGACTTGCGCGCGCCCGGCCGCGCCTGGACCAGGGTGAAAAACTCATCGATACCGTCGCGGGCAAAGGCGGGGTCGAAGAAGGCGTCAAAATCAATCGGGCCAGCCGCCAGCCCGGCGTCCAAGGCGTGGATCGCGGTCTCGTGTGCCATGCGTCTGACCAGGAAGCTCACCGTCTGATTGCGCCCGGTCCAATTCCAGGCCGGGTATTCGTCGGGCAGTTCCTCGATTACCTCGCGCAGCGAGGAGAAGGCCTGGATGAGCAGGGCAGTGGCGTGCTCGGGATCGGACGGAGTGAATTCGAACTCCGGGTCGCGGTCGATCCCGACGCGCCTTTCGGCGCGCTCGTAGACCCGCCGCAAGTGGTCGAGCAGCTGGTGGCCGTCCCAGTCGCCGCAAGTGGTCACGGGAGTCTCCAGGATGGAGGCGCCCAGCGCGAAGAGGACCGAAGCGTTGCGCTCCCACTCCTGCAGATAGATCGCCCTTGAAAGTGTCACGTCCGTCCTTTCCGACGCTGCGGGTTGGTTCGGCGCCGACGGCGCCTGCGAGGTGATGATACCACCGCTTGCCCGGCTCAGGATTGACCGGCCGCCTCGTGGGAGCTACCCTGCGTGGCCTGCCCGGTATCCGAGCCTCGGTCCGGACCTTGCTCCGGCGTGGTGCCGGGCGGACCGGCGGCCGCGCCCGATTTCGCAGAGGCGGCCGGCTCGGGTGGCCCGGAAGCCGGCAGCTCCACGTAGACCGTGGTGCCGAGCCCAGGACCTGCCGAAGTTATCCACGCCTTGCCCCCGTGGGCTTCGGCGATCGAGGCGACCAGGCTGAGGCCCAGCCCCGCGCCTCCCTGGGCTCGGGTGCGCGAGGCGTCCGCCCGGTAGAAGCGCTCGAAGGCGTGGGCCAGCTGATCGGGGGTCATGCCCGGGCCGCGGTCCTCCACCTCCAGCATCACCTTGGCCAACGCGCCGCCGTCGCCCGGGAGGGGACGCAGGGTCACCTTGGCCCAGGTGCCCCTGGCGGTGTGGGCGCGTACATTTGCCAGCAGGTTGGCGATCACCTGGGTCAGGCGGGCCTCGTCCCCGACAACCTCCAGGTGGGGGACGATGTCACTTTCGATGGTGCGCTCGGGTTCCACCACCCGTGCATCGGCGACAGCCGCCTCCACTATCGCCGAGTAGTCGACACGCCTGCGCGCCAGCGGCCGGGCCTGGTCGTTGCGCGCCAGGATGAGCAAGTCCTCGACCAGCCCGGCCATCCTGCGCGCCTCGGAGGTGATCCGCTCCGCGGCTCCGTGAACCTCGCTCTCCTTGGCCACCAGCCCTGTCTCGATCAGCTCCGCGTAGCCGCGGATGGAGGTGAGCGGGGTTCGCAGCTCGTGGGAGGCGTCCGCGACAAAGCGCTTCAGCCGCGTCTCGGAGGCCTCCCGCTCCTCGATCGCCCCTTGCAGCGCTCCGAGCATCGTGTTGAGCGAAAGTGCGAGCCTCTCAACCTCCAGGTCCTTGGCCTCGGTCTCGACGCGCTTGGTGAAGTCACCCGCCGCGATCTCCTCCGCGGTCCGGGTCATCCTTCCCAGAGGCGCAAGGCCCAGGCCGATCAGGTAGGAGGCGAGCCAGATGAGCACCAGGAGTAGTCCGAAGGAGACCAGAGCGGTAACCACCGCCAGCCTGGCCAGGGTGGCCTCGACCGAGGTCTCCGGAATGGCCAGTACCACCAACAGGTTTCCGGTGGCGATCCTGGTCATCATGGCCCGGTAATGGAGAGTGGAGTCGATGGAGTCGACACTGAAGGGCTTGTCGAGCGGATAGTTGACCGAGTTGGCGTTGCCGATGTTGAGCTGGGGAGGTGAGACGGCAACCTGGCCGGGCTGGACGAAGGTGACCGAGAAGCGGGCACCGGCCGGGCTCACCAGCTCTCCCCAGGATCCGTTCGGCACCATTGCGGCCAGGCCGCGGCCGCTGTCCACCCCGTTGTAGGAGTTGAAGAGCACCCGTGCCGTCGGTCCCATGGAGCTTTGCAGCTGGGCGTCGAGGCGCTGGTACAGGAAGGAGCGTAGCGAGGTGTAGGTGGCTATGTCCGCCACGGCCAGCCCCGCCATGACCAGCAACGCCACGGTGAGGACCAGCTTTGACTTCAGCGAGGACTTGGCGCCCGACTGCTTGGGGTTGGATGTGCCAAGGGGTAGACGCCTCCGACCCAACCACCTACGCCACTTGCTGCCCGCTTCCTCGCTCATGGTGCTCCCTGGATGCTCCGGCTTGCCACCCCTTTGGCGGGGCGGGGTCGCCGGCTCACCGGGTTTCGTAACTGCTTGGCATCCGAAGCGAGTATCCGGCTCCGCGGACGGTGCGGATTAGGGAGGGCTCGCCGGGAAGGTCGATCTTCCTCCGCAGGTAGGAGACGTACGTCTCGACTATGTTGGCGTCCCCACCGAAGTCGTAGTGCCAGACGTGGTCGAGGATCTGTGCCTTGGAGACCACCCGGCGCGCGTTCTCCATCAGATAGTGCAGGAGGTTGAACTCCGTCGTGGTGAGCTCGATCGTCTCGCCGCGCCGGTAGACCTCATGGGTATCCGCATCCAGCACCAGGTCGGCAAAGACCAGGCGGGTCGAGGAGCCCTCGCCGTGACGGGTGCGGCGCAGTATGGCGTCGACCCGGGCGGAGAGCTCCTCGAGGGAGAAGGGCTTGGTGATGTAGTCGTCCCCGCCCAGCTTGAGACCGGCCACCTTGTCCTCGGTGGTGTCCTTGGCGGTCAGGAAGACGATTGGCGTCTCGTTGCGCTCCATGCGCAGGCGCTTGGCGACTTCGAAGCCATCCAGGTCGGGCATCATCACGTCGAGCAAGATGATGTCCGGGCCGAAGCTCTTTACCTTCTCCAGGCCGTCGCGCGCGCCGAGCGCCTTCTCCACCTTGTATCCCTGGTAGGAGAAGGCCAGGGCGACTAGCTCCGTGATGGAGGCCTCGTCATCGATGACCAGCACCCTCGGCATCGCGCCGTTGTCATTGGCGGTCATTGCTGCTCCAAGCGGGTAACTCGTGTTCACGCAAATCCTACTCCTGCGTCCGAGCTCACGCTGTTGGAGCCGCGCCCAACACGACCGTGGCGGTATTGCTGCCGTTGGCGTTCACCCAGGTGGTCCGGACCGAGTCACCGGCGTGGTACGCGTGTATGGCGCTTACCAGGGCATTTGCCGAGGTGATGGTGGTCCCACCCAGCCGGGTTATCACCGAGCCGGCGGTGATCCCCGCGATGCTGGCCGGAGAGCCGGGAACGACCTGGTCCACCAGGGCCCCCTGCAGCGAAGAGGGGAGCCCGAGCTGGGAAGCGATGGACGGGGAAAGGTCCTGGATCGCCACCCCGAGGTAGGCCTTGTTGCTGACCGCCGTGGTGGTGGCGCCTCCGTTCGGGTGGGCCTCGATCTGCTTCACCACCTGCAGCACCGAGTTGATTGCCTGGGCGAAGCCGATGTTCTGGGCCACCTCGGAGCTGGAGGTCGCCGCGACGGCGGTGTTCATGCCGATCACGTTGCCCGCCGAGTTGACGAGGGGTCCGCCCGAGTTGCCCGAGCTGATGGGTGCATCGGTCTGGATCATGTTACTGAGCGTGGTGGTGCCGGTCGAGACCGAGCGTCCTGTGGCCGAGACGATGCCCTGGGTCACGGTGGGCAGGCCCTGCAGGTCGAGGGCGTTGCCGATGGCGACCACGCTGTCTCCGACCTGGACCTTGGAGGAGTCTCCGAAGGTCACGGTGGGCAGTTTGGGCGCACCCTCGATCTGGATGACCGCGACATCATGGGCCGGATCGGTGCCGATGACCTTGGCGGTGTAGCTCTTGGTTTGGCCGAGCAGGGTGACCTTGATGCTGGTGGCTCCGGCGATCACGTGATTATTGGTTAGGACCAGTCCCCCGGAGGAGATGATCATCCCAGTGCCCGCCGCCTGGAACTGGCTGTATCCGCCGAAGAAGCCGTTGGACTGGTAGCCGGTGGTGGCGATGTCGACTACCGCCGGCTCCACCTTGGCCAGCACCCCCTGGATGTTGGTGGGCGAGCCGCTGCTGACGGAGGTGTCGGTCCCGCCGGTCACCACCGGCGCCAGCGAAGTGGTGGTGGGCGAATTGTTCTCAGCCAGCTTGTATCCGCCGAATCCGGCCGCGCCTCCCACCACGGCAGCGACCACCGCGGCGGTGGCCAGAACCTTGGCGGTGCGGAAGCCGGTCGGCTTCTTGCCCGGCGCGACATAAAGCGGTCCGCCGGCGGAAGGGGGAGGGAAGGACGCTGCGGGGGGTACATCAGAGGCAGCGGGGATCTCGGTGGTGGAGTCCCCGGCCGGACCGGACTCGGTACCGGGGGCCGCGCCCTCCGTCTCGGTTGAGGAGGGTTCGACCGCGTACTGCGCGGTGTCCTCCGCGCCGGAGAGCTCCTCGGTCCGATTCTCTTCTTCAGGGATCATGTTGTCGTCGTTGGGGCTCATATTCTTCAACCTCGCGCATTCCGAGTCGTGCTAGTGAAACTGCTCTTGTGTGCTGCTGTTCTCCACTATCGGTGGGAAATCTTTGAAATGTCTGAAATAGCGCTAAAGGATTCCGCATAGGTGGCCGATACTTCTAATGCGACCCAATGAGAGTTTCGGGGCCCCGCTCTCGCACTTGGATATCGCCGGATGTGAAGGCCGCAAGGCCGGTGGAAGGGCAGCGTTTCGCGTGCCCGTTTTGTCGTTCCCCGAACACGGTCGTTTTGGTCTGCACGCCTGTGAAATGCGCCATCGATCAGCCAGCGCAAATTCGACTAATCTCGGCCACAAGCCTATCTTCGAGGAGCGGCTCGTGGCTATGCGTGAAGAGTGCAAGCACTTCCAGAGTCGGACGTACAACACCGGTGACGTGGCCCGCTTCTGCGTGCTCGACCTTGCCCCGGAGGCACCCTGGCGCTGCCCGGCGGATTGCTCCAGGTACGAACGCCGCCTGGCGGACGTGGCCTGGAACCACGGCAGCCTGGTCGCGCCGCGTATTGAGGATCCGCCTGCAGAGGAGGGCGCGGAGATCGGCTTCCTTCTCGACCAGGCCGAGGACATCGTCAACCAGGCCGCCCCGGAGGTGATCCGTGACTTCGGCACCAAGCCGCGCCGGCGCGGCTTCTTCCGCCGGCGCGGCTGAGTGATCATTCCCCATTGAATTGAGGCGCTCGCTTTTGGAGGAAGGCCGTGAAGGCCTCTTCCAGGTCAGCCGAGCGTATGAAGGCGGAGTTCCAGAGCGCAACCCGATCCATCTGGCCCGGAAGGTCGGAGTCGTAGACTCCGCGAAGTATCTCTTTGGTGCCAAAGGTCGCAAGAGGCGAATTGGAGGCGATCCGCTCCGCCACCGCCACGGCCTCTGCAATCGTCTCCTCACGATCGGCTAGCACCCGGTTGATCAGGCCGATCCGTTCTGCCCGGTCGGTGTCGAAGTCCTCTGCGGTGAGAGCCAGCTCAGTGAGATGCCCTCGTGGAACAATGCGTGGGAGCCGCTGCAGCGAGCCCAGATCGGCCACGATCGCTATGCGCGCCTCGCGGATGGAGAAGACCGAACCTCGGGCGGCCAGCCTCATGTCGCACGAGGCGATGAGGTCGATCCCGCCACCGATGCAGTAGCCGTGCACGGCGGCGATGGTCGGTTGCGGAGCCTCGGCGAGTGCGTCGAAGGCGCGTTGCAGCTGCTTGACGTGGCGGTAGGTTCCCCGAGCCGCCGCCGCGGGCGAGCCGGAAGACGCGGTGAGGTTGGACTCCTTCAGGTCGAGGCCCACGCTGAAGTGAGGGCCTTGGGCGCTAACCACGATGGCCCGGACCGCGTCATTCTCGGAAAGTTCGCGGACCGCGGCCTCGAGGTCGGCGAAGAAGGCCGGGTTCATTGCGTTGAGGCGCTTCTCCCGCGCCAGGCGGAGGTGGCCGATGTGGCCTTCTACGGCTGTCTCTATGGTGGGGTATCTGCTCACGGAGCCGATGATAGCCGAGGGGCTCGGAGGCGCCCGGCCCGTTGGACGGGTGCAGGCGGTGCGCGTGCGTTCTCCGGGCGGGTTCCTTTGACGGAGATTCCCACTATCGTGGTAGTGAAAATTGCTCCTATCGGCGGTTTCGAGGTGGCGGTGAGCGCGGAAAAGGTGATGTTGGGCTTCGAGCCCGCCCAGGCTCCCTACGCGGGGGCGGGCGAGCCGGAGTGGGTGCGTGAGCGAAGGGAGTCGGCCCAGGTGCAGTTGGGGAAGGTCCCCTTTCCCAGGACCACTGAGGAGATCTGGCGCTACTCCCGGGTGGAGGAGCTCGAGGGAAAGGGATTCTCGCTCGGCCAGGCCGCCCCGGCCCTCGAGACGGTGGCGGACCCCCCGGCTGACGGCCTTCCCGGGGGACTGGTCGCTGAGGCCGCCTGCTTGATCCGCGTCAGGCCCGGCACCTCGCGCGCCTTCATCGGCACCTCGTCGCCGGTCACCTTCATGCCGGCCACTCAGGCTCCCGCGTCACCGCGAGAGATCGAGTCCGGCAGCGACTTCTTCCGCCTCTTCGCCGAGGCCTATTCTCCCGACCTATACGTTCTTAGGATCCCTGCGGGGGCGGACGGCGGCACCATCGTGGTGGCCTACGAGCAGCCCGACGAGGATGTCAGCTTCATGCCCCAACTGGTGGTGGAGGTGGGCGAGGCCGCGCGGCTGAAGCTGGTGGAATACCTGGCTCCCGGCGCGGACCGCACCTTTGTCGCCCCTAACGCGGAGATAAGAGCGGGCAAAGACGCCCATGTCGGCCACTACCAGATCCAGGCGCTGGCCGGCGGAGCCTATGCCAGTGCCTTCGTCTCCCACTCCCTCGGGGAGCGCGCCAAGCTCGACTTCGGCTCCTTCGCCTTCGGCGGCCACTACGCGCGGCTGCGCCTGGAGGCTCACCTGGTGGGGGAGGGCGCACGGGCCGAGCTTCGCGCCGCCTACTTCGCCGATGGCGATCAGATGCTGGACTTCAGGACCCATCAGGATCACCACGGCCCCGGCGCGTACTCAAACCTGCTCTTCAAGGGGGCGGTTGGAGGCACATCCCACTCCGTCTATTCGGGTCTGGTCACCATCGAGGAGGGCGCAATCCGCTCCGACGCCTATCAGACCAACCGTAACCTGGTGCTCTCGGATGGGGCGCGCGCCGACTCGGTGCCCAACCTCGACATCCGCGAGAACTCGGTGCGCTGCAGCCACGCCTCCGCGGTGGGTCCGATTGACGAGGAGCTTCTTTTCTACTTGGAGTCGAGGGGGATCGACCCCGCCGACGCCGAGCGCATAGTGGTACGCGGATTTTTCGGTGAGGTGCTGGAGGGTATCGACTTGCCGGAGGTGGTGGGCTTGGTTCAGTCACTGGTGGATGCGAGGCTTGGAGCGTTGGCCGAATGAGCGAGAGAGTTGCAATAGGGTCCCTGGACGACTTCCCTCAGGGTCCAAAGCGGGTGGAGATCCAAGGGCACCGCGTGGCGGTGGTTCGCATTGGGGATGACTTCTACGCCCTGGGCGACCGCTGCTCGCACGCCGACTACTCGCTTTCCGAGGGCGACGTTTACGAGGAGGATCTGGAGATCGAGTGCTGGAAGCACGGGAGCACCTTCTCGTTGAAGACGGGACGCCCGACCACCCTTCCGGCCACCCGGCCGGTACCGGTTTACGAGATCGAGGTCGAGGAAGAGAAAGTTTGGTTGAAGCTGCCATGAGCGGGTCGGATGCGAAGGCGCTGCGCCTCGAGGGCCTGCGCGCTGAGGTGGTGGGCAAGGAGATACTGCACGGAGTGGACCTGGTAATCCGGCCCGGAGAGGTTCACGCCATCATGGGTCCCAACGGCTCGGGCAAGACCACCCTCGCCTCGGCGGTGATGGGCAAGCCCGGCTACAAGGTGACCGGGGGCCGGATCTTGGTGGATGGCGAGGACGTTACCGGCCTGCCCACTCACGAGCGGGCACGCAAAGGGTTGTTTCTCATCTCCCAGTATCCCGCCGAGCTGCCTGGCGTGAGCTTCGTCGACTTGGCCGAGCAGGTGCTCGACCGCGAGCCGGCCGTTGTCGGATCGACACTCGTGGCCGAGGCGGAGCGGATCGGCCTGAAGCCCGAGCTGCTCGGACGCAGCGTGAACGTCGGCTTCTCCGGGGGCGAGAAGAAGCGGGCCGAGACCATGCAGCTCGCCATTTTCGGCGCCCGCTACGCGGTCCTGGACGAGCTTGACTCGGGTCTCGATATCGACGCGCTGCGTGATGTGGCCCGTCGAATCGCCGAGATGGTGCGCGCCGAAGGGATCGGCGTGCTCGCCATCACCCATTACTCGCGTCTGCTCCAGGAACTCAAGCCCGATAAGGTGCATGTCTTCGCGGCCGGCAGAGTCGTCCGCTCCGGCGGGCCCGAGCTCGCCGTGGAGCTGGAGCGTACCGGCTACGGCGAGGGTGGCGGAGCGGACTAAGGGGATTTCCGCTCCTCGCCTGCCGCCTTGGCGCACCCCGGGTGCCAGACTGGTCCGATGAGCGAGCGTACCTCGGTAACCTGGTCCTCGCTTCGCCATAGGAACTTCGCGCTTCTCTGGTTGGGTCAGAGTATTTCCATGACCGGCGATGGGATCTTCGCCGTCGCCTTGGCCATCGTGGCTCTCGATATCGACCGCAGCCCGGCCGGCCTCTCCTACGTGCTGGCTGCCCGCATCGTTCCCACGGTGGTCTTTCTCCTCCTTGGCGGAGCTGTCGCCGACCGAATGAGCCGCAGATTGGTGATGCTCGCCTCCGACGTCACCCGCGGGATCGTGGTCGGCTGCGTTGCCGTCCTCTTGGCGCTGGGGCGCCTAACCATCGCCGAGCTGGTGGTGATGTCGCTCCTGTTCGGCGTGGCCGACGCCGCCTTTTCGCCCGCCTCGACCGCAATCGTGCCCGAGATAGTGCCGGAGGGGCTGCTGGTAAATGCCAACGCGCTCCGCTCCACCAGCCAGACGGTGGCTCAGTCGCTTGTGGGGCCGGCGCTTGGCGGAGTAGTGCTGGCCGTCATCGGCTCGGCCTGGGCTTTCGGGATCGACGCGCTCACCTTTGCGGCCAGTGCGGGCTTCCTTGTCGCGATGAGGCCCGGCCCCAAACGCCCTGGGGCCACCGTGTCGCCTTTGGCCCATATACGTGAGGGTCTGGCATTTGCGGCCCGCAACCGCTGGTTCTGGGTCACCCTGGTTGCCGCGGCCCTCGCGAACTTCGCCGCCTTCTCACCGCTGGGCCTGCTCGTCCCGCTCCTGGTCAAGGTGACCCTGCATGGCAGCGCCACCGCGCTCGGCCTGGTCTTGGCTGCCGGGGGCCTGGGCGGCGTGGCGGGCTCGCTACTGCTTGCCCGGCTCGGCTCTCCGCGCCGGCAGGTGACGGCGATGTGCGCGGCCTGGGGTGCGTCGGGGGTGGCGATCGCGGGCATAGCCTGGGCCGGCAGCCCCGTCGTGGTAGGCGCCTTCGAGTTCGCCGTGCTGGGACTCCTGGTCTTTGGAAACACGCTGTGGTACCCGCTCATGCAGAAGCTGGTACCTCCGGGACTGCTAGGCCAGGTTTCCTCGATCGACTCCATGGTCTCCCTGGCCCTTAGCCCGCTGGGAGTCCTGGCTGCCGGCGTGGTCTCCGGGGCCATCGGAGTGCGCGCGACGCTCCTTGCCGGGGCGATCGTGGCCGCTCTGATGCCGCTTTCGCTGGTGGTTCCAGGAGTTCGTGATCCGGATCGGCGCATGGGCGCCGGTGACGGAACGCTGCCGGCCGTGGAATGAGGCGGCATGAAAGTCCCTTGGTTCGGCGGGTTGGTCCAAGTGGGGCCGGATACCCAGCGCCACGACCCGAGCCAACTCCGAACGATCTGGTGGTTATCCGTCCACGCCGTCCAAGTGGTCAAAGCGATGGGCCCGATCATCAGCGCCATCTCAGCCGAGGCGGTTGGGCTATATCGAGGACGGTAACGGGAAAAGAGATTGTGTAGCGGGTCGAAGTTCCGGATGCTCCCGATGGGTGCAAACCACGATCCGGCCGCGGCGGATCCCGCATTCACGCCTTTCTGCGCGCTTCCACCGAGGCTTAGCAGATGAACCGCCACGGTTTGGCGATTGCGCCGATCGTCTGGGCCGCCTGCCTTGTCGGCCACAGCGGGCAATGGAACGCGGGCTCTCGCGGCCGGCCCGAGGAGCTTGTCCGAGCCGGGCAGGGCCGCGTCTCCCCCTCTTGGGGGGATCCGTAGGGGAGAAGGTCCGGGGGCGACTGTGACCTCAGTCACAGGCGGTGTATGCTCTCTTGGCATTGGAGCGCTGGGGCGGGTTTGCGATGCACAGCTTCGGGGGGAGCTGGGTACGCAAGCCTATTGGGGGGAAGTCCTGCAGCGCTTCAAATCTGGAGGGGGATCGGGGAGGCGGGCGACCGCCTCCCTTCTCTTCTGCCCGTAGGTATCACTCGATGACGCTTATCGCCTGGGTGGGGCAGGACTCCATTGCCTCGATCACCTTCTCGAGCCACTCATCTCCCGGCTCGGCATCCAGGACATAGAGAAAGCCGTCCTCGCGGACCTCGAAGATCTCCGGCGCGATCCCCATGCAGACGGCGTTGGACTGGCACTTGTCGTAATCGACTTCGATCCGCATCTTGGATACCCCTGTCTATGCTTGAGCTAGGCCATCCCAACCTTATCCAGCCCAGCCGGGCTAATTTGGCCCCCGGCGTACCGAGCTGGAGCGCTCCGGCACCCGAAGCCGGTCAAGTATCCTGGAATCGTCATGCGCTTGCTGGTGGTAGAGGACGAGCTGCGCCTGGCCGACGCACTTAGGCGCGGCTTGCAGGCGGAGGGCTTCGCGGTCGACGTGGCGAACACCGGCACCGACGGCTTCCGTCTTGCCAAGCAGAATCCCTACGATGTCATACTCCTTGACCTCATGCTGCCGGGCATCAACGGCTTCAAGCTGTGTGCGATGTTGCGCGAGGCCGAGGTCTGGTCACCGATATTGATCCTCACCGCCAAGGACGGAGAGCTGGACGAGGCCGAGGCGCTCGACACCGGTGCCGACGACTTCCTTACCAAACCCTTTTCCTTCACCGTTCTGATGGCCCGGATCCGCGCCCTCCTGAGGCGGACCAGTGGCTCCCGGCCCGCGCTCCTCTCCGCCGGCGAACTGGTGCTGGATCCCGCCAGCCACCAGGTACGCCGGGGCGAGGCGGAGATCGAACTCACCGCGCGCGAGTTCTCCCTGCTCGAGTTGTTGTTGAGGCGCAAGGGGGAGGTGCTCACCAAGTCCGAGATCCTCGAGCACGTCTGGGACTACGACTTCGAGGGCGATTCCAATATCGTCGAGGTCTACATCGGCTACTTGCGCAAGAAGATAGACGCACCCTTCGACCAGAAGACGATTCACACCATCCGTGGGGTGGGATACCTGGTCAAGGAAGACTGAATTGCCCAAGTTCCTCCGTTCCGTGAGGGCAAAGGCGGCGCTGGCGGCCATGGCCGTGGTGGCCGTTGCCCTGGCCCTGGCCTCGGTGGCGATCCTGGAGGCCACTTTTAGCGCGGTGGATGCCGCCGCCCAGAACCTTGCGCGAAACCAGATCGCCTCGGTGGCCCTGATCATGAAGGGTGGTGAAGTGTCCGATCCGCTTCCGGTGCCGCGCGGTGACCTTGGCGTGCAGGTTATCGACGCCACCGGCAGGGTTGTGGCCACCACAGCCAACGTGGCCAAGCTGTCCGCCTTCGCCAAGGTCACTCCGGCCACCGCTTCGATCCTGCGAAATCTCAAGCTCGGAGATCACCGGATCATCGGCGACCTGAAGGGTGACAGCGAAGGCGTGCTGGTGGGGGAGCGGGTCAGCGTGCCCTCCGACGGACTGCGCGTGGTGCGATATTCGACTACCACGCAGGCGGACAGCCAGCCGCGTGAGGTCTCCGAGATCCAGGTGAAGACCTCGCCCACCCCCGGAGCGGGGACAGCCAATGCCTCGCCCGGCTCCCAGAGCGTCTTCGTCCTGGTCTTCGCCTCGCTGGGGACCACGGTGCAGTCCACGCGGGCAACGGAGACCTCTCTCTTCGTGCTCTTCCCGATCCTGGTGATCCTGGTAGGGCTGGTGGTTTGGTATCTGACCGGACGGGCATTGCGCCCGGTTGAAAAGATCCGCTCCGAGGTGGCGTCCATTTCGGGTGCCAACTTGCATGCCCGCGTCCACCTCCCTACGAGCAGGGATGAGATCGCCAAGCTGGCCACCACCATGAACGAGATGCTCGATCGCCTGGAGCAGTCCTCGGAGCGCATGCGGGCCTTCGTCTCCGATGCCTCACACGAGCTGCGCAGTCCTATCGCTTCGATTCGCGCCGAACTGGAGGTCTCCCTCCTGCACCCGGAGGCCACCGAAATGCCGGTCGCGCTGGCGGCGGCGCTCGAGGAGGCGAGCCGGATGCAGCGCATCGTGGACGACCTGCTCACCTTGGCCAAGATCGACGAGAAGGTGCTGGTCCCCAAGAGCGAGAGCGTCGATCTGGATGAGATCGTCGCCACTGAGGCGAGGCGGATCCGGGCACAGTACAGCAAGATCGTGGATACGACCGAGGTGCAGGCGGCGAGGATCCTGGGCGACCGGGACCAGATCTTCCGGGTGGTGCGGAACCTTTTCGACAACGCCGCCCGCTATTCCCGCTCGCGGGTTGTAATCTCCCTTACGATGCTGGACGGGATGGTGGAGCTGAGGGTCTGCGACGACGGGCCGGGTATCCCCGAGGAGATGAGGGAGAAGGTCTTCGAGCGCTTCCACCGCTTGGAGAAGGACCGCTCCAGGATTTCCGGCGGTTCCGGACTGGGTCTGGCCATTGCGGCCTCCCTGGTGGAGCTGCACGGTGGGCGGCTCTACGTCGAGGAGGGCCTCTCTGAGCTGGGCGGGGCCGAATTGGTGCTTCAGCTGCCGGCCGATCCGGCCTTCAGCGGGCGTGAGGCGATTCAGCCAATTCACACATTGGAGACATAGGCTGTTGCGGGTAGTTATCGACCGCGCGGCGCCCTGATCCTATGGTGCGGAGCCGCCGGCACGTACAGCTGACAAGAATCGAGACAATGCAGCGCACTTATGTCAAGAGGCGGTTAAGGCCACGTTACTTCAGGATCTCAATCGTCCTGGCGGCCTTTCTTCTCGTGGTATCCGTTTCATGGTCCTATGGCACAGCTCTGACCGCCCCGGGCGGAGGAAACTTCGGGATCAGGACCGTGGAGTGGATTCGCGGCCATGGCGGCGCATCGTTTGTGGCCTGGGCCGAGAACACCTGGTACGGGCTGAACAAGCCGCCGGTCGGCGGCAAGCCTCCCAAGGGCGCAATAGCCGTCGTCTCCAACAAGCGCGGGACTACGACCACCGCGGCTGCAGGGCCACCGCACCTGACACCGCCGCGTAACCTCAAGCCCTTGGTCACCCCGGCCCTCCCCGGCGAGGGCGTGTGGCAGCCCCAGGGGCGGCTCATCGGCGGGCTGGCCGGTCTCTACACCACCAGCATCCGTCCCTCCGCCACCTACAGTTCACTCGTGACCGGCGTGGCCTGGATGGATCCGAAGCTGGTCTCGTTCACCCTCTTCGCCGGCGGGCAGGACCCCGGCCACGGACCCTGGCAGAACATGGCTCCCTTCACGACTTCCCAGGAGGCAAGCCTGGTGGCCGCCTTCAACTCCGGCTTCAGGATGCAGGACGCCCGTGGTGGCTGGTATTCCGAGGGGCGGATGGCCTATCCGCTGGTTAACGGAGCCGCCTCGTTCGTCATCTACAAGAACGGGACCGCCAACGTGGTCAACTGGACCGATGGGCAGAACGTGCCTTCCAACGTGGCCTCGGTTCGCCAGAACCTCTCGCTGATCGTTGAGGGAGGCAAGGTCAACCCAGCCGTGTACACCGGCAACTTCTCCGACTGGGGCGCAACCGTGAACAACGCTGTCATGGTTTGGCGCTCGGCGGTGGGTATCACCAAGGACGGGGCAATCATCTACGCCTCCGGCGACGGCCTCTCGGTCGGAGAGCTGGCTCAGGTGATGGTGCGTGCCGGAGCGGTGCGGGCTATGGAGATGGACATCAACTCCTACTGGACCGACTTCTTCTACTTCAACCCGCCCAACAATGGCCTGGCCAATCCCTCCAATGCGACGAAGCTGGTCTACAACATGGTCCGGCCACCTCAAAGGTACTTCGAGGGAACGGCTCGCGACTTTATCGGGGTCTTCGCCCGCGGCCTGGGTTCGAACACTTCGGCGAATTCCGGCGCCACTGCGGCGGCGGGCTGAGCTAGTTGCTCTCGCCTGCCTCGATCTCGTCCAGGAGCTGGGAGAGCGTGTTCCAGGCCAGGGTGGCGCACTTGATGCGAACCGGGAACTTGACCACGCCCTGAAGCGCGGCGAGCTCACCCAAGGTGCGCAGGTCGGCAGGGCCCACCTGATCCTCGGCTTCGGCCCCGAGGGCGGCCTCATGGATCGACATCATGTTCTTGAAGGTGCGAATGGCTTCGCGCGCCTCGGCGACGCTCTTGCCCTTGACGGCCACCGTCATCAGTGATGCCGAGGACCTGGAGATCGAGCAGCCCTGGCCGCTCATCTTGATGTCGACGATGCGGTCCCCGTCATTGGCCACGTAGACGGCGACCTCGTCCCCGCAAAGGGGGTTGTAGCCCTCTGCGCGATGTGCCGGCGGCGAGTCGAGCTGCCCCGAGTTGCGGGGGTTCTTGTAGTGGTCCAGGATGATCTCCCGGTAGAGGTCTTCGAGTCCCTGCATCTTTAGGCTCCGTCTCTGGTCCCCGGCATATGCGCGCCCTCGGCGGGCTTGACCTTAGCCGAAGAAGCTCCTGGTGGCGGCGATTGCCTCTATGAGGCCCTCCACGTCGGATTCGTCATTGTAGATGTAAAGCGATGCCCGGGCGGTGGCCGCCACTCCGAGCGTGCGCATCAGCGGCTTGGCGCAGTGATGGCCGGCACGCACGCACACGCCGAACTGGTCCAGCACCTGGGAGATGTCGTGGGGGTGCACATTGCGGTAGGCGAAGGAGAGCACGCCGCCACGGTCGAGCGGGTTCTTGGGGCCGTGCACCACCAGATCCCGGCCGAACTCCTCCTCGAAGCGCCGGAAGGCGTACTCGCTGAGGGCGATCTCGTGGGCGCGCACCTTGTCCATTCCCAGCGCGGACAGGTACTTGACCGCGGCCCCCAGCCCGATCGCTTCGGCTATGGGGGGAGTGCCGGCCTCGAATTTGTAGGGGATCTCGTTGGGCGTGTAGCCATCAAGCCGGACGTCCAGGATCATGTCGCCGCCTCCCAGGAAGGGGGGCATGCGCTCCAGCAACTCGGCCTTGGCCCAGAGAACTCCTATCCCGGTGGGGCCGAGCATCTTATGGCCGGTGAAGGCGAGCATGTCGATGCCGAGGTCCTGGACATCGGTGGCGATGTGCGGTACGTACTGGGCCCCGTCCGCCACAACCAGCGCCCCGGCGTCATGTGCCCTCGCGGCGATCTCCTTTACCGGGTTGAGCGTACCCAGGACGTTCGAGCAGAGGGTGAGCGAGACCAGCTTGGCCCCGTCCAACTTGGCGTCGAGGCCATCGAGGTCGAGGTAGCCGTCGGCGTCGTGGTCGATGTAGACGATCTCTATCCCCATCTGGTCCTTTACCATCAGCCAGGGGACCAGGTTGGCGTGGTGCTCCATCTTGGTCAGCACCACCTTGTCGCCCGGGGCGAACAGACCGCGCGCGAAGGAGTTGGACACCAGGTTGAGTGACTCGGTTGCGTTCTTGGTGAAGATGATCTCCCGGGAAGGGTCGGGTGCGCCGACGAAGGCGCCCACCGCGACGCGTGAATCCTCGTACTGCTCGGTGGCCCGCTCGGCCAGGCCGTAGACCCCGCGGTGCACGTTGGCATGGGTGGTCTCGTAGTACTCGTCCATCATCGCGAGCACCTGGATGGGCCGCTGCGAGGAGGCTGCGGAGTCGAGGAAGTGCAAGGGCTTTTCGCCGTGGCGGTCGAAGATGGGGAAGTCGGCCCTAATCCTTGCCACGTCCAGCGTGTCGGTTGTGTCCTGGGTGGTCATGGCCTCCAACCTTCGTAGCCCTCCCTTTCCAGCTTCTCCACTATCTCGATGCCGCCGGTCTCGACGATATGTCCGTCGATGAGGACGTGGACGCGATCGGGGGAGATCTCGTCCAGGATGCGTTGGTAGTGGGTGATGAGAAGAACCGCCATGGCAGGGTTTGTCTTGCGCACCTCGTTGATGCCGCGCGAGACCACCCGCAACGCGTCGATGTCGAGGCCCGAGTCGGTCTCGTCCAGGATGGCGATCTCCGGCTCGAGCAAGGCCAGCTGCAGAACCTCGTTGCGCTTCTTCTCCCCGCCGGAGAAGCCCTCGTTCAGGTAGCGCTCCGCGAAGGAGGGATCCATGCCCAGTCGGTTCATCCATTCCAGCATGGCGAAGCGAACTTCGAGGGCGGAGACGTCGACCCCCTTGCGCGCGCTCATGGCCTGGCGCAGGAACTGAACTACGGAGACGCCGCTGATGGTCTCGGGGTACTGGAAGGCCAGGAATACCCCCGCCTTGCCGCGTGCCTCGGTGCTCCACTCGGTGATGTCCTCGCCTTTGTAGAGGATGGAGCCTGCGGTGACCCTGTAGTCGGGATGACCCAGGAGGGTGGAGGCGAGCGTCGTCTTGCCGGAGCCGTTCGGGCCCATCATGGCGTGTATCTCGCCGGCATTGACGACGAGGTCGACTCCGGAGAGGATCTCGGTCTCCTCGGTGGCGACGTGAAGGCCGCGCAGTTCGAGCAAAGGGGTGTCCATGACCTAAAGTCTAGACGCCGCTACCTCCGATTTCCCCTATCGCCGTAGTGTTAATCATGCCTCCCACGAGGAGGTTATCGAGCTGATGTCAGGATCGTGTGGCTCGGGCGTCATCGCTTCGGCGCTGGTCCCGAAGTAGAGGAAGCCGACTACAAAGTCGGACTCCTTGATCCCGAGCGCAGCCTTCACCTTGGGGTCGTAGGCGGGATCGCCGGTTCGCCAGATCGAGCCGTAGCCGAGTGAGGTGGCGGCCAGCAGCATGTTCTGTGCTGCCGCCGCCGCGGCGGAGATGATCTCCTGGGTGGGCAAGGAGATCTCCCCGTTGCGGACCGCCGCCACCGCGATCACCAGAGGCGCGCGCATGAAGCGGTTGCGCTCCTTTTCGAGCTGTCCGGGCGTTGGCTCCAAGCCGCGGGCCGCCATGCGTTCCATAAGCGCCTCGGCCAGCAGCGCGCCGAACTCCTCCCTGGCCTTGCCCTCGAATACAACGAACCAGAAGGGCCTGGTGAGCTTGTGGTCCGGCGCGGCCGCACCGGCGCGCAGGATGGTTATCAGCTCGCCTTCGCTGGGGCCGGGAAGGTTGAGCTTTCCAACCGAGCGGCGCGAGAAGATGGCGCGTATGGCGGCGTTCGGCTGTGTCCTCAAGGCGTGCTTTCTGTTTGAGGTGTCAGTGTCAGCACCCTGGTCAAAAGGGCTTGCTCACAAACCTAGCCTCGGGCCACACTCACCAACCCCGGGCGACCCAAGCGTCGAGATTCGGCGATTCCGCACCCACGGTGGTGGGGCGGCCGTGACCCGGAAGCACACGGGTCTCGGGGTCGAAGCGGGCGAAGATGCGCTTGTCGATGGACTCGATGATGGCCGTGAAGTCGCCGCCGGGGAAGTGCGTCGCCCCCGGGCCGCCGGGGAAGAGCGTGTCCCCCGTGAAGAGGAGTGGGGTGCCGGCCACGTAGAAGCACATCGACCCCGGGGTATGGCCTGGTGTGTGAATCACCTCGATCTGCAGCCTGCCCACGGCGATGTGCTCGCCGTCGGTGAGGATCTCGTCGTAGCCATCCAGCATTGTCGCGTCCTCTGCGGCGACCGCCACCTGGTAGCCGGCGTCACGGACCTGCGGGACGGCGGCAATGTGGTCCCAGTGGCCGTGCGTCTCGAGCACCCGGCGCACTCCCAGCTCGCCGCAGAGCTCGAGCAGGCGCTCGTGCTCGTTTGCGGCATCGATCATGACCGACTCACCCGTGGTGCGGCAGCGGATGATGTAGACGTTGTTGTCGATCGGGCCCACCGAGAGCTGGTAAACCTCGACGGCGGCATCGACATAGGAAGGGACACTGGCCATAGCCGCCTCCGTACTAGGGGCTTCTCAATAGGGAGGTTAGCGCCGAAGTGCCAGCACCGGCTGCTATTCACGCTTGAGCTGGCAGAGACCGCCGTCCTTGGCTAGATTTGCATTTGGTTTGGGAGCAAATCTTTGCCGCGCGGCAGGAGTGTAGAGAGTAAATGAATTTCGCGTTTTCAGAGGAGCAGGAAGAGCTGCGCAAGGCGGTGCGCCGCTTTATGGAGGACAAGTCCCCCGTGACCGAGGTCCGACGCCTGATGGAGACAGCCAAGGGTTATGACGCGGCAGTCTGGCGGCAGCTTGCCGAACAGCTGGGACTGACCGGGTTGGCCATTCCCGAGGCCTATGGCGGCTCCGGCTTCAGCGCGGTGGAACAGTCCATCGTCTTCGAGGAGATGGGGCGAGCGCTCTACTGCGGTCCCTACTTCGCGACCGTGGCCCTCGCTGCCAATGTCCTGCTTTCAAGCGGTGATGACGACGCCAAGGCCGCGTATCTGCCGGGAATCGCCGCGGGCGAGACCATAGCCACCTTGGCTGTAACCGAGGAGGACGGTGGCTGGGGAGTCGATTCATTCGCAAGCTCTGCCACTGCGGCCGGGGCGGGCTACACCCTGAACGGCATCAAGTCCTACGTCATCGATGGCCAGAACGCCTCGTTGCTGCTCGTCGCCGCCACCGCTCCGGGCGGGGTGTCCCTCTTTGCAGTGGAGGCGGGGGCGCCGGGTCTATCGGTGGAGGAGATTCCCACCTTGGACCAGACCCGCAAGATGGCCCGTGTCACCTTGTCCAATACGCCCGGCCGCCTGGTCGGCGCCGAGGGCGGGGGAGCCTCCATTCTCACGGTGACCATGGACCTTGCCGCGGTGGCCCTCGCTGCCGAAGAGGTAGGAGGGGCCGCCAGGTGCCTCGAGATGTCGGTCGACTACGCCAAGAGCCGCATCCAGTTCGGTAGGGCAATTGGCAGCTTCCAGGCCATCAAGCACAAGTGCGCCGACGTCCTGCTGGAGGTGGAGTCAGCCAAGTCGGCTGCCTACTACGCGGGCTGGGTCGCCTCCCAGGATTCGGAGGAGCTTGCAGTGGC
Source organism: Actinomycetes bacterium (assembly GCA_021786375.1). GTDB lineage: Bacteria > Actinomycetota > Acidimicrobiia > Acidimicrobiales > Acidimicrobiaceae > Acidithrix. The sequence continues at coordinate 40,452 of JAJYNL010000065.1, forward strand.
TGCGCCGCTTGCCAAGGCCTTCTGCTCGGACGCCTACTTCCTCGCGGCAGCCGAGAACATCCAAATTCATGGAGGCATCGGCTTCACCTGGGAGCACGACGCGCATCTCTACTTCAAGCGCGCCAAGGCCTCGCAGCTTCTCTTCGGAGATTCCACCTACCACCGCGCCAAGCTGGCCGACCGGGTCGGGATTTAGGCCCCCGAAAGCGCGCCAAGAGCAAGATCACCTGGAGTTCGCCCCAGGGTGCGGCGCCTGTCGCAGGGCGCGCCATTTTCCGGGGCGGGCCCTGCCCTCGGTTGCGCAAAGCGCGCCCAGTGGCCGAAGCCGGGTGGCGCGCCGTGCCCCGTGGAGCCATGGACCCGGCCGATGCCCAATCCATCCCGCGCGCCAGGCTTTGTAACCACGCCCTGCAGTGCCTTACCTTGGTGTTTTTTCCAGTCGGGCGTAGAGTAAATGCTGGAGCGAAGTTTTGCCGGCGTCCGTGCGGCCGTCCATGCCCGGAGCCGGGTGGCGGCGCCCCCGAGCGCGCCGGGATGACGCCGCTACCCCGCGTTGCGGCCATTGCAAGTGCTGGCGGACACGTTTCCATTTCGAGAGGAGCCTCATGCGGGCCACCACATTTCAGGGCATTCACCACCTCGACCTTTCGGTGGTCGACGCCGAGGCGAGTTCGGCCTGGTATGAAAGGGTGCTCGGCCTCCGGCGGCTTCGCCGGGCGGAGTTTCCCGGGAGGACGATGATCGTCCTTCTCCACGAGGAGGCGGGCTTGGTGGTCGGGCTCAATCAGCACCACGCCTCGGACGGCTCAGCGTTCGACGAGCGAACCACCGGGCTCGACCACGTCGGCTTTAGGGTTGGAAGCCGCGAGGATCTGGATGCCTGGCAGGAGCGCCTGGAGGAGTTCGGCGTGGAGCATTCGCCGGTTGCCGACGCCGAATCCGGCTCCGCACTGGTGTTTCGGGATCCTGACAACATCCAGCTCGAGATGTGGTGGCCCAGGCCCCGCCCGTAGCCGCCACATCCGCTTTCCGCCGTTCACCCCGCGCATTGTCCGCTGCGGCCGGGCTGGTCCAGGTGGTCGGGGACTGGCTAGTTTTTAGGACAGGGATAGCGCGATACAAGGAAACGGCATGAGCGAAAATCAGTACCATCAGGTCCTCGCCGACCTGGGAGAACCGGTCAAGGAGCTGCGATCCCACATCCCCGAGGTGTGGCGTGGCTTTGCGGAGCTTCACCGGGCCGCCTTGGCCGATGGCGCCGTGCCTGGAGCGATGAAGGAGTTGGTGGCGGTCGCCATAGCCGTTGCCCGCGAGTGCGACGGCTGCATCGCGAGCCATACCCGGGGAGCCGTGCGCAAGGGGGCCACTCCCGAGCAGATGGCCGAGGTTCTGGGCGTCACCGTGCTCATGCTGGGTGGGCCGGGGACTGTCTACGGCCCCCGCGCCTGGCAGTCCTTCATGGAGTTCTATGGCGTGATGCATCCCGAGACGGCTTCCTAGCAGCCGTTTCCTGAGCCGGGGGACCAGTTGATCGTAAAGCTTCCAACCTCTGGTGGCGAGTGCGAGTTGCTCGTCGTGAACGAGTCGCGGTCCAGAGCCTCCAATCAGTTGCCGGAGCTCGGCGCTCTCATCTGTTACGGAGCGCCGGCTGCTGCCCGAGTGACCGGAGTCGAGGCGGACTATTTCCTCGAGGAGCAGGTGAAGCGGCTCTCCTCGTCGGCCGATGTGCTGGCTGCGGTGCTGGTTCCCTCGGGGGTGGGTAACTCGGGGGGCACATTCTCGCCCCTGCGTTGGCGCCAGGACATGGCCAACGCGGTGGAATACCTGACCGCAGAGGTGGGCGTGCCCAAGATCTGCCTGGTGGGCTACGAGCTGGCCAGCCTCCAGGCGCTATCCTTGGGCCCCGACTTGGACAAGGTCGCCGGTGTGGCCACCATCTCCACGGTGGCTACGCTCCCCCCATACGGCCTATCCAGCGAATCGCTTGCAGAGCAGATGAGGAGCCTGGGGGTGGCGGTGGCCTCCTCGCAGGAGTCGGTGGCCGCCTGGAGCGGAGAGTTCGCGGTTCTGGATCCCGCGCGCACCGCCCCACGGCTGGGGCGCAAGCCGTGGCTGGTCCTTCACGGGCAGGACGACCAGGCGATACCGGAGGCGCGAGTTCGCCAGCTCCTCGAAGAGGTGGCGGGCATTGGCGAACTCCACTTGGTGAACGCCGGCGGCGAGTCTTTGCGCGCGGACCCACGCGTGCTTTCCCTTCTGGTCGGCTGGCTGGACCGTATCCGCCGTTAGCCCGGCGCGCGGTCCGCCCTTCCCGTTCTCTCCAAGGCGAACTTGATATGCTTCGCCCATGGTTTGTCCGCGGCCGTCTCTCCTGATTTTCGCCTGCGGCGCTCTGGCGGCAGCGTGTGGCACGGCCGGATCGGTGAGCGGTGCCGTGACCGGCCCGGCCGCCGCTCAGCAGGTGCCAAGAACTCCGGTGCAGGCGGCCCTGGCCTGGTTTCGCGCGATCGACGCCAAAGATGGGCCCCAAGTGCTTGCCGCGTTTGCCCCCGGCAATGCCTCGGCCACGAGCTGGCACGCATGGGGCCCGGCCGCGTGGCCCACCTTCTCCGCGGTCAGGTGTAAGGGAGGGACCCGGACGCCGACCACGGCCACGGTGCTCTGTACCTTCTCCGAGAGCCAGGCGCCATCGGCGGGAAACCCGGTCGGCTTCTGGTCTGTCTCCTTCGTCCGAGCGCCGCATGGGCGGTGGCTGATCGACAACTACGGTCAGGGCTGATCGCGGCAATTGGACCGGGTGCCGGGCCGACACTCCATCCAGGAGCGCAAGGCCCGGTTATGGTAAGGCAAGCGGGAGCGGAACGGTCTTCCCTGGCCGTGGGCAGTGGTCACGGTCCTGCCAGCTTGTCCCTGGCGCGAACCGATCCGGGCCGGGAAGAAGCTCCGCGAGAGAATCGATACGCGCGTCGGCCCTGCCTGCCTCCGGCACCAGCGCGTGAAGATGGCCCCACGGGCCCCTCCGAATGAAGACCGCCCATATTCCAAGCCTGCATCGCCGGCAGGATGTCGTTATCCAGCCGGTCTCCCCTACGTAGGCGATCTGACCGGGCTCGAGGCGGACTCCACGGCAATCCGCTCATAGAAGAGTGTCGACGGCTTTTCCATCCCCCAGCCCGCCGAGGAGGCGACGAAGGAGACCGGGAGGCCAAGCTGGTGCAGGGCAGCCTCAGCCTCGATGGGCTGGTTGCCCGCTATTCCAATGCGGTAGCCCGCTCTCGCGAGCCGGGAAGGCACGCGAGAGCGTCGGGGTGGAAATCCCGGGCCTCGATGGGACAGGAAAGCGCGGGCTTGGCCGTGGCCGGCAGCCCCCACACCTTGCGATGATCCTCGCCCCGGGCGATGAGGGCTCCAACGGTGGCGAAGAGCGTGAAGGCCCTCAGGCCGGCGGCTTCGGCAAGGAGGGACCAGGCCCTGGTCTCATCCACCAGCGTCTTCCCGACGTCGAACACGACCGCCTCGATGCGCTGGGGAAGCACGACCTGCGGCGAGTTCTGGGACATGGTTGACCTCCTCGGTCGGATCGCTTGGCCCGCCGGCTATCCCCGCGGCATCTCCCTGTCGATGGCAAGGCGCAGCTCGCGTGCGGCCGCCTCGGGGTCGGGCGCGTCCGCGATATAACGGACCACTACGAAATGGGTGGCCCCCGCCGCCGCCAGTGCAGCGATCCTGTCGGGAGCGACCCCGCCGGTCACGAAGACGGGGAGAGGGGAGCGCGAGGTGGCGAACCGTAGGTAGTCGAGTCCGGTACCGGGCCGCCCCGGCTTCGTCGGCGTTGCCTCCACCGGGCCGGCGGAGAGATAGTCGACCGGCTCGGAGAGGGCCACTTCCAGCTCTTCGGGCACATGGGTCGAGCGGCCGATGAGCACCTCGTCCCCGAGGATCTCTCGGGCTATGGCCGGAGGCACGTCGGCTTGTCCGAGATGCACTCCATCGGCGCCGATTGCGTATGCCACATCCACCCGGTCGTTCACGAAGAAGGGAACATCTGCGGTGACGCAGATCGCCTTCAGCCCCTCCGCGGCGCGCATTATCGGCACCGCTTCGGCCACCTTCTCCCGCAGCTGGACGACGTCCACCCCTCCGGCGACGGCGGCGCGCACGATCTCCTCCAGGTTCGGCCTAAGGCCGATGCATAGATAAAGGCGGCGATCCGCCATCGAGAAGTGGCTCACTTGGCGCCCGCCGCCTTGGCCGCCTTCATCTCCTTCTTGAAAGTCCTGACCGCGGCGAGGGTCTCATCGTCGACGATGTCGGCCACGCTCATTGCTGTCCCCGGCTCGCCAAAGGGGTGCGAGGCCTCGCGCCAGCCCTGAAGCTGCAGGCCGCCCTGCTTGCCCAAGAGCGCCAGGAAGATCCTGCTCTTGTCGGGGCCGAAACCGGGCAGGGCGGCCAGGCGGCCGAAAAGGTCTTCACCGTTGGCGGCTTCGGTCCAGATCCGCTGGGCCCGGTTCCCGTACTGCTCGGCCACGGTTCTGCAAAGATCGGCCGTGCGCCTGGCCATGGCTGCCGGGAAGCGGTGGATGGCGGGCTTGGCGGAGAAGGCCGCCTCCAGTTCGAGGGGGTCCATCGAGGCGATGGTGGCCGCGTCCAGGCTTCCGCCCAACCTGTCCTGGAGCGCCTTGGGCCCCCGGAACGCCTTCTCCATGGGTATCTGCTGATCCAGCAGCATCCCGATCAGAAGTGCAAGCGGTGAGCTTCCGAGAAGCTCGTCGGCGTCGGGGTCCTGGGCAAGTACGAAGGGCATCTGCGGCTTCACGCTTTCACTCGGTGGCCGGGTTGGATTTCGAGCGTACTCGCGCCACCGGGCCGGGCGGGCATGCCATGCCCCGGGCAGGTGGGCGACGGATTGCGGGCTCTTCTTCGTCGTTGGCAGCATCCCGGCCAGGTCCGAGGTGGAGTTGGCCAAAGTGTAAGGGGCACCTCTTAGGTGCCCCTTACTTTGCTGACTCAACTGGTGTTGGTTTGGTTCAGATGATGTGTGCCGGGTCCGGCGTCTCGGGGTCGAGCCCGAAGAAGCCGATCGCCTCTGAGACGGTATCCGCGCCGATGTCCTTGGAGGCGGCAAGCGCCGAGAGCGTTGCAACCACCAGGTGGGCGGTGTCGACCTCGAAGTAGCGCCGCAGGTTGTCCCTGGTGTCGGAGCGCCCGAAGCCATCGGTCCCTAGTGGGACGAAGTTGCGATGGCCTAGGAAGCGCGCGATCTGGTCGGGGACGGCCTTCATGTAGTCGGTGACCGCGACGATCGGCCCGGTGCCTCCGCCCAGAACGTTGGTGACGTGAGCGTTGCGTGCCTCGGCTCCGGGGTGGAGCCTGTTGTGGCGCTCGGCCGCTAGAGCGTCATCGCGTAACGCCTGGTAGGAGGTAACCGAGAAGAGCTCGGT
>JAJYNL010000065.1:46613-69710 GCA_021786375.1 Actinomycetes bacterium
CGCGCCTCGTCAGGGATGATCGGGACCACCCGCTGGCCGATCGCGGGGTCACGGATCAGATTGCGCAGGAGCTTGGCGAAGGCCATGGTCGTGGAGACCTGTACCTTGCCCGAGCCGGCGAAGAACTCCTCGAAGGCGGACGGGTTGGGATCCTGGATCGGGTTGCGATGCGCGATGCGCTCCGGCAGGCTCCCACCCAGCTGCCGCCTGCGCTGGAGCATGTACTCGTACACCGGCGTTCCCGGGGCGGGGCGGTGATAAGGGGGAAGCTTGCCCTCGAAGGCCGAGTCGGGGATCTCCTCGGTCAGATGCAGGGTGTCGCGCAGCTTCATCATCTGCTCGGAGGTCATCTTCTTGATCTGGTGGGTCGCATTGCGGGCCTCGATCGCCGAGCCCAACGTCCAGCCCTTGACCGTCTTGGCCAGTATCGCCGTGGGCGCCCCGGTATGTTCGACCGCCGCCTTGTAGGCCGCGTAGAGCTTCTTGTAGTCGTGCCCGCCACGCGGGAGGCGCTGGAGATCCTCGTCCGAGAGGTGCTCCACCATCCGGCGCAGCCTGGGGTCGGGCCCGAAAAAGTGCTCGCGGATATAAGCCCCTGACTCGGTGGCCAGCTTCTGGTAGTCGCCGTCGCAAGTTGAGTTCATCTTGTTGAGAAGTACTCCGTCCACGTCCCGGGCGAGCAGCTCGTCCCAGCCGCTCCCCCAGATGACCTTGATGACGTTCCACCCGGCGCCTCGCAGAGTCGCCTCCAGTTCCTGGATGATCTTGCCGTTGCCGCGCACCGGCCCGTCCAGGCGTTGCAGGTTACAGTTGACCACCATGATCAGGTTGTCGAGCTTCTCCCGGCCGGCCAGCCCCAGGCCGGCGACGGTCTCGGGCTCGTCGAACTCCCCGTCGCCGACGAAGGACCAAACCTTGGATGCCGAGGTGTCGTGAAGCTTGCGATTCATCAGGTAGCGGTTGAAGTAGGCCTGGTAGACCGCGGTGAGGGGGCCGATACCCATGGAGACGGTGGGGAACTCCCAGAACTCTGGCATGGAGCGGGGGTGCGGGTAGGAGGAGAGCCCTTCGCCGGCAGTCTCCATGCGGAAGTTGTCCATCTGACTCTCGTCCAGGCGTCCCTCGACGAAGGCCCTGGCGTAGATCCCCGGTGAGGCATGCCCCTGGAAGAAGACCTGGTCGCCGGCGCCACCCGCCGACTTGCCGTGGAAGAAGTGGTTGAAGCCGACCTCGTAGAGGGCCGAGGAGCTGGCGTAGGTTGCCAGGTGGCCGCCGATTCCGTCGGACTTGATGTTGGCCCGGGTTACCATCGCGGCCGCATTCCAGCGGATGTAGCGGCGCATGTGGCGCTCCATCTCCTCGTCACCGGGGAACCACGGCTGGGCTTCGGCGGGGATGGAGTTGATGTAGGGGGTGGAGACGGTGGCAGGGAAGCCGACCTGGTTTGCCCTGGCCGCCTCCAAGAGGCGCATGAGGATGTAAGTTGCCCGCGAGCGCCCCTTGCCTTCGACCAGCGAGTGGAAGGAGTCGACCCACTCCGAGGTTTCCTCGGGATCGATGTCGGGGATTTGATGCGAGAAGCCGTCAATGATCATAGGTATATTCTCTCACCCTTTGTTACCAATGTCGGCTTCGTGTTCTGCGCTGCTGGAGGAGGCGGTAGAGCCCCAGGGCTGGGGCATAGGCTGCAAAGGCGGCGAACGAAGGCGGGAGGCAGATGGACGTCTACACCGATGGCGCGTGCCTGGGCAATCCGGGTCCAGGTGGATGGGCGTGGCTGGTGCCCGGCGGGGATAGCGATTCAGGAGGCGAGCGCCGGACCACCAATCAACGCATGGAGCTCTTTGCGGTGCTGCGGGCGCTGGACACCCTCACGGGGGAGCTGCGGGTTCACTCCGACTCCGCTTACGTCGTCAACTGCTACAACCAGAAGTGGTGGGTTGGATGGGAACGGCGTGGCTGGAGAACGGCGGGTGGAGGCCCGGTGGCCAACCTGGACCTGTGGCGGCCGGTCATCGACCACTTCAAGACTCGCAAGGGGCTGGTCTTTGTCAAGGTGAAGGGCCACTCAGGCGACACCTACAACGAGATGGCGGACTCCCTCGCGAATGCGGCCGCCCGCATGATTGCCTCCAAGTAGGGCGGGAGCCGCCTGCAAATCGCCAATGGCCTGGCCGCCGGCTTCGCCGCGGCATAGAGTCGAGGGCATGAATATAAGCGGCTCATCAGCAATTGTCACAGGCGGCGCTTCCGGGCTTGGAGCTGCAACCGCCAGGATGCTCGTCGAGGCGGGCGCTTTATGCACACTCGTCGACCGGGACGAGGCGCGCGCCAAGGCCATGGCCGAATCGCTCGGGAAGCTGGCCACCTACGTGGTTGCCGACGTCGCCGATGCCACCGAGGTACAGGCCGCGGTGGAGCTGGCTGCGTCCAGGGCCCCGCTCAGGGTCGCCGTGAACTGCGCCGGCATCGGCGTTGGCGAGCGCACCATCGCCAAGGACGGCACCCCGCACAGCCTGGACTCCTTCGAGAGGGTCATCCGCGTCAACTTGATCGGCACCTTCAACGTCCTGCGCCTATCTGCCCAGGCCATGTCCCGGGTGGAACCGCTTGAGCACGGTGAGCGGGGCGTCGTGGTGAACACCGCCTCCATCGCGGCCTTCGACGGGCAGATCGGCCAGGTCGCCTACTCCGCCTCCAAGGGCGGCATCGTTGGACTGACCCTTCCGGCCGCACGCGATCTGGCGGCCGTCGGCATCCGCGTGGTAACCATCGCCCCGGGGATCATGGACACCCCGCTGCTGGGCCAGCTTCCCGAGGAGATCCGCAAGCTGCTTGCGGCGGGCGTGCCCTTCCCGCACCGTCTCGGCGTACCCGACGATTTCGCCTCCATGGTGGGCGAGATCGTGCGCAACGGGTACCTGAACGGAGAGGTCATCCGCCTGGACGGCGCGCTTAGGATGCCGCCCAAGTAAAGCGAACCTCGCACCTGCAATGGAGCACAAGGCGAGCCGGCCCGAGTCGCAATAGCATGGAGCAATGCGATATGTCGACTTGGGTTCGGCCCGGGCGTCAGTCGTTGGCCTGGGTACCTGGCAGTTCGGCTCCAGGGAGTGGAACTATGGTGCCCACTATGCCGGCGACACCGCCAAGAGGATCATCGAACGAGCGCTCGAACTGGGCGTCAATCTGATCGACACCGCCGAGATGTACGGCTTCGGAGCTTCCGAACGGATTATCGGCTCCGTACTCTCCCAGGTCCCGAGTGGTGCAGTCATTGCCACCAAGTTGGTGCCGTTGTCCTATTCCCCGGCATACGCCGCCTCGCGCTGCGCCAAGAGCAGGGAGCGGCTGGGAGTGGAGGCGATCGACCTCTACCAGGTGCATTTCCCCAATCCCGCTGATCGGCTCGAGCGTCTGGCCCAAGCGCTGGACGGCCTGGTGGAGCGGGGGATGACGAGGTCGGTGGGAGTCTCCAACTTCTCGGTCGCCTCCTGGGATCGCCTGGATCGGCTCACCAAGGCGCCAATTGTCTCCAACCAGGTTCACTATTCGCTCCTTGAGCGCCGGCCGGAGGCTGAGCATCTTCCCTATGCCCTGGCCAACTCCAAGGTTGTGATCGCTTACTCGCCGATCGAGCAGGGAGTGCTCGCGGGGAAGTACGGCCGTTCCAACCGTCCCCGCGACATCCGGCGTATGAACCGCCACTTCGCGCCGGACGCGCTGGAGCGTATGCAGCCGCTGCTGGCGAGTCTGGACCGCGTGGCCAAGGCTCATGACGCCACTTCGGCCCAAATCGCCCTGGCCTGGGTCGTATCCCACCCCAATGTGGTGGCCATTCCGGGGGCATCCTCGGTCGCGCAGCTGGAGTCGAATGCGGCCTCGGCCGATATCGAGCTCTCCCGCGAGGAGCTGGCGGAGTTGGAGGCTGCTTCGGACCTTTATCGAGAGTCGGCGGGCAACCGCGCGTTGCGTGCTCTGCGTACCCGAATAGGAATTTGAAGGAGCCCCCGAGCGGTTAATGCTTGGGCGCCGGACGCCGGCGCAGCCGGACGTGAAGAGCCCACGGCAACCGGCGCCGGCTTTGCCGGCTTCCCGAGCGGAAAGACGACGATGATTCAATTGAGCTGGCCAGCCAAGGAGATGGTGCGCGGCGGCCCTTCGTGCAGATGAGCGCGCCCAACCCGGCACCTTCCAAACCCGGCTGGGTGCGCCGGCTTGGTGCTGTGGTTCTGGCCAAGCGCCTGTCGGTGGTCCTCGCAACGGCTACCGCCGTGGTCGGCATGCTGACGGCAGTGGCGGTGCCGCTGGTCGAGCGGGACATCATCGACCGGGTCATGGTCGCGCACAAGGCAACGGCAGGGCCCTATGTCGCAGTGATCGTGGCCATTGCCCTGGCCAGCTTCGGCCTCTCCTTCCTGCGCCGCTACTTCGGAGGCCGCCTGGCCTTCGACGTGCAGCATGATCTGCGCGAGCGGATCTTCAGCCACCTCCAGCGCCTCGACTTCGCGCGCCATGACGAGCTCCAGACCGGCCAGCTGGTCTCCCGGGCCAACGCGGACATCGGCCTGGTGCAGGGGCTCCTCTCCTTCCTCCCGCTCATGGTCGGCAACCTGGTGATGATGGCCGTTTCGCTGGTGGTGATGTACATCCTCTCGCCGGCGCTGGCGCTGGTGGAGACCTTGGCACTCCCGCTGCTCGCGATCGTCTCGATTTCGCTGCGGTCCCGGGTCTTCCCCGCCAGCTACGACGCCCAGCAGAAAGAGGGCGAGGTCGTCACCGTTGCCGAGGAGTCCATCTCCGGAGTCCGGGTGGTGAAGGGCTTTGGACGCGAGGGGGCGCAGATCCATCGGCTTGCCTCCGCGGCGCTCGACCTGTTCCAGGCGCGGGTGCGCCTCATAAAGCTGCAGGCGGGCCTGAGCTCCACCCTTTCGGCCATACCCGGGATCGTCCAGGCGCTGGTGCTGCTAATCGGCGGCTACCTCGCCCTGCACGGGCATCTGACCATTGGAACCTTCCTGGTCTTCTTCTCCTACATAACCCAGATGCAGGCCCCGATCCGCCAGCTGAGCACGCTGATCGCCTTCTCGCAGCAGGCGCGTGCGGGTGCGGAGCGCATATTCGAGCTCTTGGACGCCAACCCGCTGGTTGCCGATCCCGCCGACCCTCTCACCTCCTTCCCCTCGGGTGACGTGGTCTTCTCCCGCGTGGATTTTGCCTATCAGCCCGCCAGGAAGGTACTGGACCGCCTCGACCTGGTGGTCGAAGCGGGCCGGGTGACCGCGGTGGTGGGCAGGTCAGGCTCAGGCAAGTCGACACTGGCGTTACTGCTACCCCGCTTCTACGACGTGAGTGGCGGTGCGGTGAGCATCGGGGGAGTCGACATACGCCGGCTGAAGCTCGCCGACCTGCGCAAGGGGATCGGAGTGGTCTTCGAGGAGAGCTTCCTTTTCTCCGACACCATCGCCGCCAACATCGCCTACGGGCGGCCCGGCGCGAGCCGCGAGGAGATCGAGCGTGCGGCGGAAATGGCAGGTGCGAAGGGGTTCATCGAATCTCTCCCCGAGGGATTCGAGACGACGGTAGGGGAGGCCGGAATCACCCTGTCCGGTGGCCAGCGCCAACGTGTCGCTCTGGCCAGGGCGCTCGTCTCCGAGCCGGAGATCCTGGTACTCGACGACGCCACCTCGGCGGTCGACGCGGTCACCGAGTCGGCCATTCACGCATCGATAAAGCGCTTCGCTCGTGACCGGACCGTCCTGCTGATCGCCCACCGCCGCTCCACGCTTGAGTTGGCCGATACGATCGTTGTGCTCGAGGGCGGCAAGGTGGTCGCCCAGGGGACCCGGGAGGAGCTGGCGGAGACCAGCCCCGTCTTCAGGGCGCTGATGCACAGCGAGGGGGACGCCTTGGCCGAGGAGGCCGACGGCTTGGAGGCGATCCCGGCCGCACCCACCGGGGTCCATTCCATCGCTCCGGCTCAGATGGCCATGGTCCGTCTCGGCGGTGGAGGCGGAGGCGGAGGAATGGGCGGCCCGATGGGTGCCGCACTGTCTGCCACCCCCAAGCTGCTCGCGGCGCTCGAGCGCCTGCCCGAAGAGTCCCGCCTTCCACAGGTGGATGAGGCTTCGGTGACCGCACCAGCCACGTCCTTCTCTTTCGCCCGCTTCCTCAGGCCCTTCCGTCGCGGGCTGCTCATGGGCCTTGCCCTGCTGGCGGCCGACACCGTGCTCTCCTTGGCGGGACCCTCCCTCGTGCGCGTCGGCATCGACCGCGGGGTCGGTGCCAAGGCGTCCGCGGTGATCGTGCTCGCCTCGGCGGCTTATCTCGCTGTGGCCCTGGTGGACTGGCTGGTGGTGTGGGCGCAGTCCCGGGTGACCGGCATCACCGCCGAGCGCGCCCTCTACGCACTGCGCCTGCGCATCTTCTCTCACCTGGCCCGGCTGGGCATGGACTACTACGAGAGCGAGATGAGCGGCCGTATCCTCACCCGGATGACGACCGATCCGGACGCGCTTTCCAACCTGCTTCAGGCGGGGATCACCAACGCCTTGGTTAACGTCCTCAGCTTCGTGGGTGTGGCCGCGGTGATGCTGGTCGCCAACGCCAAGCTGACGTTTGCCGCCCTGTGGGTGCTGATCCCGCTCGCCTTTGCAACCGTCTGGTTCCAGCGCAGCTCCCAGCGTGCCTATCGCGTGGCTCGCGAGCGGGTGGCGGCGGTGAATGCCAACCTTGCCGAGGGCCTGTCCGGCGTGCGCGTCACCCAGGCCTTCAGGCGGGAGAGCCGCAATAACCAGAGGTTCTCCGCGCTGAGCCGCGGCTATCGCGACGCTCGGGTTCGCGCCCAGCGCCTGGTGGCCATCTACTTCCCCTTCGTGCTCTTCCTCTCGGATGTGGCCTCGGCCTCCGTGCTGGGTGTGGGCGCAAGCCTGGTGGCGCGCCACCAGATCGCGGTGGGCGCGGTGATAGCGTTCACCCTCTACATCGATCAGCTCTTCTCGCCGGTCCAGCAGCTCTCCCAGACCTTCGATCAGTGGCAGCAGGCCCAGGTGGCCATCAGCCAGGTGGGGAAGTTGATGCGCACCCCGGTGAGCACGCCCCAGGATGAGGTACCGGTGAATCCCGGCAGGATCACCGGCAGGATTCGCTTCCAAGGGGTCTCCTTCGGGTATGCGCCGGCCGCCCGCTTGGCCCTGGACGGTTTCGACTTCGAGTTCCACCCCGGCGAATCCGTCGCCCTGGTGGGTGAGACCGGCGCAGGCAAGACCACGGTTGTCAAGCTGCTGGCCCGCTTCTACGACCCCACCGCCGGGGTGGTCCTGGTGGACGGAGTCGACCTCCGGCGGCTCGATCTCGAGGCTTACCGCCGCCAGGTCGCCTACGTCCCCCAGGAGCCGTTCCTCTTTTCGGCCAGCGTGGCCGAGAACATCGCCTTCTCCGCCGACGATGCCACCCCGGCCGAGATCGAGGCTGCCGCCCGTGCGGTCGGTGCGCACGACTTCATCTCCAGGCTGCCAGGGGGGTACGGCTACCAGGTGAGCGAGAGAGGGAGGGCGCTCTCGGCGGGCCAGCGCCAGCTCATCGCGCTGGCGCGCGCCTACCTTGCTTCACCCGCCCTCTTGCTTCTGGATGAGGCGACGGCCAATCTCGACCTGGCCACCGAGCGCAAGGTGGCGGATGCCATGCGGGTGGTGGCCGGAGGGCGCACCTCGGTCATGGTCGCGCACCGACTACCCAGTGCGGCCATGGCCGATCGCATCGTGGTTATGCGCGACGGAGGAATCATCGAGGTGGGCTCTCACGAGGAGCTGCTCGAGGCAGGCGGGATGTACGCCAGGATGTGGGATAGCTTCGGCACTGCAGCCTCCTCGGTCGCCTGAGCGCGCAGGAGGAATTGTGGAACCAGCTTCGGGTTTACTACCTTTTGTTTGACGGCCTGTGCGGCCGTCGGGTGACGCCTGTGTCAACAGGGTGGCGAGATAGGAGCCGAGATGGCCACTGAGGAGCAGTCCGAGCCGATGAGCTTCGAGGTAAACCTCGAGCTACTGGATGGCTATCGTTTCGCGGTCAGCTTCGACCCCGAGGGGGAGCCCGAGCTATTCATGGACGAGCCGGTGCCCCTCGGTGAGGGGAACGGCCCCAATGCCTCCCGGGTCCTCGCATCCGCGGTCGCCAACTGCCTCTCGGCCAGCCTCCTCTTCTGCCTGCGCAAGTCGAGGGTGGACGTAAAGAGCCTGAAGACCACGGCCACCGTGACCATGACCAGGAACGAAAAGGGCCGCCTCAGGGTGGGCTCGATCGCGGTGGCCATCGATCCGGAACTGGAAGGCGACATCTCCCGACTGGGCCGTTGCCTGGATCTGTTCGAGGACTTCTGCGTGGTGACCGAAAGCGTGCGCAACGGCCTGCCTATCTCAGTCGAGGTCCGCCAGCCCGCCGCCGGCGCCTGATGGTTCGGGCTCGGTTCTCGCACTCCGCTTCGGAGCGGTGCCGGACATTTGAGCCGGTGGTTTAACCGTCAAAGTGGGTCGTTTCCAGGGTCTGCTCTAGGCGCGGCGATCCTGACCGCGGTGGAGAGCCTGCGCCTCGGTCCCGCCGCCCTCTTCTCTCAGTGCCGGGCTGCAGGGCACGGGCAGGATGCAGCGTGGCATGCCAGCTCGAGGTTGCCGCCGAGCCGCACATGATCGCGCTTTACAACCGATACGCCCTTTTCCGGACATTCCGATGGACCCTGGCCCTTTTGCGTGCCGGATCTAGGGAATCGAACATATGTTCGATATAATTAGCCCATGGGGAATTTGGCCCTCGCCGATCTCAGATCCATCACAACCCCCCAGGCCCTTGCCGTCGGCCAGACCATGGAGGTCTCCTCCTGGTTGGAGCCGCTCTTTCCCGGCTCGTATTTGCGCCGGGGGTCGGTGGGGCTTATCGGGGGCATGCCCGGCAGCGGGGCGACGACGCTGCTTTTCTCCCTGCTCTCCCTGCCGACCTCCAAGGGCAGTTGGGCCGCCGTGGTGGGGCTCGAGCACCTCGGCTATGCGGCAGCAGCCGGCCTGGGGGTGGATCTGGGCAGGGTGGTTACGGTCCAGTGCCCGGCGCAGGAGGCCGCCGACGTCGCCTCGGTCATGCTGGACGGCTTCGACCTGGTGGTTATGGGGCCCCTGCGGGACGCGGTCCGTGCGCGCCGCCTGGTTGAGAAGGCCAGGCGGGAGCGGTCCGTGCTGATCGTCTTCTCCCGCTCCGGTCGCCCGGCCTGGCCGGAGCGGAGCGACTTCTCGCTCTTTGCCGGAGGCTCGCTCTGGACCTCCGAGCCGCTGGATCCGCTCGGCTCCCGCAGCGTGATGGTGGAGGTGGGTGCGAGCAAGAGGGCGCCGGGGCATACCGCGCGCCTGGTGGCGCCATGAGCGGGCGCCAGCGCAACGCCCGAGGGCAGGGAGAACTTTTCGCTCCCGCCCCCTCTCCGCGCACCCTGGTCCTCTTCGCTCCGGCCTGGCCCTTCATCGCCAGGGGGATCCCTCCCGAGGCGCAGGCCGCGGTGGTCGGCCGGGGCAGGGTGGTGACCGCCACGGTGGCGGCCACCCGAGCGGGGGTGGCGACGGGGGAGCGAGTCCCCGCCGCCTTGCAGAAGTCCTCCGGCCTGGGCCTGATCGAGGAGGACCCGGAGACCGAGGGCAGGGCCTTTGAAAAGGTGGCCGCGCTGTTGGAGACCTTTTGTCCCGAGGTGGAGGTCTTCCCCGGCGGCGGTTGCGCCTTCGAGGTCCGCGGACCGGCCGCCTACTTCGGTGGCGAGGAGAGTCTGCTCGCCAAAGTAATCTCCGCCCTGGACGCCCTCGAGCTGGAGGGGGAGGCCCACCTGCACGACTGGAGGCCGGCCTTCCCCTCCCGGCCCGGTCTGGTCGGTGTGCGTGCCGAAGGGCTTTCGGGCCGCTGGTACTCCCTGGGGGTGGCCGACGGCCTGTTCGCAGCCAAGGCGGCATCCCGCTACGGGGTGGCCGTCACCCCCGGGGCATCCAGGGAGTTCCTGGCCGGCTTCCCTATCGGTGTCTTCGGGAGAGGGGAGGAGGTTGCCACCCTGGCCGATGCCGGGATAAAGCGCGTCGGCGACCTGGCCGCCCTGCCGCGCAGGCTGCTGGCCGAGCGTTTCGGTGTCTTCGGGGTTAATGCCTTCGACCTGGCCATGGGGGTGGACCCCAGACGCCTGTCCGCACGGGAGGCCCGTGAGGAGTCGAGCGCAGCCATTGAGTTCGACCCCCCGGCCTACCTGGCCGAGAGCATCGTCTTTTCCATGCGGGCCGGAGCCGTGGATCTCTTCTCCTCCTTGGAACGGAGGGGCGAGTACCCACTCTCGGTGCGCATCTCCTTCGAGACCGAGAATGCCGAGTCGATCTCGCGCGTCTGGTCGAGCAACGTACCGATCTCGCTCCCTTTCCTGGTCTCCTGGGCGCGGTGGCAGCTGGACGCTTGGACCACGCACACTCCTGGGCCGGGCCGCGAGCCTCCTTCGGCCGGAGTGATCCGCTGCGACGTGGTGGTGCTGCAGTCGACCAACTCCCCCTCGGAGCAGCTCGACTTCTACTCGCTGCCCTCCCGGCCAGGTGAGAGGGTGACGCGCTCCGTGGAGCGTGTCCGGGCCAGGCTGGGCCAGGATTCGGTACGGGTGCCACGCGCCGCCGAGGGCAGGTCCCCGCGTGACCAGTTCCGGCTTGCCTCCTGGAGGATGGACCTTTTCTCCTCCTCCCCTCCCCGGCTCAGCGGGGCCCCCTGGCCGGGAAGGATGGGCGGTGAGGCCCCCGCTCAGGTATTCGACCCGCCGCTGGCGGCCGCCCTGCTCGACGGGGACGGCTCCTCGCTGGCGGTCTCGCCCTCGGGCCGCTTGTCGGCCGAGCCGGCCTCGCTGGAAGTGCCGGGCGTCTTCGAACCCGCCCGGCGGGTGGCTTCCTTCGTCGGCCCCTGGCCGATGACGGAGAGGTGGTGGGACCCGGCGCGCAGCCGCCGTCTGGCCCGCCTTCAGCTCCGGCTGGACGGCGGAGTGATGGTCCTGGTGCTGGTTGAGACGTCCCGCTGGCACCTGGAGGCGGTCTACGACTGAGCAGGCGACTGGGAGCCCGCGCGCCTCTGCGGGTAAGCTCGCGTCCAAACCGACGGGCCGAGGAGGCGGGAGATGGGCACCAGCCGAGCCACTGAGATGCGCCGCCGCCTGCGCGAGAGGATGGCGAGAATTGCCGATCCGGTGCTGCTGCCCGGGGCTGCAAACGCCTTGGCCGCCAGAGTGGCGGAGGAATGCGGCTTCGAAGCGGTATATGTAACCGGGGCCGGAATTGCCAACACCTTTCTCGGCGTTCCCGACATCGGTCTGGTGACGCTGGACGAGCTGGTGGCCCACACCGAGGCCATCGCTGACGCCGTATCCCTGCCCCTGGTCGTCGACGCCGACACGGGATTCGGCAACGCCATAGGCGTGATGCGCACCGTGCGCCGGCTGGAGCGGGCCGGGGCCAGCGCCATTCAGCTCGAGGACCAGCGCTTCCCCAAGCGGTGCGGGCACTTCGAGAACAAAGAGGTCATCGACCCCGGGGAGGCCGCCTCCAAGATCTCCGCAGCCGCCGAGGCGCGCAGCGACCCGAACCTGGTGATCATCGCCCGCACCGATGCCGCCGCCAGCGAGGGGCTCGAGGCGGCGGTGGAGCGCGCCCGCGCGTACGTGAGCTCGGGTGCGGATGCCGTCTTCATCGAGGCGCCCCGGAGCAAGGAGGAGCTCGTCGCCCTGCCCGGGCTGCTTCCCGGAGTGCCAATGGTCGCCAACCTTGTCGAAGGGGGGAAGACGCCACTCGTGCCGATGGACGAGCTGAGCGGCTTCACCTTCGTTCTGTACGCCAACGCCGCGCTGCAGGGGGCGATCAACGGGATGCGCCAAGTGCTCGTTTCATTGAAGGACAGGGGAGTGCTCGACCCGGAGTCGGTCCCGCTCGCCCCCTGGGACGAGCGCCAGGCGCTGGTGCGCAAAAAGGAGTTCGACGAGCTGGAGAGCCGCTTCAGGTAGCCGGCTTACGGGCCGGGAAGGGGGAGAGGTGCGAGGGGCTGAGCTGAACGGTTACGACCGGGTGATTGCAGAGATCGCCGAATACGCCGTGGCCGGGCCACCGCCATCGGGGGTGGCCATGCGCACCGCGGAACTGTCGCTCCTAGACGCGCTGGGCTGTGCGGTACTGGCCGGCGGGGTGGACAGGGCCATGGCCGTGGTCGATCCGCATCATCTGCGTGGCGAGGCGCCGGGGCCGGTGCCGGTGGTCGGCACCGGTCTGCACTTTCCCGCCCTGCGCGCCGCCTTTGCCAACGGAACCCTGGTGCGCTGGCTCGACTACAACGATACCTTCCTGGCCCTTGAGTGGGGACACCCATCCGATAGCCTGGGCGCCATCCTCTCGGCCTCCTGGATTCGCTCCGGCGGGGCCGCAGTGGCCGACATCTACGCGGCGATGGTGGTGGCGCACGAGATCCAGGGCGTGCTTTCCATGTCATGCGCTCTCAACGAGCGGGGATACGACCACGTCGCCTACGTGCGCATCGCCTCGGCGGCGGCTTCGGCGCGCCTGCTGGGAGCCGGGGTGCTCGAAACCGCCAACGCCGTCAGCCAGGCCTTCGTGGACGGCACCACGCTGCGCTGCTACCGGCATGCTCCCAACGCCGGCGAGCGCAAGTCCTGGGCTGCGGGGGAGCAGACCGCGCGCGGGCTCGAACTCTTGCTCAGGGCCGTCTCCGGCGAGCCGGGCTACCTGAGCGCGGTGACCGCGCCCACTTGGGGTTTCTCGGATTCCTATCTGGGAGGCGAGCGCCTCGAGTTGGCGCAACCCCTGGGGAGCTACGTGATGGAGAACGTGCTGTTCAAGGTGCCATATCCGGCGGAGTACCATGCCCAGAGCGCCTTGGAGGCGGCGGTGGCACTGCACCCGCAGGTTGCCCGACGCCTGGAGGAGATCGAGAGGGTGGAGGTCTCCACCCAGCGCTCGGCGATGAGGATCATCTCCAAGACCGGTCCGCTCAACAACCCCGCCGACCGCGACCACTCCCTGGAGTACATCGTCGCGATCGGCTTGATCAAGGGGACACTCTCCCACCTCGACTACGAGGACGAGGCGGCCGCCGATCCCCGCATCGACGCATTGCGCGCCAAGATGCGCGTGGTGGAGGATCCGGGATTCTCGAGGGACTACCGCGATCCCGCCAAGCGTTCGGTGGCCAATGCCGTGACCGTCCGCTTTGTGGACGGGACCTCCACCGAGACGCTTTCGGTCGAGTATCCCCTGGGGCATCCGCGCAGGCGCGGCGAGGCTGCCGCCGCGGTCGCCACCAAGCTGAGCGCGAACCTGGAGCGGCTGCCGCGGGTGCAGGAGAATGTCATGGCGGTGATGGAGGATCCCGGCCGGGCGCTCTCCATGGGCGCCCGTGACTTCCTGGGACTCTTTCTGCCTTGAGGGCATGAGCGCGACCAGGGGAATGGACGGCGGCTGGGACTCCCTCGCGGCGACCTTCGACGAGCAACCGGATCACGGGTTGGCCGACCCGGTGGTTCGCGCCGCATGGTCCGACCTGCTTCTCAGGTGGCTGGTTCCCGTTCCGGCAAGGGTGGCCGACCTGGGTTGTGGGACGGGCTCGCTCTCGGTCCTGCTGGCCGAGCGCGGCTGTGGGGCGGTGGGGCTCGACTCCTCGGCGGCGATGGCCGCGACGGCGCGGGCCAAGGCTTCCCGGTTCGGGGTGGAGGTGGAGGTCTGCCTCGGTGATGCCGCGGATCCTCCCTTCCGGCCCGGCATCTTCGACGCCGTCCTATGCCGGCACCTGCTGTGGGCGCTTGCCGACCCGCTGGAGGCGCTCCGGCGCTGGGTGGAGCTGCTCGCCCCGGGTGGGAGGCTTTTGCTGCTGGAAGGGAGATGGTGGACGGGCGAGGGGATTTCTGCTGCCGGGGCGGCTGGAATGCTTGCCGAGCTCGGGCGCGAGGCCCGCCTGGTGTCATTGCAGGACGCGCGGCTCTGGGGATCGCCGATCTCCGACGAAGGTTACCTCCTGGTCAGCCCGCTGGACTAGCGGTGCGGGCCAGGCGCCGCCTTCCGGGAGCCGAAGTCGGCCGCCTTCCGGGTTGTAATCGAACATATGTTCGATAAGATTTGAGGAGTGGAACCCCTCCCTTACGCAGAGCTTCATTGCCACTCCAACTTCAGCTTCCTGGACGGGACGTCCAGCCCCGGCCGGCTGGTGGAGGCCGCATTGGCGGCCAGGCTGCCCATATGCGCCATAACCGACCACAACGGCTTCTACGGGGTGGTGAACTTCGCCGCCTCGGCCAAGGGCACCGACCTGGCCACGGTCTTCGGGGCGGAGCTCTCCATCGGCACCGAGGGCAGGCGTGACAATGTCTACGACCCGGCCGGCGAGCACCTGGTGGTGCTGGCGCGCAACGCGCGCGGGTACGCCTCTCTCTCGGCGGCCATCTCCAAGGGGCAGATGGCAAAGACCGAGAAGGGGGTCTTCTCCCTGACCTTGGAGGAGCTGGCCTCCTTCGGCAGCGGGGACTGGGCGATCCTCTCGGGATGCCGCAAGGGGAGTGTGGCCGGCGACCTGATGGCGCGGGGCCCCCGCCAGGCGGCCTACTCGGCCGCGCGTCTGGCCGAGGTCTTCGGCCGGGAGAATTTCGTCATCGAGTGCTGGGACCACGGCGACCCCGTCGATTCGGTGCGCAACGACGAGCTGGTGCGCATCGCCGACTCGCTGGGCCTGCGGGCGGTGGCCACCAACAACGTCCACTACGCGACCCGGGCCGCGGCGCGCCTGCACGCAACCGTGGCGGCCATACGTGCCAACGCCACCTTGGACGAGATGGATCCCTGGCTGGCATCCGACCAGATGGCCTATCTCCGCTCCCCGGCCGAGCAGCATCGGCTCTTCGCCCGCTACCCGGGCTTGGCGCTGGCCGCCTACGAGCTGGGCCGGGAGTGCGCATTCGACCTCTCTCTGGTCGCCCCCAGCCTGCCCGACTCCATGGTCCCGGCCGGCCGCAGCCAGGACTCCTGGCTGCGGGAGCTTGCCATGTCCGGAGCGGTCGGCCGCTACGGGGAGCCCACCGCCGAGAGGGTGCCGGGGGCCTATGCCCAGATAGAGAGGGAGCTTCGCATCATCGCCGAGCTGGGCTTCGCGGGCTACTTCCTGATCGTGCACGACATAGTGGAGTTCTGCCGGCGCAGCGGCATCTTCTGCCAGGGGAGAGGGTCGGCGGCGAACTCGGCGGTCTGCTACGCGCTCGGCATCACCAACGTGGATCCCGTCGCCCTGGGGCTGCTCTTCGAGCGCTTTCTCTCCCCGGAGCGGGACGGCCCGCCCGACATCGACGTGGACATCGAGAGCGGCAGGCGCGAGGAGGCCATCCAGTACGTCTATTCCACCTACGGCCGCGAGCGAGCCGCCCAGGTGGCCAACGTGATCACCTATCGTGCCCGCTCCGCCATCCGGGACGTGGGGCGGGTCTTCGGGTACACCTCCGGGGTACTCGACGCCTGGTCCAAAGGGATGGGGCGCCATCGCCGCCTGGCCGACGCCCTGCCCGCCGAGGATCGCCGGGAGTTGGCGGTGCCGGAACTGGTCGCCTCGCTCGCCGCCGAACTGGAGGGTGCGCCTCGGCATCTGGGCATCCACACCGGCGGGATGGTCATCTGTGACCGCCCGGTGGTGGAGGTCTGTCCGGTAGAGTGGGCCCGCCGTGAGGGGCGCAGCGTCCTGCAGTGGGACAAGGACGACTGCGCCATAGCCGGCCTGGTCAAGTTCGACCTGCTCGGTCTGGGGATGCTGGAGGCCCTGCACCGGATGGTGGACATGGTGCGGGAGTTCCACGGGGAGGAGGTGGACCTGGCCCTCATACCCCAGGAGGACGAGGTCTACGAGATGCTGCAGGCAGCGGACACCGTGGGGGTCTTCCAGGTGGAGAGCCGAGCGCAGATGGCCACCCTGCCCAGGCTGCGACCCACCCACTTCTACGACCTGGTGGTGGAGGTGGCTCTCATTCGCCCCGGGCCCATCCAGGGTGGCTCGGTGCACCCCTATATCCGGCGGCGCAACGGGCTGGAGAAGGTCACCTACGCGCATCCGCTGCTGGAGCGCTCCTTGGCCAAGACCTTGGGGGTGCCGCTCTTCCAGGAGCAGCTGATGCAGATGGCCATGGACGTGGCCGGCTTCACCCCCGGGGAGGCCGACCAGCTTCGCCAGGCCATGGGCTCCAAGCGCTCCAACGAAAGGATGGAGGCGCTCCGGGCCCGTCTCTTCGCCGGCATGGAGGCCAACGGCATCACCGGTGGCGTGGCGGAGGAGATCTACGAGAAACTGCGGGCCTTTGCCAACTTCGGCTTCCCGGAGAGCCACTCGGCCTCCTTCGCCTACCTCGTCTACGCCTCGGCATGGTTTAAGCTGCACTATCCTGCGGCCTTCTACGCCTCGATCATCAACTCCCAGCCGATGGGCTTCTGGTCGCCGGAGACCCTCTCCGAGGACGCCAAGCGCCACGGGGTGAGGGTGCTGGCCCCGGAGGCGAACCGCTCCGGCTCGGACTGCACCCTGGAGGCCGCCCCCGCCTGGGGCTCGCCCCCCGAGGGCAAGGGGTACATGGCCCGGATGATCGACTCGGCCTGGGCCGGGCCGGCCATGCGCATTGGCCTGGCCCAGATCCGCGGAATCGGCGAGAAGGTGGCCACCCGCATCGCGGAGGCCGCGCCCTTCGCGAGTCTGGCCGACCTGGCAGAGCGGGCCTCGCTCTCGGCCTCCCAACTGGAGGCCCTGGCCAAGGCGGGAGCGCTCTCCTCGTTGGGCGCCCGCGAGGGGATGACTCCTTTGTCGCGCCGCCAGGCGGTCTGGGTTAGCGAGCCCTTGGCCGACCGCAGGATCCCTTCCCTCCCCGGCATGGCGCTGGGGGACGAGGCGCCCGAGCTTCCGTCCCTGTCGGCCGAGGAGTCCACCTACCTGGACATCGCCACCTTTGGCATCTCCCCCGAGGCGCACCCCTTCGCCTACATGCGCAAGGGGATGGAGCGAGCCGGAGTGATGCCAATATCCTCCCTCCCGGCCGCCAGGGACCGCAGCCTGGTGAGGGTGGCGGGGGTGGTGACGCATCGCCAGCGCCCGCGGACCGCCAAGGGGACCACCTTCATCAGCCTGGAGGACGAGACCGGCCTGGCCAACGTGATCGTGGTGCCAGATGTATGGGAGTGCTTCCGCAGGACCGCCCGGATGGCGGATGCGCTGATCGTGGCTGGCAGGGTGGAGTCCCACTCGGGTGTGGTCAATGTGATCGCCTCCTCTCTGGAGCCCGTCTTCCTGCCGGTCGGCTCGATGTCGCGCGACTTCCGTTGAGCCAAAACATATACCCATAATGGTTTTCCCCGCCCCCACCCCTGCCGCCCTACGGAGGGTCAGCCGTCCGAAGACCCCACAAGACACCAGCCACCTAGGCAGCCATCCTTCGCCTTTCGTCGGAAGAGGTCGGGAAAATGTGTGCCAAATGTCACAATGAGGCCCCGGCAAGCCCCACTCTCTGCCAGAATCGGCGTATGGATTCCAAAGCGGGACTGAGTGTCGACGAGGTGAGTGTCCGCTTCGGCGGCCTTGTGGCGCTCGACAGGGTTTCCCTGGAGGCCGCCCCTGGCGAGGTGCACGGAGTGATCGGCCCCAACGGCGCGGGCAAGACCACGCTTTTCAACGTCATGTGCGGTTTTGTAAAGCCGGATTCCGGAACCCTCACCTTTTTCGGCCAGAAGGTCCATGGCCTGCGCCCCGAGAAGCTAACCCGCATGGGCGTTGCGCGCACTCTGCAGGGGCTCGGTCTTTTCCCACGCATGCCCGTGCTCGAGAACGTGATGATCGGAGCGGATTCCCTGGCCAAGGTGGGGGTGCTCCGGGCGCTGATCGGCGCCGGGCCCACGGTCAGCGAGGAGCGCCACCTGCGTGCCGCGGCGATGGCCGCGCTGGACCGCATGGGGGTGGCCGGCTATGCCTCCAAACTCCCGCCCCAGCTTCCTTACGCAATCCAGAAGAAGGTGGCTTTGGCCAGGGCACTGGTATCCAATCCGCGCTTCCTGCTGCTTGACGAGCCCGCCTCCGGACTCTCCGAGGAGGATATGGGAGAGCTGGGGGATCTGATCCTCGAACTCTCCAGCCAACTGGGAATAGTCCTGGTCGAGCACCACATGGACCTGGTGATGCGGGTTTGCTCCAACATCAGCGTGCTCGACTTCGGGAGGGTGATCGCCGAGGGCACCCCGGCGGAGGTAAAGGCGAATCCGCTGGTCACCGAGGCCTACCTGGGCGACGAGGTCCAGGCATGAAGGTGGTGCCATGCTGACGGTGGAGAACCTGAGCGCCTCTTACGGCCCGGTGCGCGCCCTATCCGAGGTTTCCCTGGCGGTGGAGCGCTCGCGCATCACCGCGGTGCTGGGTGCCAACGGCGCGGGCAAGACCACCTTGCTGCGCACGCTCACCGGCCTGGTCCCTGCCGCCTCGGGAAAAGCGAGCCTGGACGGGGTGGAGTTCCTCCGCCGCCCGGCTGAGGAGATAGCCCGGATGGGTGTCGCGCACGTGCCCGAGGGCCGCGGGGTGATCCAGGAGCTCACGGTGGAGGAGAACCTCCGCCTGGGTGCCATCTGGAGGCGTGACATCGATGTCCAGGCCAAGATGGCCTGGATATACGAGCTCTTCGAGCCGCTAGAGCCGCGCGCCGGTAAGCCCGCCTTCACCCTATCGGGCGGCGAGCGCCAGATGCTGGCGGTTGGCCGGGCGCTGATGGCCGAGCCCAAGGCCTTGCTGCTTGACGAGCCTTCGCTAGGGCTGGCGCCCCTGGTGGTGGCGAGCATCATGTCCCTGCTCCGCCGGCTCTGTGACGAGCAGGGCCTCTCGGTCCTGCTGGTGGAGCAGAACGCGCGCAGCGCCCTCTCGGTGGCTGACGACGCGGTGGTGCTATCTCTGGGGCGGGTGGTGGTGTCGGACGCTGCGGGCAAGATCCGCAACGACGAAGCGCTCCGTCACCACTATTTGGGATTCTGAAGGTGCCGGCTAGGGATGTGAGCCGGATGAGGGGGAGGCGTTGAGGAACTTCTGGAACTTCCTTTTGATCGGGGTCAGCAACGGGCTGGTCTACTCCCTGGTGGCCTTGGGGATAGTTCTCATCTACCGCTCGACACGGGTCATCAACTTCGCTCTGGCTGCCATGGCCACGTTCTCGACCTTCATCGCTGCAAGCCTGATCGACCGAAACGTTCCCTACTTCGTGGCCTTCCTGGCCGCCATCGTCTTCGGCTTTCTTCTCGGGGCGGCCACAGAGCGCTTCGTGATGAGGCCGGTGGAGAGCAAGTCCCCCCTGAACGCGGTCATCGTGGCCATCGGCATGCTCATCTTCCTGGAGGCGATGGCCGGGGTGATCTGGGGAGCCAAGCTGCGCAACTTTCCATCGCACTTCTCCCTGATCGGCCTCAAGATCGGTGGGGCCAGGTTGGCCATCTCCAACTTCGACCTGTTCATCGTGACCGTGGTGGTGGTGCTCCTGCTCGCACTCCTGGTGCT
This sequence comes from Actinomycetes bacterium, assembly GCA_021786375.1. Classification (GTDB taxonomy): domain Bacteria; phylum Actinomycetota; class Acidimicrobiia; order Acidimicrobiales; family Acidimicrobiaceae; genus Acidithrix. Next base: position 66,201 of record JAJYNL010000065.1, read on the forward strand.
CTTCCGCTACACGAAGCTGGGCCTCATGATGCGGGCCAGCGCCTTCGCGCCCGAGGTGGCCAGGCTGCTTGGCGTACGGGTGGGACGGATGCTCACCCTGGGCTGGGGGCTCGCCTGCGCCGCCGGTGCAGTGGCCGGCCTGCTGGCGGCGCCAAAGGTCTTCCTCTTCCCCAACAATATGGACGGTGTGCTCATCTTCGGCTTCACCGCGGCCATCATCGGCGGGCTCGATTCGCCGGTGGGGGCGTTGGTGGGCGGTCTGCTCACCGGAGTGGCGCTCTCCTTCATCGGCGGATACCTCGGCTCGGATCTCGAGAACGTCGGGGCCTTCGTGATCCTGGTGGTGGTGCTGATGGCCCGGCCGGAAGGTATCTTCAGCTCGATGTCGGCAAGGCGGGTCTAGATGGAAGAGTCAATGGTGGAAGCCAAGCCGGAGCCCAAGCAGTTACCGGCGGCGAAGCAGCCTCAGGGGCTGCGCAGGCTCTTCGGCCAGCCGCTGGTCCGGAACATCATCGTCGGCGTGGTGGCCTTGGTCCTCTTCTACCTGCTTATCGGCCACCTCAGCCAATATCGCATCTACCAGCTCTCCCAGGTGGGACCCTACCTCATCGCCCTGGTGGGCCTGTCGGTGCTCACCGGCCAGAACGGGCAGATCTCCCTGGGCCATGGCGCGCTCATGGCCATCGGGGCCTGGACTTTGACGTTGATGCAGCTGCACACGAAGTCCCCGTTGTGGCTGATGCTGATCGCCTCCGCCCTGGTGACCATGGTTTTCGGAGCCCTGCTGGGCCTGGTGGCTGCGCGCCTGCGCGGACCCTACCTGGCGGGCGCCACCCTGGCCCTGGCGCTCGGATTGCCCGACATTACCACCCGCTACCAGTCCGTCTTCGGCGGATACCAGGGGCTGGAGGTCAACCAGCCCAACGCGCCCTCGTTCCTGGGGGCCACCGCCACGCCGACGGAGTGGCTGGCCATCATCGAGATGATCTGCGTGGTGGTGGTGATGATTCTCTTCGCCAACCTCCTGCGTTCGCGGGTGGGGCGCAAGTTCCGCGCGGTGCGCGACGACGAGATCGCCACCCAGGTATCGGGGATCTCCGTACCGCGCACCCAGGTTCTAGCCTTCGCGCTGTCTGCTGCCGCCGCAGGACTGGGAGGAGGGCTCTTCGCCCTGGTGTCGGGCAACGTCTCCCCGGGGGGATACACCGTGGTGCTCTCCATCTCCCTGCTTGCCGCGATGGTGATCGGCGGGAGCGGCACCCTTGCCGGAGCGGTTTGGGGCTCGCTCATCATGGTGTACGTGCCCGGATGGGCGACCACCCTCAGCCAGAAGCTGAGCCTGAACCAGTCGGTCTCGGCCAATCTGGCACTGGCGATCTACGGTTTCCTGCTGGTGGCGATCATCATGGTGGCACCGGTCGGAGTTCAGGGAATCGTGCGCCTCGTCATTTTCAAGATGAGAAACCTCAGAAAGGAGCCGGGCTAGAAAGAAGAAGCGGTGGCTGCCGCAGGGGTGGCGGCACCGCACAGTCGGCGCCGCGGTAGCGGCGCCAAATCAGGGCGCGGGGCATTGATGACCCCGGTCCAGGGACCAAATCAGGGGGAAATTATAGATGGGTGAATCCCGTTCTTCACTTAGGCGGGGATTCCGGGTTATTGCGGTGCTGGCGGCCTTTAGCCTGGTCGCCGCCGCATGCGGAAGCTCCTCCAGTTCATCGTCGTCGGGCGGCTCGAGTACGAGTGGGTCGGTGGCCAACACCGCCTCCGCGCCCGGCATCACACCGACCAGCATCCTGCTCGGCTCACACCAGCCCTTGACCGGGCCGGCCGCGCCGGGCTACTCGGAGATCGGCCCGGCGATCGAGGCCTTCTTCCAATACGTCAATGCCCACGGAGGGATCTACGGGCGCAGCGTCACCTTCAAGTACCTGGATGACGGGTATAATCCTGCCAACACGGTGCAGGTGGTCAGGAAGCTGGTGCTGCAGGACAACGTCTATGCCATCCTGGGTGGCCTGGGCACTCCGACCCACACCGCGGTGGTCGACTTCCTGAACCAGAACAAGGTCCCGGACATCTTCGTCGCCTCCGGCTGTAACTGCTGGAATGAGCCGAAGGTGCATCCGTACACCTACGGCTGGCAGCCGGACTACATCATCGAAGGCAAGGTGCTTGGCGCCTACATCAAGGACCACTTCGCCGGGATGAAGGTTGGCGTGCTCTACCAGAACGACGACTTCGGCGGCGGCGGCCTGATCGGCATCAAGCAGATGCTGCCGGCCAGCCAGATCGTCTCGGCCCAGCCCTACGACCCGACCACGCTGACCAACGGCCTGGGCACCCAGGTCGCGGCGCTGCAGGCGGCCGGAGCCCAGGTGGTGGTGCTCTTCACCATCCCCGCGGCCACCGCGCTGGCACTGCTCTCCATGGCGGTCCTCGGCTATCATCCGACGACGGTGAGCTCCTCGGTCTCCTCCGATCCCACTACCCTGGCCGGCCTGGTCTCCAACTTCTCCAAGGGCAAGGTCGGGGCTTCCGCCCTGAACGGGCTCTACACACTGAATTATCTGCCCATGTCCAGTGCGACGAGCGATCCCTGGATGCAGCTCTTCCTGAAGATCCACTCCCAGTACGACTCCAAGGAGCCGGTCGACGGGAACATGGTCTACGGGATGTCAATGGCCTATTACTTCACCCTGGCCATGAGGGCGGCCGGCCAGAACCCGACTCGTCAGGACCTGATCAACGCGATCAACAGCCAAGGTGCGACCTGGACCGGCCCGGGGCTGGCCCCGCTCGGCTACTCGGCGACGCAGCACCTCGGCTTCATGGGATCAGAAGTAGTTCAGCTGAACGCCAGCGGCGGCGCCACCGCGGTGAGCCCCGTCTACGTGACCAACGTGCAAGGGCCGGTGACGACACATGCCTCGGTGGAGGGCCCGGTACCTTCCTGGCTCCAGTAACAACTAGCGAGGCCCATTAGGCCGTTGGGGGCCGCCGGAGATCCGGCGGCCCCCTTTTTTGAGTCTCCCGGCATAGATGTGAGTTGATTCAGGCATCTGTGGCCAGGACACGCTCGTGAGGAAGGACGTGTTCGATCGGTCCGAGCCTCACCATGATGAGAGCGAGTGCCGCCTTGGCGGAGTGAAAACCGTAGGCCCGATTGATGACCAGATGCAGGCGCCGGTTCAGTCCCTCGTGGCGGGCGTTGTCCACGCCCAATCTCAACTTTGCGAGGATGCCCTTACTCCGCGAAATACCTGGCCATCTGCTCGTAATAGGCCCGGGCGAGAACCGGTATGAGGTTGAAATCCTTACAGATCCGGGTGATGATCGCCGACTCGGCATTCTTCGCGGCGAGCCGCACGGTCCCGTAGCTATCCATGAGCCACCCCCTCGGGACATGGTGTTTCCCAACAAGGTACAGCTCATTTGATCCCAGAGTAAACGCCCGAGCGTGGCCTTCGACGCAGTTGCGGATGTCCTGGGCGCTATGGGCTTCAATAAAGA
>JAJYNL010000004.1 GCA_021786375.1 Actinomycetes bacterium
CGAAGCGCACCGGGTCATCGAGCGCGTAGAGGTAGCTCGAGACCGCGGGAGCTCTCGGTGCCGGTGCGAGCGGATCGATCGACAGGAAGCGGCCGGAGGTCGGGTCGTACTGGCGCGCGCGCATGCTGTGTTGTGCACGGAACGCCGTGCGCTCGGCCGCGGAACGAATCGTTACGCGTCCGGTCGATCCCTCGTATCGCCCCGCCTAAGTACGCCGATTCTCAAGTGCTGCCACGTATGATTACGCCACCTTCTCAAGGGGTGACGACAGCGCAGCGAGGACGCGGTGAAGATCGAGCCGCGTGAAGCGCCACTCGAAGGGCTTCGCGACCGCGCTGTAGCGCTCCCCGAAGGCGAGGAGCCTGGCCTCGAGCTCGGCGAGCGAGGCGAAGTCGTTGGGATCGAGCACCTTGCGCTGGACGATGGAGAAGTAAATCTCCGTCTGATCCAGCCAACTCGCATGGACCGGCGTGTGGACGACCCGGATCTGGGGCCAGCGCCGCCGCAGGCGGGCCTCGCAGCCCGGACCCCGATGCGAGCTGCCGTTGTCGACGACCCAGAAGACCCGCGATGCGCTCGCGTACGGCTCAGCGCCCATGACCGCCTCCACGAGCCGCTCGAAGGGCGCGATCCCCGAGCGCCGCTCGCAGCGCCCCACGACCCTGGCCCGGTGGACGTCGTAGGCCGCGAAGTAGGTGAGCGCCCCGCGGCGCACGTACTCGTGCTCCACGCGCCGCACCCGCCCGGGGCCGGGTGGCGACCCTGGGTGGATCCGCGCCCGGGCCTGGATGCTCGTGTAGGGTCGGACCAGGGCGCGGTTCCGGCATTTCGGCCGGCCCGTTTCCCTGGTCCGCCCTCCGAACCGGACGTGCCCGTCTCCGAGCATCCGGCTCTCCGCAAGTCCGTGCCGCGTGGCTATGCGGCCGACTCGCCCGTCGCGCTGGTCCACGGCGAGGGAATGTGTTTGCCCCGGAAACGGTAGTAGGTGACTGCCACCCCTCCGGGGTTGAACAACGTGACCTCGCCCACCGTCGGCCACCATCCGGGGAGATAGCGGCGGCGGAGCTGCTTCCACGTGATCCGGGGGTGTTTGCGGCGAAGCCATCGAACGACCCGCTGCCACACGAAGGCACGCAGGTAGTTGAAGGTCGCCTTCGACACGCCGTATCGGAAGTAGTTGGTCCAGCCTCGTAGCACCGGGTTCAACCGGTACAGTAGGACCTCAAGGGAGGGATTGGTGCGCCTCCCGGTCAACGCCCGGACCTTGCCAACGACGGAGGCCAAAGCCTTCTTCGCCGGGTAGACGTACACGAAGCGCTTGACGGTGCCTCGCCCCCGACGCCGCTGGATGCGGTAGCCGAGGAAATCGAAGCCCTGGTCAATGTGGCTGATCGCCGTCTTCTCCTCCGAGAGGCGCAAGCCCATCGGCGCCAGCACCGCCGCCGCCTCCGTCTTGAGCGCTTCGGCGTGGGCCTCGGTGCCCGAGACCATCACCACGAAGTCGTCCGCGTACCGGATGAGCCGGTAGTTGGCGAGTCCGTGGCGCCGCCGGCGCGCCCGATCGACGTACGTGCCGCATGCCTCCCAGGCCCTGGCGAAATGATCGTCGAGGACCGAGAGGGCGATGTTGGCCAGGAGCGGCGACGCGATGCCGCCTTGGGGGGTGCCGGTGATCGTATCCCTCTGGACGCCGTCCTCAGCGAGGACGCCGGCTTTGAGGAACGCCTTCACCAGGTTCACGACGCGCTTGTCCCCGATCCGGTCCCGCACGCGCGCCAGAAGGGCGGAGTGTGAGATCTCGTCGAAGCACGCCTTGATGTCTCCCTCAACCACCCACTCGTAGTTCCGAGGCCGGGAGGCAAGGTGATAGATCTCGGCGATCGCGTCATGTGCCCGGCGGTTCGGGCGGAAGCCGTACGAACACGGCTGAAAGTCCGCCTCGAAGATCGGCTCGAGCACCAGCACCAGGGCGGCCTGGACGGTCCTGTCTCGCGCGGTTGGGATGCCCAAGGCCCGGAGCTTCCCTCCGGTCTTTGGGATGAGCCGCTCCCGCACGGCCAAGGGTCCAAACTGCCCAGACCGGAGATCATCTCGCAGCTGGGCGAGAAACCGGTCGCCGGAGGCGATGGCGCGAGGCTTCACACCATCGATGCCGGCTGAGCGTGATCCCCGGTTCCCCTTGACCCGTTCCCAGGCAACCACCAGGAAAGCAGGGTCACAGACCAGGTTGTAGAGGTCCCTGAATCGACGGTTCGGGTCGTCGAGAGCCCGTTGGTGCAGCTTGACCTGCATCCTCCGTACCCGCTGCCGCGCCTCATTCGAGTCGGGCCACGGTGCGCCGGTATTCACCGGCGTCCTTCGGACATTGCAGCCCCAGCGCTGCGAACTTGCTGTCCTCCTTCGCCATGTACGTGGCTTTCCCACGCTCGGACTACTGCGAGGACTCCGCCCCATCCCAGGGCCAACGGCCGACGGCGGACCTGCCCGTCGCCATCCTGGCTGGACGGCGAGGAGGGCAACCCCGGGATGGTTCCCACGTTCACCATGATCCGGTCGGCGGGTGAGGTGACCAACTATGCCCCTGCAGCATCGCCACGAGTACGCCGCAGGCCTTCCTCGTGGCCTCTCGGCCGGCGAAAAGCCCGACCGAAGGAGTCGCACTTGCTAGGCAAGTGCGTGCGCTGCCATCCCGGCCATCCTCCAGATTGAAGCCGGTGCTGCCGCTTGAGAGGCTTTACACGCTGGTTTCTCGCGTCCACCTTCCCGCCTTGCTTGCCGGGCGCGAACCGTCTGGAGGTGCCGGTCCGCCCCGTCGTCGTCCGGGCTGCTCCCGCCCTCTCCCGCACCTCCGGGGTCAGGCTGCCCGCAGCTTCGTCGGCCCGCTGCGACGGGCCGAAGGTGGAGCCCTTTCATCTCCACCCGGTCTCATGGCGCCTCGTGGCGCACCTTCTCGTCGACGCACAGCACGATCGCCTTGTCGGGCGGGTCGAGATAGAGCCCGACGACGTCGGTGAGCTTCTCGCTGAAGCGCGGGTCACGACTGAGCTTGAACGACCGGACCCGGTGCGGCGCGA
>JAJYNL010000013.1 GCA_021786375.1 Actinomycetes bacterium
TCATGGCAGAGGCGTACGACGTACAAGAGGTTGAGCTCAGGTGGCAGAAGATCTGGGAGGAGTCCGGTCTCTACCAGGTCGACCTCGATGACACCCGCCCCAAGTCCTACGTCCTTTGCATGTACCCCTATCCCTCGGGTCCGGCCCACCAGGGACATGTGAAGAACTACACCTACGGCGACCTGAACGTCCGCTACCGGACCATGAAGGGGGAGGCGGTCCTCTCGCCCTTCGGCTTCGACTCCTTCGGCCTGCCCGCCGAGAACGCCGCCATCAAGACCGGCATCCACCCCCGGGAGTTCACCGACGCCCGCATCGGGGAGCTGAAGTCCAACGTCAAGCGCCTGGGCGCGGTCTATGACTGGCGGCGTGAGATCCGCAGCCACGATCCCGCCTACATCCGCTGGAGCCAGTTCATCTTCACCAAGCTGTACGAGGCCGGCCTGGCCTACAAGGCCGAGGCCCCGGTCAACTGGTGCCCGGGCTGTCAGACCGTGCTCGCCAACGAGCAGGTGCTTGCCGATGGGACCTGTGAGCGCTCCGGCGACCTGGTGGTCAAGCGCAACCTCTCCCAGTGGTTCTTCCGCATCACGCGCTATGCGGACGAGCTGCTCGACATGCTGGAGGACCTGGACTGGCCCGAGCGGGTCAAGACCATGCAGCGCAACTGGATCGGCCGTTCGGTGGGTGCCGAGATGGACCTGGTGGTGGAAGGTAAGCCCGAGCTGGCGCTTCGGGTCTTCACCACCCGTCCAGACACCACCTTCGGCATGACCTATGCGGTCATGGCCCCCGAGCACCCCCTGGTGGACCAGGTCGTCACCGACGAGCAGCGAGCCGAGGTGGAGTCCTTCATCGAGGCGGTACGCAATCTCTCCGATCTTGATCGCGTGAGCACCTCGGAGACCCGCCCCAAGCGCGGAGTCTTCACGGGCGCAAAGGCGATGAATCCCTTTACCGGTGAGCCGGTGCCCCTCTACATCGCCGACTACGTGCTGATGACCTACGGGACCGGGGCGATCATGGCGGTTCCCGGCGAGGACCAGCGCGACTACGACTTCGCCAAGGCCTACGGCCTGCCGGTGGTCCGCACCGTGCAGCCGCCGGAGGACTTCGAGGGCGAGGCCTACACCGGCGAGGGCGAGAAGATCAACTCCGACTTCCTGAACGGCATGTCGATTCCGGAGGCCAAGGAAGCCGCCATCGCCTGGCTCGAGGAGCGGGGGATGGGCACTCGCAGCGTGCAGTACCGCCTGCGCGACTGGCTGGTCTCGCGCCAGCGCTTCTGGGGCTGCCCGATTCCCATCGTCTACTGCGAGGTCCACGGGGCCCAGCCGGTGCCGGCCGATCAGCTTCCGGTGCTCGCACCCGACGACGTGGAGTTCCTGCCCACGGGGGAGTCGCCTCTGGGCCGGCACGAAGGCTTCAAGCGCGCAACATGCCCGGTCTGTGGCGGCCCGGCTGTGCGCGAGACCGACACTATGGACACCTTCGTCGACTCCTCCTGGTACTTCCTGCGCTTCTGCGACCCCTTCAGCCCGGATGCCCCCTTCTCCAAGGAGGCGGTGGCGGCCTGGATGCCGGTGGATCAGTACATCGGCGGGATCGAGCACGCGATCCTGCACCTGATGTACGCCCGCTTCTTCACCAAGGCCCTATCCGACCTGGGTATGGTGGGTGCCGATCTCCGCGAGCCCTTCGCCCGCCTCTTCACCCAGGGGATGATCCGGCTGGGCGGCTCCAAGATGTCCAAGTCCAAGGGGAACCTGATCGCCCCGGCCCAGTACTTCGAGACGGTGGGCGCCGACGCTCTTAGGGTCTTTCACCTCTTCGTTGGCCCTCCGGGGGACGACTTCGACTGGACCGAGCAGTCCGACGAGATGATCGAGGGATGCTCGCGCTTCCTGCAACGCGTCTATCGCCTGGCCACCGACCCGGCGCTCGCCCCCTCGGGCGAGGGGCACCGTGGGGCCTCGCTTGAGCTGCGCCAGGCGACGCATCGCACCATCGACAAGGTGACCACCGACTACGAGCGCTGGAGCTACAACACCGCGGTCGCCGCGCTGATGGCTCTCACCAACCAGGCCTACAAGTCCCTCCAGGCCGGAGCGGATGCGATGAGTGTGGACGAGTCGGTGGACGCGATCCTGAAGATGCTGGCGCCGATGGCCCCGCACATGAGCGCCGAGGCCTGGTCGCTGCGCCACCCCGATGGGATCATCCACGCCGAGCCCTGGCCGGTGGCGGACCCCGCATTGCTGGTCTCGGCCACTGAGACGATGGTGGTGCAGGTGGCGGGCAGGGTGAGGGACAAGATAGAGGTTGCCGTGGACATCAGCGAGGACGGCGCCCTTGCGCTCGCCCTTGGCAGCGACAAGGTGCGCAACGCGCTCGGCACCGATAAGCCTTCTCGGGTCATCGCCCGCCTGCCCAGGCTGATCAACCTGATCCCTTAGGAGGGCTTGGGCCCGGAGGGGCTGGGCTGAAAAACCCGAGTCGGTAGGTGACAGAGGTTTGGCGGCCCCTCAAGCGGGGAACCCCGCCTTCCGCGGCGCTGCCTTGACCCGCCACGGATGCCGTTGTTGGTACACTTCCTATCGACGCGACCAATGGGTCAGGAGAATCGGATCCAACACAGTGCGCCAGCGACCCCGGGCGCAAGCGTTTCAGGTTCGAAGTGGCTCTCTTTGCGAGGTGGCCGGTCGAAAAGGAACCTAAATTCAGGTCTACCCCCCACCAAAGGTGGCTTCCCCCATGAAAGGCGACTCAGACGCAAACTTTTAGTAAATCAGGGAGCCCCAGGTATTGGTGGGACGACGCCCTGGCATTAACGCCCAGAGATTCTCAGCCGGCACGAAGGCTTTAGCTGCCAGCTCCAAATTCTCCGCGCTGCGGGGGTCAAAGCACAAGATATCGGTATAGCTGCAAAGCCCAGTGCTCCTGTCGTACCATCTGATCATGATGTTTTTGGCTTTGAAGTGCTCGCACCTGTTGGCCCCGCCTGTTGCCTCGGCCGGGGGTGCACATGGTCGCGCCTGAGCGACGGCGGCCCAGGGAGATCGACGGCAAGGGGAAGACCGTTCGGGAACTGCTCGCCGGTCGGAAGTACTCGAGATCGGAATACCAGCGTGAGTACAAGTGGCAGGCCAAGCAGGTCGCCGAGCTGGTCTCTGACCTCTCAGCAAAATTCCTGGAGACCTACGAGCCTGAACACGAGCGGTCTGCCGTGGCAGAATACGGTCACTACTTCCTGGGATCCATCATCCTCAGTGACAAAGACGGCGAGAAGTTCATCATCGACGGGCAACAGCGACTGACAACCCTCACGCTTCTGCTCATCTACCTGCAACACCAGCTCCACCATGCAGAGAAGCGATCCGAGGAAACGGAGGAACAAGGCAAGCTGGCCGAACAGAGGGGCCAACTGGCAGAACTGATCTTCTCCCTGACGTACGGGAGTCGCTCCTTCAATTTGAACATCGAGGAGCGCACTGCATGTATGGAGGCCCTGTACACGGGAAGAGATTTTGTTGCACATGACGCTCCCGAATCGGTGGTGAACATCCTTGCTCGTTACTCCGACATTGATGACTCATTCCCAGACGAGCTGAAAAACAAGGCTCTTCCGTACTTTGTGGATTGGCTGATTCAGTGCGTCCACCTCGTTGAGATCACGGCCTATTCCGACGGAGATGCATACACCATCTTCGAGACGATGAACGACAGAGGACTCTCGCTCACCCCGGCTGACATGCTGAAGGGCTACCTCTTAGCTAGCATCACCAACGCCGACGATCGAGTGGAGGCTGGGAAGGTCTGGAAAGAGCGTATCAGTGCGCTCACGAACCTGGGCAAAGACGAGGACGCAGACGGGATCAAATCCTGGCTCCGAAGCCAGTACGCCGAGACAATCCGAGAACGTAAGCGTGGTGCTACCCCGGAAGACTTCGATCTCATTGGCACTGAATTCCACCGCTGGGTTCGGGAGCACGAGGATCGCGTGGGTCTACGGAAAAACAGCGACTTCGTGCGGTTCATCAAAAGGGACTTCGCCTTTTATGGTCACTGGCACGAACAACTTCGGAAGGCTGCTAACACCTTTAATCCGGAGCTCGAATGTGTCTACTTCAACGCTGAGCACAACTTCACGCTGCAGTACCCCGTGCTTCTCTCGCCACTCCAGGTGCAGGATTCGGAGGAGACAATTCTCCGGAAGGTGCGGGTCGCTGCGGCCTTCCTCGACATCTTGATCCATCGACGCATATGGAACTGGCACGCAATCGACTATTCGACGATGCAATACGCCATGTTCATCGTCATGAGGGACATTCGTGGAAAGAGCCCAGGCCAGCTAGCAGAACACCTACGGCAGCGGCTTGACGCAGACGAAGAGTCCTTCCTAACGAACCCGAGCTTCAGTCTTCATGGCATGAATGGTCGTCAGATTCATCGTCTGTTGGCACGCATGGCGGACTTCGTTGAAACTTGCTCGGGGATGCCATCACACTATGTGGACTACGCCAAACGTGGTGGCAAGGATGGTCTTGAGATCGAACATATCTGGGCGAACCATGCCGAGCGTCACGAGGACGAATTCGCCCATCCAAGTGAGTTTGCGGACTATCGGAATCGCATCGGCGGCCTCCTTCTCCTTCCGAAGGCCTTTAACGCTGCCTACGGCGATCTTCCGTACGAGAAGAAGCTCACCCAGTATGACAGCCAGAACCTTTTGGCTCGGAGTCTCCACGAGAACGCGTACGTGTTGAATCCCGGCTTCTTGCGATTCATCGAACGTAGTGGACTGCCTTTCCGGGCGCACTCCGAATTTCGCAAGGCCGATCTTGATGATCGTCAGGAGTTGTACATCCAGCTTGCGGAGCACATCTGGAATCCGGACCGACTCATCCACGAAGCTGAGGGGGAATCCTAATGGCTCGCCGGGAATGAAACGGCGCCGCTTGGCTACGATGAAACGCCCTGGAAGGCTGCGGACAAGGTCCGTGGGTCAATGGACTTCAGCGAGTACAAGCATGGGGTCGTGGGCCTTGTCTTTCTCAAGTCAGTTGATGATACCTTCGGCGAGCGGCGTACGCAGGTCGCTGTCGACCTCGAATCGGACGGGATCACCGGAGAACAGGCAGCGGGCCTGTGGAGTCTCGGGGCGAATACACCGCAAAAGGGTCTTCTGGGTGCCGCGGGAAGTCCGAAAGCTGCTCAGAAAGTTGTGCTTGATGCCCCGAGGGTCACGAGACGGAAAGTGGCCGTGGACCTTGGTCGTGCGGGATTTCTGGCTGAAATGTCATTTGGTACGCAAATCTCGACCAGTAGATCCGAGACCCGTGACGATCCTATCGCCCTACTTCGCCCAGAACCCTCTCTCCGAGGAGAGTCCGTCGGCGCTGGTCTGGGACGCGAGTACCATACGGCTTAGGGTCCACACCGGAAGCCTGATCGCCGCGGCCCATGAAACCGAGCCGAATTCGGATGGCGCGGAGTTCAAAGCTGAAGGTGCGAGCCCGATCCGCTAGGGTTACCTGCCTGAGGGTAATATGACCACCGCTTGAGTATTCCATCAACTCTTCGCCGCTTGTTCCACTCATCCGTTACCACCCATTCGAACTATTTGTTTCCAGTTATTCCGGCAATTTGTATCCATGGGCCAAGGAGGCGGTGATGGCAGCCTGCCCCGGATCGAGATCCCCGCCGGCCTTGGTAGACAGCGGGCAATGCCTCGATAGGGCACCAGATGCCTGCTACGCTGCTCTTCCCGCTGTTGACGGCTGGAGATTCTCAGCCAGGTCGAAAGCCTTCAGTAGCCAGAATGCAAATTTTCCGCCGTGCGGGGTCAAAACACAAGAGTCCCGTACGGAACTTGGATCGTCATGCTCTTGCCTAGACAGGTTGACTTTGAAATGCTCGAGCTCATAAAAACAGCCCCGTCTCAAGGTGTTCAGGAGAAAATGCATGGGCGGGAATGACTTTCCTCTGAACCAAATAGGCCCTACACTATACCTCATGGAATTGGCTAATCCGGGGAAGCCGAACCTTGCGAACCACCTAAGTTTGGCGTAAAGGTTAAGCTCGAGTCATGTGTTTAGACTCGCGCGTGTTGGTGTGCGCCGCAGGCCGTGTCAAGACGCACCGATTGTTTCGTTGATACGCGCCTCCTGGTGGACGGCTAATAGCGGTTAAGCGCCTCGCGGGAGCTCTCGGCCAGCAGCTCCACCTGGCGCGCGTACTCGGTGATCGAGCTGCGATCCCCTCCGCGGGCGCCCTGGACGTAGCGCGAGTAGACACCCTCCAGGATGCAGCCCAGGCGCCAGTAGGCAAAAGCCATGAAGTAGTTGATCCGCCCGAGGTCCACTCCTGCAGCCTGGGCGTACATCTCGGCCACTTCGGCGCGGCGGGGAAAGCCGGGCAAGGCGGTAACGGCCGAAAGGGGCACGTTGGCGTCCTCGGGGTCGGTCCAGTAGACGAGAAGCGTGCCGATGTCGGCGAGCGGATCGCCCAGGGTGCACAGCTCCCAGTCCAGTACCGCCGCAATGCTTCCGTCGTCCGCGACCATGGTGTTGTCCAGGCGATAGTCGGCGTGCACCACCGAGGTCCGGAGCTGGGCGGGAATCCGCTCAGAGAGCTTTGTGAACATCTCGTCCACCAGGGGGACCCGGTGGTCGATCTCCGACGAGCTGGCTTGGAACTGGGTGTACCAGCGCCGCAGCTGGCGCTCTATATAGCCGTCGTGGCGGGCCAGATCCGCCAGGCCGATCTTCGTCACGTCGTAGCCGTGCAGCTGCACCAGGGTGGAGACCAGGTTCTCGGCGATCGCGCGGCGCATGGACGGATCCGGGAAGTGCGCCTGGGCCAGCTCGGGGTCGCGCAGGATCGAGCCGCGCACGTAGCTCATCAGGTAGAAGGGGTATTCGTTGACTTCGGAGTCTTCGCAGATGGCCAGAGGGGTGGCCACCGGGAAGCCGAGGGGGTGCAGGGCGGAGATGATGCGGAACTCGCGATGCATGTCGTGCGCGGTGGGCAGCACATGGGAGGTGGGAGGACGCCTGAGGACTATGCGTTGGCCGTTCGCGTTATCGACGGCGAAGGTGAGGTTTGACCTTCCTCCCGCGATCAGCTCGTAGACGAAGGGTGGTTGGAGGTCCGGCAGCTGCTCGGATATCCAAAGACTGGTCTGTGGTTCGCGAATCCCTTCCATGGGGATGCAATCTAGCCGACCTGGCCCTGGGCCATCGGTGAAAGCCCAAATTGGAGCGGATACCCCAAGGGGTATCGGGCATGGTGAAACGGGCGGACGCTACAATTGAAAAGCGTGGCAGCAATTGATGTAACCGATGCAACATTCCAGGCCGACGTGCTCGAGAAGAGCGGCACCGTACCGGTGGTGGTGGACTTATGGGCCCCTTGGTGCGGCCCTTGCCGCACCCTTGGCCCGCTGATCGAGAAGGTCGTCGACGAGACCCAGGGCAAGGTGGTCCTGGTCAAGATCAACGTCGACGAGAACCCCCAGGCGGCGGCGGCATTCCGGGTGCAGTCGATTCCGGCGGTCTACGCCCTTAAGGATCACAAGGTGGTCGACGGCTTCATCGGCGCCCAGCCCGAGAGCGTGATCCGCGAATTCGTGGCCAAGCTGGCTCCCACCAAGACCCCGGCCGACCTGCTGGTCGAGACGGGTGACGAGGCATCAATCCGCCAGGCGCTCGATCTCGAGCCCGGGCACGAGAAGGGTGTGCTGGCCCTGGCCCAGATACTGGTGGATCGCGGTGAGAACGACGAGGCACTTGCCCTCCTGGCGCGTATCCCCGAGAACGAGGAGTCCCTGCGCATAGCGGCCTTGGCCCGCCTCAACCAGAAGGGCGGAGCCCCGGCTGTCGATGTCTCCGGGCGGCTCGACGAGCTCCTGGAGAAGGTCAGGGACGACGAGGACGCCCGTCAGGAGTTCCGCGACCTGCTCGAGGTGCTCCCCGATCGCGAGGCCGCCGGGCGCTATCGCCGGGCACTGGCCTCCCGGCTCTTCTAGGCTCTCCCGACCTTCCGCCCCTGCGGGGGTGGATAAGTTGGAGTTCTCCAGTACGGGCAAGCGCCCGTGTATCGTGGCACGCCCACCAAGCGTGCATTGGAAAGCGGAGGCGGCTGGTTGGGTACTCTCAAGCTCGGCGATCGCCGCTATGACCTGGCTTCAAAAGCTATGGTCATGGGCATCCTCAACCGCACCAAGGATTCCTTCTTCGACCAGGGTGCCTACTTCGCCTTCGACGCCTTCCTCGCCAAGGCGGAGGAGCTGGTGGTTGCGGGTGCCGACATCCTCGATGTCGGGGGCGTCAAGGCGGGTGCCGGCACCGAGGTGAGCACCGAGGAGGAGATCGAGCGGGTGGTGCCTGCGGTGGAGGCGCTCTACCAGCGCTTCGACGTGCCCATCTCCGTCGACACCTGGAACGCCGAGGTTCTGGACGCCTCTATGGCCGCGGGCGCGATAATCGGCAACGACATCTCCGGCTTCGCCGATCCCGGCTACCTGCTCACAGCCGCGGCGCACGGGGGGGCCGTGGTGGCCACGCACATCCGCCTCGCTCCCCGTGTACCGGATCCCGATCCGCACTACGACGACGTGGTGGCCACGGTGCGCGAGTTCCTCCTCGACCGGGCGGCCCGTGCCATCGAGGCGGGAGTGGATCCGGAGTCGGTAATCGTCGATGCCGGGCTGGATCTGGGAAAGAACACGGATCACTCCCTTGCGCTTCTGCGCAACTCGGATGTCCTGGCCGGCCTCGGCTACCCTCTGTTGCTCTCCGCCTCCAACAAAGACGTGCTGGGGGAGCATCTCGGCCTGGAGCTTTCCGAGCGCGGGCCGGCGTCCATATCGGCAGCGGTGATCGCATGGCTGGGCGGGGCGAGGATATTCAGGGTGCACGACGTGCGCGGTACCCGCCGGGCGCTCGAGGTCCTGGCGGAGCTGATCGAACACCGCCGATGAGCAAGGGGGCCAAGGGGACCGAGACACGGCTCTGGCTGGTGCGCGGGGACGACCCGCGCCTGGTGGCCGACAGGGAGGCCGCCATTATCGCCTCCCTAGGCGGCGGAGCCCTGGACGTGGTCACACTGGACGGTGACGGCACCCTGGCGAGTGAGATCTGCACGGCGCTCGAGCAGATGCACATGTTCTCCGACGGGGCCCTGGTGGCCGTGCGCCAGGCCGAGAAGCTCGCGAGCGAGGAAGCCGGGGCGCTGGCCGAGTTCGTCTCCCGGCGCCAGGCCGAGGGGGCCGTGCTCAACTACCTGGTCATCTCCAGCTTCACCGGTGCGGTCAGCCAGAAGCTGGTCAAGCTGGCCCAGGAAGCCGGCGGCCTCGAGGACCTGCGCCTCGACTCCAAGAGCCGGGACGCCTTCCTTTCCCAGGAGCTCTCCGGTTCGCACCTCGCCTTCACACCCGACGCGGTGGCCGAGTTGCGGGAATTCCTGGGCGAGGACGTTGCCCGGGCGCGGGGGATCCTGGAGGTGCTGGAGGCGGCTTTTCCCGAGGGGCACCGGGTGAGTGCGCAGGAACTCGCCCCCTATCTCTCCCGCTCCGGCGCCCAGCCGCTCTATCTGATCACCAACGCCATCGAGAACGCCTCCGGCGCCCATCCCGAGGTGGAGCCCCTACGCCTGCTCAAGCGCTTCCTGGAGGACATGCGGGTGCACCCGCTGGTGGTGTGCGCGGTGATCAGCCGGAGGATGGCGGAGGTCGCCTCGGTGCACGTGCCGGGTGAGCGGGGCGGCGCCGCGGCCAACGCCCGGCTGGAGGAGCTCGGTGGCAAGAAGAAGGCCCCCTTTGCCGCGGACAAGCTGGCCCAGGCCGCCTCGGGCCTGGACTTCGCCTCGGTCGCCAAGGCGCTCAACTGGTGCGCCGAGGCCGAGGGCAGGCTGAAGGGCCTGGATGGCGTGCCCGAGGAGTTCGCCGTCGAGCTTCTGGTGGCGCGCCTGGCCAATCTCTTCGCCCGCCGGCGGGGAACCCAGGCCGCCTCGGCCCGGCGGAGCCGCTGAATCCAAAGCCCCCGCCACGGCGCGAGAGCTCCTCTCGCATAGCCGCTTTTGGGGCGTTCACCTGCACTTTGGCTCCCGGGGTCGCAAAACGCGCCGATCGGGAGATGGCGGCGCCGTACGGGGTGCTTCGTCCCTGGTCACCGGTGCCAGGGTCCTTCTTGGCCCAGTTCATTGACCATGGGTCTCCGAAGTGAGAAGATGAGGCAGCGCCACCCACGCCGGATGTAGCGCCGCGTGGGAGCGACGGATATCGGTGCGGGTGGCGCGACGGGGAGTGTCCCCCTCACGGAAGGTATCAGCCACGCGCATCCGGAAGCGACCTCCGCAAACCCATCGCCCTTGTGGGGCCCGCGCCAAAGGCCGGGCCGTTACTGGGCGAAGCGCCGAGGCCACTTCAGGCTCCGTTCACTGCCGCGGGAGCCTTGGGAGGTCGCTGCCCTGCGAATCCTCCGGCTCGTGCCGCATAAGGGAATCCGCAGCGGAGGTGCAGGCACGCCGGGCCCGATCCGGGTGGCGCGCGGTGGCTGAGAGCTTTTCGTGGCCAGAGGTGGCACGCCGTGGCGAATCGGGAGCCTTCGTTGGCGGAGGCTGACTGAGGGGAGCGACAAGGTGCCCAATGAAAGAGAAAGCGCTGGTCCGAGCAATAGCGATCAAGGCTCGGAGGTTTCCGAAGCGCAGATCGCCGTCCATTGGCGCGAAGAGGGTTACTACTATCCGACGGCCAAGTTCATCGGCCAGGCCAACGCCAGCGACCCGGCCATCCGCGAGAGGTTTTCCGAGGAGCACTTCCCCGAGTGCTTCAGGGAGTACGCGGATCTCCTCGACTGGGACCAGTACTGGCACACGACTCTCGATACCAGCAACCCGCCCTTCTGGAAGTGGTTCGTCGGGGGAAGGCTGAACGCCAGCTACAACTGCGTCGACCGGCATCTGCCCAAGGCGCGCAACCGGGCCGCATTGATCTGGGTCCCCGAGATCGAATCGGAGGAGACCAGGACCGTCACCTACGGCGAGCTCTATGCCCGGGTGAACGAGTTCGCCGCGGTGCTCAAGGATTTCTGCGGGCTAAAGGCCGGTGACCGGATCACCTTCCACATGCCGATGGTGCCGGAGTTGCCGGTGGCGATGCTGGCCGC
Source organism: Actinomycetes bacterium (assembly GCA_021786375.1). Taxonomy (GTDB): domain Bacteria; phylum Actinomycetota; class Acidimicrobiia; order Acidimicrobiales; family Acidimicrobiaceae; genus Acidithrix. Next base: position 11,169 of record JAJYNL010000013.1, read on the forward strand.
CGCCCGCCTGGGGGTGATCCACAGTGAGGTCTTCGGAGGATTCTCCGGAGCCGCCTGCGGGGACCGGATCGCTGACTCCGACAGCCACGTCCTGGTGACCATAGACGGATACTGGCGCAACGGGCAGGTGTCGGATCACAAGGTCAAGGCGGACGAGGCCATCGCCCGGGCCGCCGAGCTCGGTGGGCGGATCGACAAGGTGCTGGTGTGGAGGCGCAAGCAGGGGGAGTACCTCTCCGACACCCCGATGGTGCCCGGTCGCGACTTTTTCGTCGACGACCTGCTCAAGGATTACAAGGACCGGATCGTCGAGCCGGTCTCCATGCCGGCGGAGGCCCCGCTCTTTCTCATGTACACCTCCGGGACGACCGGAAGGCCCAAGGGGTGCCAGCACTCGACCGGTGGCTATCTTGCCTACGTGGCGGGAACCTCCAAGTTCTACCAGGACATCCATCCGGAGGACACCTACTGGTGCTTCGCCGACATCGGCTGGATCACCGGCCACTCCTACATTGTCTACGGGCCCCTCGCGCTGGGGACCACCAGCGTCATGTACGAGGGGGTCCCCACCTACCCGGATGCGGGAAGGCCATGGCGCATCGCCGAGAGGCTGGGGGTGACCACCTTCCACACCGCGCCCACCACCATCCGCATGCTGAGAAAGCTGGGGCCCGACGAGCCGACCAAGTACCGCTACAGCTTCAAGCACATGACCACGGTGGGGGAGCCCATCGAACCGGAAGTGTGGCGCTGGTACTACGACGTGGTCGGCAAGGGTGAGGCGGCCATCGTCGACACCTGGTGGCAGACCGAGAACGGCGGTTTCCTGGGCAGCACGCTTCCCGCCTTGCAGCCGATGAAGCCGGGCAGCTGCGGACCGGGGGTGCTCGGGGTCTATCCGGTGATCTATGACGAGAACGGAGACGAGGTGCCCGCGGGTAGCGGCCGCGCAGGCAATATCTGCATCCGCAATCCGTGGCCGGGGATCTTCCAGACCATCTGGAACCAGCCCGATCGCTTCGTCCAGCTCTACTACGAGAAGTACAACCGCGACAAGAACAGCACCGATTGGCACGACTGGCCCTACTTCGCCGGTGACGGCGCCATGAAGGCCACCGACGGCTATTTCCGCATCCTCGGCCGCGTGGATGACGTGGTCAACGTTGCGGGACACCGCCTGGGGACCAAGGAGCTGGAGTCGGCCGCGCTCACCGTCCCCGAGGTGGCCGAGGCAGCGGCGGTGCCGGTCATCGACGAGCTGCGCGGGAGGGTGGTAGAGATGTACGTCTCGCTCAAGCCGGGTTACTCGGCTTCGGCGGAGATGGAGGACAAGGTGTCCAAGGCGCTGGAGATCCAGATCGGCAAGATCGCCCGCCCCAAGAGCGTCTGGATCGTGCCGGACATGCCCAAGACGCGCTCGGGAAAGATCATGCGCCGGGTGATAGCCGGGATCTCCAACTTCGGGGAGGTGGGGGATATCTCCACCTTGGCCAACCCTGACATCGTCGATACGATCCGCCATCACGTGCAGGCCAAGAAGCTGGCCCAGGGCGATGTGGGTCGCGAGCTGACCAAGGAGGAGAGGGAGGAGATAGAAGCCTACGGCAGCGCGGACTAGGGCTCCCTCGCCGTCAAAACCGCCGTCGGCCTGAAAGGCAGGCGAAATACCGTGACGCAGCAGTATCTCGTCGGTGAACTGTCGTTGCTCCTGGGAGAGCTTCAACTCGAGGTCTGCCGGAGCGACTTCGCCCAGAAGGTGGCCGGCTTGCGTCAGACGGTCGAGCACTGCCCGGTGAGCTGCCTCTCCCAGATGGCCTGGCAGGCGCTCGAGCTGGCCGACGACGTCTGCTGGGACTCGCTGCAAAGGGCGGACGCGAGCGCTCTCATCTGCCAGTCGGCCACCTGCGCCAGACTTCGCGAATTCGCGGTGTGCGCAGCGCTGATCGATGAGGACGAGCGCCTCTAGTCACAAGGCGACCTTCGCCGCGGCGGCCGGCGGCGTCGGCATGCTTGGGCTGGCTCGCCCCGGCACCGGGGTCCGCGTCTTGGGCTCGCGTGGCGGCGCGGCCCCGGCAGGGGCCGTGAGGGGTGCTGGGATGCGGGGTCGCCCCAACGGGGGCGCCAGGCCCGGCACCGCGAAACTTCCCGAAGGCGGGTGCGCCCGCAGGCGCCATGGGGCCGGACTCCGCATTTCCCCCGCCCAAGCAGGGGGCTGCTGCGCTAGTTTTTCTCCCATCGGCCAGCGGGAGGAAAGAGATGCCCGAGACGATACTTTACGAGCGGCGCGGACATGCAGCCGTGGTGACCCTGAACCGGCCCGAGCACATGAACGGTTTCAACCGGGTCATGGGCGCGGAGCTGATCGAAGCAATGGACCGGGCCGACGCCGATGACGCGGTTCGCGCGCTGGTTTTCACCGGCGCCGGGCGCGCCTTCTGCGCCGGCGCCGATCTCGGTGCCGGAGGCAAGATCTTCGACTACTCCGCGGCCGAGCGAACCGAGGACGATCACCGTGACGAGGGAGGGAAGGTCTCGCTGCGCATCTTCGCCTCCAAGAAGCCGACAATCGCCGCCTTCAACGGACCCGCGGTGGGAGTGGGCATCACCATGACCCTGCCAATGGATTTCCGGATCGCCGCCGCCGGGGCCAAGTTCGGCTTCGTCTTCACTCGCCGGGGGATCGTCCCCGAGGCCGCCTCCTCCTGGTTCCTTCCCAAGGTGGTGGGCATGCCCACGGCGCTGGACTGGGTGCTGACCGGGCGGGTCTTCGGCGCGGAGGAGGCGTTGGAGAAGGGACTTGTCTCCAAGGTGGTCGAGGCGTCCGAGCTTATGCCGGCGGCTTTGGCGATTGTGGGGGAGATCGCCGAGAACACCGCCCCGGTCTCGGTCGCCATGGCCAGGGCGATGCTGTGGAACATGGCCGGTGCTTCCAGCCCGATGGAGGCGCATCTGCTGGACTCCCGGGCCATGTGGATGAGGGGAAGCTCTGCCGATGCCTACGAGGGCGTGCAGTCGTTCCTGGAGAAGCGCAGCCCCAACTTCCCGGACCGGGTGGGGGAGATGCCCGGGCTCTTCGAGCCTTAGGAGTCCCCGGCCGGGCCGGGCTCGGGCAGGCCCTCGAGCGCGAGGAAGATGTCCACCAGGTCCGCATCGAACTGCTTCCCGCGCTGGGAGTATAGGTATTGGCGCGCCTGCTCCAAATCCGCTGTGCCCGGGCGGTAGGCCCGCGGGGTGGTGATGGCATCGAAGACGTCGGCGATGGCCAGCACTCTTCCCCCTGCCGGGATCGCCTCCCCACGCACGGCTCGCGGGTATCCCAAGCCGTCGGGGCGCTCGTGGTGGGCCAGTATCGCCTCGGCGACGTCCCCCATCTCGGGATGGGTCTCGGACAGCAGGTTCGCTCCCACCTCGGGGTGACGTTTGACGACCAGCCACTCCTCCGGGTCGAGCCGTCCCGGCTTGGCGAGGATGGCGACCGGGATGTCGATCTTGCCCAGGTCATGAAGGTACCCGGCCAGAGTCAGCTCTTCCACATGACGGCGGGGAAGCCCGGCCGCCTCGGCCAGCCGGGAGGAGAATTCGGCTACCCGGGAGGAGTGAAGCGCGGTGGGGGAGTCGTAGGAGAAGAGCGCATCGATGAAGCGGTCCCGCACCGGCTCGTGCTCGGCACGCAACACGATCGCCCCCCGCTTCACGCAGACCGCGCGACGCCCGCTGTGGGTCGGCTCCGCGGAGCGTGTGCTGATGGGCTGGTGGATCCCGCTCTCGCGACCGGTCCGGTTCGGCCTCGCGTCCTCTGGCAAGCTTTGGCCTTTCCGTCCCAGGTCAGTCGCAGCCCGACGCTTCCGGCGCGGCGGGATTCAGTATTCCAGTAGCACCAATATATCCACTACCGGTGCCGTCAACTTAGCACTACTGCAATCGATGGTACCGGCAGCAGCCGGATCAGGAGAGCGAGGCCCGGGAGGCTCCCAGCTCCGTGCGGGCCTCGGCCCATGCCTGATCGTAGAGGGCCAGGTTGCGCTCCTTCACGCTCTCGTAGCCTCTGATCAGATCGGGGAGCTCGGCCATGCGCTTTAGCAGCTCGGTCTGGTCAGCGCCGGCCTTGGCCAGCGCATCCAGCATGGCTGCCTCGTACTCGGCCGCCAAAGCCCGCTCGCGCTTCCTGATGTCGGAGCGCCCGAATGGGTCGAGTCGGGTGCCGCGCAGGCCGCGCGTGGCGTGCAGCGCGGTCATGGCCGGCTTGGCGCTCTTGTTCAGCTTGATCTTGCGCTTCATCCCCAGGGCCCTCAGCACGGGCGGGTGCAGCAGCATGGTGGCCTTGGCCGCCTGGGACCCCTCTCCGGCAACCCATTCCAGGTGCAGCCGGGCAACCTCGTACTCGTCCTTGTAGGCGATGAGCTTGTAGAGGTTGCGGGCAAAGGCGGAGGCAAGCTCCTCGTCGGCGCCGAAGACCCCCTCCGCCCTTTTGCGGAACTCCTCGACCCGCTCGAGGTAGCTCTTGGCGAGCCCGGCGTTCTGATAGGCGGCCAGGTCGCCGGCGCGCTTGAGGGCGATCTCCCGGTAGGTGCCGGCGGGCAGGCCCAGCTTCTCGGCGAGCTTGGCTATGCGGGGGGAGACCTCCTTGGCCGGGGCCTTGGGGTCGAGAACACTCTCGATGGCCTCGGGGTGGGCGACGGCCATGCGTCCCCAGGCAAAGGCCTCAAGGTTGGTCTTGACCGCCACGTTGTTCAGCTCGAAGGCCCTGGTGAGCGACTCCAGGCTGAGGGGGAGCAGGCCCAGCTGCCAGGCCGCGCCGAGAACCATGACGTTGGCGGGGATCTCGTCCCCGTAAAGCGTGTCGGCCAGTGTTTGGGCGGGAAGCCGGAAGGATCCCTGTGGAGAGGTGAACCTGGCCACTGCGTTGAGGGCCGCGTCAGGGGTGGGCCCCTGGTGCCAGGGGTCGGCCACCTCGCGCCCGTTGGGCACGTAGCTGGTGGACACCACCGCCCGGGTGCGGTCCGGGCTTGCCACACGCAGGTTCTTCTCCGAGGCGGTGCCGATCAGGTCGAAGCCGAGCAGCAGGTCGGCAGTTCCGGCGGGATGGGTGACCGCCTCGGCCCGGGGATCGGCGGTGATATGCAGATCCGATACCACGGGCCCGGCCTTCTGGGAAAGCCCGGTCTGGTCCAGGCCCACCGTGTAGAGGCCGTCCAGGGTGGCGGCCACCTCGAGGATGGCGGCCAGGGTGACCACCCCGGTCCCGCCGATGCCGACCATGCGGATCCGCGTCCCCTGGGCCGGCACCCGGATCTCGGGGTCGGGGAGCGCGAGGCTTGGGAGCGGATGCGCCTTGGTCTTTCCCTTCCCGGGCTCAACCAGCAGGAAAGAGGGGCAGTCGCCCTTCAGGCAGGAGCGGTCGTGGCTGCAGGAGCCCTGGTTGATCCTGGTCTTGCGCCCGAATTCGGTCATCACCGGCTCGACGGAGAGGCAGTTGGACTTCTCCCCACAGTCCCCGCAGCCCTCGCAGATGCGCTCGTTGATGACCACGATGTCCTTGGGGGTGTCGAGCTTGCCGGTACGGCGGCGCCGGCGCTTCTCGATGGCGCAGAGCTGGTCGTGGATGATGACGGTGGTGCCCGGCACCCGGGCCAGCTCCCGCTCCACCTCGGGAAGCTCCTCGCGCGGACGGACCTTGATCTGGCGGGGCAGGTCGATGGTGCGGTAGCGGGTGGGGTCGTCGGCGGTCACCACCACCTTGGAGACCCCTTCCAGGTAAAGCAGCTCGATCAGCTCGGGGATGGCCAGCCTGCCCTCCACTCTCTGGCCCCCGGTCATGGCCACGGCGTCGTTGTAGAGGATCTTGTAGGTGATGTTGGATCCGGCGGCCACCGAGGCGCGGATTGCCAGTGAGCCGGAGTGGTGGAAGGTCCCATCCCCCATGTTCTGCACGAAGTGCGAGGCCGAGGAGAAGGGGGCCATCCCGATGAACTGGGCGCCCTCGCCCCCCATCTGGGTTACCCCGGTGAGCTTGCCCCTGTGCGAGGGGTTGAGAAGCACCAGGGTATGGCAGCCGATCCCCGCCCCGACCACGGTGTCGTCCCCTGCGCGGGTGGAGGTGTTGTGGGGGCAGCCCGAGCAGAAGAAGGGCGTGCGCTGCTCCAGCACCTCGATCTTGCGCTCGGCGATGGCGCC
>JAJYNL010000118.1 GCA_021786375.1 Actinomycetes bacterium
GCTGGTGTTCACCGGCCAGGCCACCGTCTACCTGGTACGCGAGCGAGGGCATCTCTGGACCGCCAGGCCGAGCAACTGGATGATGCTCGCCACGGTTCTCGATGTTGCCGTGGTGGCAACCATGGCCGGCCGAGGAATACTGATGGCACCCGTCCACCTGGCCTACATCGCGCTGCTCCTGGTGGCGGTGGTGGCCGCCACCGTTCTCCTCGACCTGGTCAAGGTGACACTACTCGGCCGGTTGAGGACGCAGGTGGTCACCGGTGCGGCCGGCCACGGCACTCGGTCGGGGCCGGCCCCCAGGGGCGCCTGACCGGACGAAACGGCCCGACCTGGGCCAGCGGCTCGGACGGCAGGCCAACAGCCCGCTACCGGACAGTGGCGACCCTGGCGGGGGAGGTGCGGTCAGTAGTACTGCTGGCGAAGCTTGTACTTGAGAACCTTGCCACCCACCGTCTCGGGAAGCGCGTCGGTGAAGATCACCCGCTTGGGAGTCTCGAAGCCAGCCAGGCGTCCGCGACAAAACTCGATCAGCTCCGCCTCGCCCGGAAGCTCGGGGCCGGCCGGAACGACCACGGCCGTAACCGCCTCTCCCCAGCGCTCGTCGGGCAGTCCGATGACCGCCGCCTTGGCCACTTTGGGGTGCTGGTGCAGGACCGCCTCGACCCGGATGGTGGAGACGTTCTCGCCCCCGGACTTGACTATGTCCTTGTAGCGGTCCACCATCACCCGCAGCCCCGCCTCGTCGTAGACGCAGCTGTCACCGGAGTGGAACCATCCGCCCCTGAAGGCTTCTTCGGTGGCTGCCTGATCCAGGTAGTAGCCCGCGGTCATCGACGGCGAGCGGTAGACCGCCTCGCCGGGGACCATGGCCGTCCCCTCGAGCGAGTTGCCCTCGGCGTCGACCACCACCGAGGCGAGCATGGGATTGGGCACTCCCACGTAGTTGTGCTCCGGGGCCGTCGCGGCGTAGACATCCGGCCATTTGTCAGGCCAGAATCGGTGGCAGGAGATGCACTCGGTCTGGCCGAAGATCTCCACCGCCAGGAGTTCCTCACCGCAACGCTGCTTCAGGTAGGCCAGCGTCGCGGGCGGCAGCGCGGCCCAGCCGTACACCACCACCTTGAGGCTGGTGGCATCCAGCGTCCCGGGCGAATCCTGGAGCGCCTTGGCCAGCGCGTTCACCATCGCCGGAGAGCCGCACCACAGCGCAGTTACGCGCTCGGAGTGGATGGCCGCGGCGATCTCGCCGGCCAGAGGGCGCCGCCCGATGATGAGCGTCCCTCCGGAGAGGAAGGCCGGGAAGGTGAAGACCTGGTCGGCCACGTGATAGATGATGGGCAGGAAGGTGGCCAGTTTCAGATCGCACTCGATGTGTACTCCGCGGGTGAGCGTGAGGGCGAAGCTGTAGGCGCCCATCATCGAGCTGGTGTGGGAGATCATCGCCCCCTTGGGCAACGCGGTGGTCCCCGAGGTGAAGAGGATCTCCCATATGTCGTCGCCGTGGATCTCCACCTCCGGCTCCGCCGCGGAGCCGTCCCGCGCGAACTCGCCAAAGGTCCGGCTTCCGGGGACCGCCGGGCCTCCGATGGTTATGGTGATGCCGGGCGCGAGGCCGGCCTCGGCAAAGGGGGGCTCGGCACGGGGCCAGAGTTCGGCGTCGACGATCGAAAAGGCGGGTTTTGTCTTCTTGAGCAGCTCGGCCACCACCTCGGGGGCTAGCGAGGGATTGAGGGGGACCGCAACCAGGCCGGCCTTGGCGATGGCAATCTTGGACACGAAGGCCTCGACCGAGTTCTCACAGAAGAGCAGCACCCGGTCGCCTGGGGTCATCCCTTGGGCCATCAGGCCGTTGGCGACGCGGTTGGCAAGCTGGTCAGCCTGGCGATAGGTGAGGCGCTCGAACTCCTCCTCCCCGAAGGCTCCCGCCCAGCCGACGATGGCCTCCTTGTCCGGGTAGCTCCAAACCAGGCGTTCGAGCGCGTCCCCCACACTGACGCGGTCCCAGCGGTTCACAGCACGGCGTCCGTGCAGATTGATCACATCGATGGCCATGGCCCACCTCATTTCCGATCCGAGGAAGTGAATCGAAGTTCGCATGATGATATCAAAGAGCCGATCCCCTCATGTCCGATTATGCCCAGTATCTTTGAGATAAATAGATCACCGCTGAGCGTGCCCAGGGTTCGGCGGTGCTGTAATTTAGTGAATCAACAGTAACTAAAGTTCGCGAGGAGAGCCTGTGCCGTGCCAGTATTGAAGACCGCCCTCGACACCGGCAGCCAGACCTACCGGCAGAACCGGGATGCTCAGCTGGCGGCCGTCGAAGCCCTGAGCTCCCAGCTCGAACTGACCCGCGCCGGTGGCGGCCCCCGGTATGAAGAGCGCCACCACGCCCGGGGGCGGCTACTGGTCAGGGAGCGGCTCGAACTGCTCCTCGACCCCGACAGCGCCTTTCTCGAGCTCTCCCCCCTTGCGGCCTGGGGGACCGAGTTCGCCGTGGGCGCGAGCATCCTCACCGGGGTGGGCGTGGTCTCCGGCGTGGAGTGCATGATCATCGGGCATGACCCAACGGTCCGCGGAGGGGCGATGAACCCCTTCAGCCTGAAGAAGACCCTCCGCGCCCTGGAGATAGCCAGGATCAACCGGCTCCCGGTGGTGAACCTGGTCGAGTCGGGCGGGGCGGACCTTCCCACCCAGTCCGAACTGTTCGTGAACGCGGGCAAGATCTTCCACGACCTGACCGAGCTCTCGGCCATGGGCATTCCCACCATCGCCCTCGTCTTCGGGAACTCCACCGCCGGTGGCGCCTACGTACCGGGCATGTGCGACTACGCGGTGCTGGTCGACGGACACGCCAAGGTCTTCCTGGGCGGGCCGCCACTGGTGAAGATGGCCACAGGCGAGGACGCCGACGACGAGGCGCTCGGCGGGGCGGCGATGCACTCCCGCGTCTCGGGCCTGTCCGACTACTTCGCCATCGACGAGCTCGACTGCATACGCATCGGGCGCCAGATCCTCGCCGACC
>JAJYNL010000063.1 GCA_021786375.1 Actinomycetes bacterium
CCTGGCAACGGGTGGCTCCGAAGCCTGTTCTCGTCGGAGGTGACAGATGAGACAGATTTTGGAACGGTACAGAGATAGCCGGCCCGGGCCCGGGCCATGGAGAAGGGCCCGGGCGCGCCGCGTCTGGTCAGCCGGGCCGAGAAGTCCGAGAGGTAGCTCCTGCGGCTGCGCTTGGCGCTGCCGCAGGAGAAGAGGTGTGCCCCCTCATCGGGGGCGTTGGCGCTCATGATCCCCGCCCAGGGCTCGGCCAGGGGCACCACCCGGCCGGGCAGGCGCAGGTGCCCGGGGGAGAGATCGCCCGGGACCAGGGCGAGAAGCTCTCCGGCCCGGGCGCCGGCGCCCAGCCCGGCGGTGATCATCACCAGGGCGGCGCGGCGCTGGGCGGGATCCGGGAGCGCCTTGGCCGAGGCGAGATAGGAGGCCGTCTCGGCCCGGCTGTAGGGGGCCGATCCCGGTGATCCCCGGTGGCGGGTGCCGGTGTCGATGCCCTCCTCGCGTAGTGCCCAGGCGTAGGTGCCAAGGGTGGAGGGCTTTAGGCCCGAGCTCTTTAGCGCCTGGGCGGCCAGGAAGGGGTCCGACCCCCGGGTGGGCTCGCCGATCACCTCGGCGTAGTGCCCGACCAGGGCATGGGCCCCGGCTCTGGCCCTATGCGGGGAGCTCACCCTCGTCCCCGAGGACGACGATGGTGAGCTCGGCCATCTCGGCTACGAGCTCCCTCATGCGCCGGTGGTTCTCGAGCAGGGGTTTGAGCTTCTCGTAGCTCTCCGGGCTGAGCAGCTTGGTGACGGTCTTCTTCCCCACCTTGCGGGTCCAGGAGTAATAAGGGCCGTGCAGCTTGGCTGGATCCTTGTGGCAGGCGCAGTAGGCCTTGCCACAGGCGTAGGTGCGAATGGTGACGCTACCCGGCAGTGCCATGGGGATCGCCGAGAGCTCCTCTGTGATCTCGGCGATGCGCCTGCGGGCGGATTCTGAATCGGTCATGACCACCTCCACCCCAATCATACCACAGTAGCGCCACTGTGGTTTATCGAAACGAGGATATTTTCCCTGAATAACCGATATTTCTTGGGCGAATCCGGGAACCAGGAGAAGCGTTTGGCCGAGGGTCGGAGGCCTGGGCGCCCGGGTGTGGGATCGGCGGGCTTAGCGCGTGGCGGGCACTGCCGCGAGGGGGCTGTTTCCCCTGGTGGAGTGAGTTTTGTAGGTGGCCCTCCAGATTTTCTTCTTTCAGCCCTTAATGGCCGCTCAAGCATCTGGGGCTCGTGGGTCCGGGGTGCACAATAGCGGATGCAAGGCGCAGGTTGTACCAGCCCGTCGTGCGACCTTATGTTAGCGGTCGCTGGCGGATGGCTGCCGCGCTGCAGGCCGTACGCGGGCCAAATGTGGAAGTTCTACAAATGCACCCGGCATGTTTCCGAGCGGCGGGCTACTAAGCGTTCACCGGACCCGGACCCGGACTCGGTGGTCGCTTGGTGGGCTCGACTTGTTTGAGTAGGATGGATGCCCAGCAGCGCCGGGAACCAAGCCGCCTCGCAGCTCGCCGCGAAGGGGTCCGCTCTTTGGCGTGCTATAGCCAGCTAGGCCACGGTCTGCCAGATCGGGGCCGATACGCTTGTTGGGAGGCCTCGATGTTCCACGATATCCCGATCGGCATGCTCGAGCGCATGCACGAGCTTGAGCGGCGTGACCGGGCCGATCGTATCGATGGAACTCCTCGGCTTGACCGGCTCCGCCAGATTCCGGAGGAGACGGGGCGCTTCCTTGCGCTGTGGGCGGCATCGGCCCCAAAGGGGGCAGTGATCGAAATCGGGACGAGTGCCGGCTATTCGACGCTCTGGCTCTCGCTGGCCTGCAGAGCGACAGCGCGCACGCTCACGACGTTTGAGGTGCTGCCGCGGAAGGTCGCTTTCGCCCGCGAGACATTCTCGGGAGCGGGCGTTGACGACGTGGTCAAGCTGGTCGAGGGCGACTTTCTTGATTACGCAGATGAGTTTGATCAGGTGGGGTTTTGCTTCCTTGACGCCGAGAAGGAAGTGTACGAGGCCTGCTACGACGTTGTTGTGCCGTGCCTCGTGCCCGGAGGCATATTGATCGCGGACAACGCCATCAACCACCGCGAGACGCTGCAGCCGATGCTGGATGCCGCTCTTGTCGATGAGCGTGTCGACGCTCTCGTAGTTCCCATCGGCAAGGGCGAGCTCGTTTGTCGCAGGAAGACTTGAGCGGTTACGGATATTGGCATTATCCAGCGCACTGATTATCGGAAAAGACTGCTACCTAGTCCCGGGGCTTCGACCAGACCCTGGCCAAGGCGAACCGCCAGCTGACGGCGCTCGAGGACCGCCTCGCTCGAGGCAGAACCCGCAAGTCCAGGGGGAAGGTGGAGGCCGAGATCGCGACGATCCTCGCTCCGCGATGGGTGTCCCAGGTGATCGCCTGGACCCTCGATGGTGAATCACCGGCCGAGCTCCGTCTCAGCTTCCACACCAAGCCAGCGGCACGCGCTGCGCTCGAAGAGCGGCTGTTCGGCAAGCGGATCCTCTTCACCGACAAGTCCGTCGAGGAGGCCCCGACCGCCCAGATCATCGCCGAGTACCGCTCCCAGGAGACCGCAGAGGGCGACTTCCGCCAGATGAAGGACCCGAATGTCGTCTCGTTCTCGCCGATGTTCCATTGGACCGAATCGAAGATCCGCTTCCACATCTTCCACTGCGTGCTCGCACTCATGGTCGCGAAGCTGATGGTCCGCGAGGCCGACCGGGCAGCGATGCACATGAGCGTCAGGGAACTGCTGTCGAGCCTCGCCGGCATCGAGGAGACCGTTGCAGATGAGTGAGCAGTAGCGAGCACTCACGCTGCACCCCTTCTCGGGGTTCCGCCCCTGTTCTCAGGATTGGTTCTGGCCTCACCGGGAACGGCCTTGCATGACTGCAAAGGTCTTACGTTTCCTCCTCTCCGGCACCGGATGATCTGGCGTCGGAGCCGAGTCCCCCACCGCTGCCGGCGGGACTGGCG
>JAJYNL010000044.1 GCA_021786375.1 Actinomycetes bacterium
ACACATTTCTGGCCATCATCTCCGACGGCGAGTTGGTCGGGACCATCGGATGCTACCGCTGGGATGGCGCAACGGAGGTGACTTACTGGGTGGCCCGCCCACGCTGGGGCGAAGGCATCGCAACTCGGGCGCTGTTCTTGCTTCTCGAGGATCTGTCGGCTCGGCCCCTTCGCGCTCGCGCCGCGAGCGACAACGTCGCCTCCTTGCGGGTGCTGGAAAAGGCGGGATTCGGCGTTCTGGGCACCATGTTCTCCTATGCCCCCGGCCGAGGGACGGAAATCGAAGAGACCTTACTGGAACTCGATTGACGTCCTCTCCCACCTTCAGGTGGGAGAGGACGTCAAAGGTCTGATAGTCGCCGAGCGTCGACAAGGTCATTGATGATCTGGAAGTCGCCGATGTTCTCGGTAACGAGGGGCACTCCTTCCACTTGGGCCGTGGCGGCAATGGCAAGGTCAATCTGGCGCCGTCTTGGGTTGCCCCCACGACGGGCCACCGCGGCTGCAAGTTGCCCCCAGACGCGGGCGACCTCGGCGGTTACAGGTATGGGATCGAACGTTGCCTCGACCACCGCGAGTCGGGCGGTGCGCCGCGCCCGCTCGTCATCGTCGTCGGCCACAAGGACACCGAAGTGCAGCTCGGTAATCGAGGCGACGCTGATGGCGGCCTCGACGTGGTCAGGCGGGGGGAGCTCCCCTATGAGCACCGAGGTGTCGAGGATGGCCCTCATGAAGCGAACGGGTCCACGATACCTGCCGGCAGCCGCTCGAGGTCGACGTCCAGAGCCTGCGGTGCCTTTCCGCACCAGATTCCGGCCAGAGTGGCACCGCTTACCCAGCGGCGGCGATGCGCCGGGCCGACCTCGGCAACTGGACGACCGGCGACCGTCACGGTCATGGTCTCGCCGGCCTCGGCCCGGCGGAGCACCTCGCCGACGTGGTTGCGCAGCTCTTTCTGTGCGATATAGTTCACCGTAACCATGGTAGCAGAACTGCTACCATGGTCGGATCGGCGAGGCGGAACGTTTCACGGCGTCCTGGTCGTCAAGAATCCACCGGTGCCCGGACACCGGCGCTGCCAAGGCCACGCACGCAGCAGTCCCTGGATGTGAATCCTCGGAGACGATGATCCCGGCACCGACCCTGTGGGTACCCGGAATCCCGCTCAACGCCCTGTTCCTCTCCCGGCCGGAGACCTTCGCGTCCGCAATGCCTCCACCAATAGCGCGCCACTTCGCGGCCAGAATGGATGAGCCTGGCTCCCACCCATGGCCGTGGCGCCTCCTTGCGCTCATCGCCTTGGACGGGATAGGACTGGCTGCCTGTGGCTTGAGCGGGTCCTCGCGTTCATGGCGCTCGAAAACTGGACCCTCACCTGATTGGAGCACAACCACCGTGGAAGCTCGGGCAATGATGCGCCGGCTCGCCGCCGACGGGATCACTCCCCCTAAAGAAGGTGTGCATCAAAACCAGGATGGTTCACTGCGTGGGCACTTGTCCTTTTTTCCACGGTACTTATGGCCGGACGCAGCGTGCTCGCGCCACGAGCGACAACGTCGCCGCTTTGCTCGTGCCGGGAGGGCGGGATATCACGTTCTGGGTACCGTCGTCGCCGTCTCCCCACCGGTGGGACGGGGGGAATAGACCACGCAGGGTCGGCTAGATAGAGCACACGGTTTCACGTCATGCGGCCGCTGTCTCCCGGCTCAGAGCGAGCGCGGCATGTAGCCGGGCATGCAGCAGCCGGGTCGGCACTCCCGAAGAGGCTTGAGTGGCATGGGGAGGGAAGGCGCGACAAAGCCCGGCTCCTCCTGCTCGCGGACCAGATCGACCACGAGGTCTTCGAAACCCGGCGACGAGCTTGGAGTGGGCACCCTCATGAAGCCGGCTCCCAGATCGCGTGCCGTTGAGGCGGCGAGCGTGTCGAGGTCGTAGACGACCTCCATGTGATCCGAGATGAAGCCGATGGGGATGACCACGAAGGCGTCGGCGCCGTCTGCGTGCATCTCGTTCATCGCATCAGAGATGTCCGGCTCCAGCCAGGGCTGCGAAGGAGGGCCGCTACGGGATTGGAAGACTTGTGCCCAAACCGGCTGCCTCCCGGTCTCTTTGACCAGACGGGCGTTCACGTAGTCGCGGACGAGGCCGAGCTGGGCCAGGTATTCGCTGTTGGAGGCCATGGCGGTGGGAATGGAGTGTGCGGTGTAAAGGACCCTTACCCCGTCCGCGCCGTGAACGACCGCAAGGCGTCGGAAAGCCTCGGTCGCCCCCTGGGCGAAGGGCTCCACGAAGCGCGGATGGTCGTAAAAGTGACGCAGCTTCCAGAGCCGGATGGGGGGATTCGCCGGATCGGCGAGGGCTTCGGCCAGGTCGTCGCGGTACTGCCGGCATCCCGAGTATGAACCATAGGCGGAGGTGACGAAGACGAGTGCCTCTTCGATGCCGTCTTTGCCCATCTGGCCAAGGGCCTCGCCCAGGTACGGACTCCAGTTGCGGTTCCCGAAATATACGGGCAGCTCGTGGCCTGCTGCCACCAGAGCTGGGCGAATCCGCTCTATCAGCTCCAGGTTGATGGAGTTGATGGGGCTGCGGCCGCCGAAGAGGTGGTAATGACGAGAAACCTCGACCAGTCGTTCGGGCGGGACCGGCCGCTTGCGTGTCACGTTCTGCATGAACGGCAGAACGTCGTCGGGGCCATCCGGCCCGCCGAAGGAAAAGTAAAGAAGCGCGCGCCGCGCCAACTCAGGCGCCGCCTAGGCGGCCTTGGTGACCTTGCCGGAGCGGATGCACGAGGTGCAGACGTTGATGCGCTTTTTGCTCCCGTTCACAAGGGCGTGCACGCTCTGGATGTTCGGGTTCCAGCGGCGCTTGTTGCGACGATGGGAGTGCGAAAGCGACATGCCGAAGTGGGGACCCTTGCCACACAGCTCACAAACCGATGCCACCTTGGAGACTCCTTCGCGCGGTTGAAAAAACAGCTGTTTCAGCATAGTGCCTTTGGCGTGTAGCAGGGCCCTCCGCCCGGTGCGTCCAAATAGCATTGCTGCGAGGTGTTTGCAGTGACTTCTCTGACGGCTGAAGCCGCCGGCTTTTTTTCAGGCCGCTTGTGCCCCCGGACGGGCCAGTCCAGCCCGAGCGATGTGGCGGGCGACATTGACGTCGGCGTGGACCTTCTGCCCACCCCTCCGGGATCGGAATACCGCTTGGCTGACACGGTTGCCAGAGTCGAGGTGCCTGCACGTGTAGTACATCCGACCGGTATGCAGGCGCCATTGGAGGGCTGCGTAGTACCGTTCCCGGTATGCCTCGAGGCACTGGCCCAAGGCGACGTGCCGCTTGGCCGTCGGAGGGAGGCCGAACTTGTGAGTTCGCCTCGTGCCGCGTCGACCCACTGGCGCTCGATGTATCGGCGAGGGGTCTCTTCGGACACGTACCCGACCGAGGCGGCAAGGTACGCCTTGGACCACAGCACCTTCCCGGGGGCGAGCCAGGGGAACTCAGCCCTCAGTTGTCGCGACGTGCGGCCTTTGAACTTGCGTGCCACCTCGGCGCGCAAGTCGGTCGCCCGCACCCGCACGAAGGTGTGCACGTGGCCGGGCATCACCTCGCGAGGCACGATTCGCCAGGCGTTCTCAGCAGCAATCTCGTCGAGCATCCTGTTCAGGCGCTGTGCCGCCCGGCCGCCGAGAAGCCCTTTG
Organism: Actinomycetes bacterium; assembly: GCA_021786375.1. Taxonomy (GTDB): domain Bacteria; phylum Actinomycetota; class Acidimicrobiia; order Acidimicrobiales; family Acidimicrobiaceae; genus Acidithrix. The sequence continues at coordinate 3,698 of JAJYNL010000044.1, forward strand.
GGGTACTTCGGGCACCACAGGATGTGCGGACCGAGCGACGTGACCCCACCGCTCCAGCGACGAAAGCGAGCATCCAACATGACGGGATCAAACCACAGCCGGGGTGCCAAACTCACCGGCAGGCCCGGGACCGAGCCCCGAGCCCCGATTTCCCCGACGGCTGAAGCCGCCGGTCCAGGCGAGGTGATCTGATGGTTCAGAGGGGCCGCTTCCTTGCGGGGCTCTTGATGCGCTACGCGGAGATCCTTGGGGAGTACCGCGAAAAGATAGACCGCTTGAACGTGTACCCGGTTCCTGATGGCGATACGGGCACGAACATGTTTTTCACGCTGCGCTCGGCCACTGAAGTTATCGAGTCACGCGGCCTGGCGTCCGGGACGAATCGTGGCAGCGCGTCGGACTTCATGGACGCGGGCAAGGCTGCCCTGCTCGGGGCGCGGGGCAACTCGGGCGTGATCCTCTCACAAGTGATCGGCTCGCTTTGCAAGGTGGTGGGCGAGGCGCCCACAGAGGAGGCCGACCTGGGAATTCTTGCCGCAGCGCTGACCCGTGCGGACGAGCGGGCGCGCGCGGCGGTTCTGAACCCCGTAGAAGGAACCATTCTCACTGTCATCTCAGAAGTTGCTCATAGTGCCAGAGAGCTGACGGAGGCCGGAGCAAGCCTGGCTGAGACAGCTCCGGCACTGTTGGATATAGCTGAGGCCTCCCTTTCGCGGACTCCCGAGCTTCTTGCCCAGTTGCGTAAAGCTGGAGTGGTGGACTCCGGCGGAGCCGGCTTCGTTCTGATGGTTGCCGCCTTGTGCGATGTCCTCGAGGGTGGCGCCGTGGAAGGGGGCGCCCGCCGGGTCTTCGCCTTCGAAGCAGTGGTGCCGGAGTCCGCTGCGTGGGTGGAGACTGTGTCGGCTGGTCAGGCGGAGGGCCTGGGGCCGAAGTACGAGGTCATGTTCCTGCTTGAGTCGAACGAGACCCAAGTGGGGGCGTTTCGCGAGGTGTGGGCCGGCTTGGGCGATTCGATCGTCGTGGTCGGCAATGACGGGACCTACAACTGCCATATCCACACCGATGACATCGGCGCGTCCATCGAGGCCGGCATCGAGGCCGGCCGGCCGTCGCGCATACGCGTAACCAACCTCTACGACCAGGTCGCCGAGGAGCAGTGGGTGGTGGCCGCCGGCGGAGCCGGCGCACCGGATCCCTATTCTCCGGAGGGGGTGGAGCCGGTGGAGACCGCGGTGGTCGTCATTGCGAACGGGGATGGCATCGCTCGTATATTCCGCTCACTCGGAGTGCAGCGTATAGTGCTCGGCGGCCAATCCATGAATCCATCCACCGAGGAAATACTGGCCGCGATCGAAGAGGTACCGGCCCCCGCTGTCATCGTGCTTCCCAACAACACCAATGTCACGCCCGTGGCCCAGCTGGCGGCCGCGCTTTCGGCAAAGGAGGTGGCCGTCATACCGACCAGCGGTGTCGTGGAAGGCATGTCCGCCTTGGTCGAGTACGACCCCATGAACGACATCGGTGCCAACGTGGAGGTCATGACGGCATCGGCCAAACGCGTCGTGGTTGCCGAGGTCACCCAGGCGGTTCGTGACTACCGGTCCGGGATCGGGGAGGTCGCAGCCGGGGACTTCATCGGCCTCGGCGCGTCCGGTGTGGTCGCGATCGCCAAGACCGCGGCCCAAGCGGCCATAGGCTCTATTGCCGCTCTGATCAGCCAGGAGAGTGAGATCATCACGCTCATTGAAGGCGAAGGCGTGAGTCCTGCCTCCAGCCGGGAGGTGACCGAATGGCTCGCTGCGGAGCATCCTGATCTCGAGGTGGAGGTGCTGCACGGCGCGCAACCCCTCTATCCGTACCTCATCGGGATCGAGTGAGGTGCCGCCGTGGCGATTCCGTCCACCGGTGGAGTTGGTACCGCCGGTACACGCTCCTCAATCGCGGCGGTACCGCTAGCCGAACTCTCCAATTCCGCCGTTGACCGCGCCGCGTTGTTCGAGCTGTCATCGAACGAAGTGCGGCCGCAATCCCCGTCCGTAAGGGAGGGGGTCATGGCTGCTTGCCCGTGCGAGGCCGGCCTGGCAGGTTGGGAGGCAGCTGGTTCTTGATGTAAGCCTTGATGATCTCCGGTGCTGCTCCGCCTGCCGAGACGACGCAGTACGAGGGGGACCAGAAATGTGCTCCCCATAGGGCGCGTGTGACCTCCGGCCAGTGTTGTTGGCGCACCCGCATGGAGGAGATCGCCTTCAGGGACATGGCCAGGGTTGAGCGAGCCACCTTAGGTGTGCAGGTGATCACCAGGTGGGTCTGACGCTGTCGGTCTAGAAAGCATCGAGTGTTGCCCCGTAGCGGGTGCACATCTCCTCGAAGGTGGCCCGGAGAGAATCCCTGGCACGTCGGGTCATCACCTTCCCGCGATACTTGGGAACCAGGGCGTTGTGGGCGTGGAGATCATAGACCGCATGACGGCCGGTACGAAAACCCCCTTCATGCCCACACCACCGCGCCGGTCGCTCACGACCTCCACGAGGCGATCAGGACCTCTCGCACCAGCCGCAAGAACGGGATGTCGGTGCGGGCGGGCTCCTTGGCGGACAAAGAACGACCGGCCATTGTCGTTCTCCAGAGGATTCGGCTGGAGGATACGGACTGAGGGCAGACTCAACCTTCCGCTTGGCGGAGCAAAGTCGGGCATTGTATTGGCCCGCCCGACCTCAAGGACTCTGCGAGCGGCGAAGCAGCGGCGGTGGACCTCTGGAGGGGGATCCATCTCTGCCGGCACCCCGACGACCGGCAGCACCGGCTGCACATCCCGTACTCGACCGAGCGCGCGGTCGGGAGCGGCGAAACCTTACTTCCGTCGACCAGGGCGGCATCGACCCGATGGCAGTTGCCACCTGGGTGGAGGAGAAGACCATCGGCGTCACCATTGTCCGCGGTCATGAGGGACATGCGACCAAGCGACCGGGGAACAACGCCAGCGGCGGGCTCTGGAAGAAGCTCTCGAATGCCCCGAACGGCTCCGAGGGTTATCGTGGACTCGTCGGGGCGAAGAAGCGCATGCAGGGTAAGGCGCGCCTGGCGCTCGGGGACTTAGACCGCCCGTTTGCAGGGAAGAATGCGAACCACGTCATCACCCATAACACCGGACGCCTGGTCCTGGGCGACGTCCGTAGTATCGAGCAGAAACCCAGAGGGAGGCGGCACATGGGCCGCCACGGTCGCCAGCAGCTCTCGCGAGGGGCGAGAGGCGCTAAGGAAACGTGCCCCGGTGGAAAAGACCGGACTCGATCCCGAGCACATTGGCGACTCCGGGTCCACGAAGAGCTGGCCCGGGTGTGGGGTGCCCAACCAGCCATCTGTCCCGCACTACCGGTGCGAGAACCCGGAATGCGGGTTGACCTTCCGGCGACACGCCGCGGGAGAAATCGACGTACTCCAAAAGGCGTTGTGCGGGGAAACGTACCCGATTGGACCGGATGTGACAGCCCTTGTCACGTATCCCCGAGCCGCCGGACGTTTGGCTCCTGACCAGCGCAAGGCACACCGCAAGGTGGCCTGCCGCAAGGCCAAAGCTCTGAGTAGCCCCCCGTTCGGGGCCTTGGTAGTGGAAACGCCGCCAAGCAAGCCAACTCCTATGCCGGCATCGATTCGTTGATGCCGGAGCAGTTGGTCGCGGTAGCGTGATGGAAGCGATGCCAGGTAACCACAACCAAGCGGCGGAGCCAGGAGCCCAGTCCGTGAGGACGGGTAGGTTCACCAGACGTTCGAATCTGTTCGCATTGAAGCGTGTGCCCCCGGCTTCGGCCATCGGCCTGACGCCTGCACGCTCCAAGGCCTTCATCGAGTCCGGCTTCGAGAGCCTTTACGACTTGGTGAACTTCTTCCCCCGGCGCTACGTCGACCGGCGCAATCACATGGGAATCTGGGAGGCCACCCCGGGAGCCGACGTCCTGGTGATCGGGACGGTGCGTTCGGTGACCTCTCGTTTCGCCAAGGGGCGGCGCGAGATCGTGCAGGTGGTTGTTTCCGACCAAACCGGCAGTCTGGCGGTGACCTTCTTCAACCAGCCATGGCGCAAGAGACAGCTTCGGCCAGGGCTTGAGTGTGCTTTGTTCGGCAGGATGGAGGTCTTCGGCCGCAAGCGGCAGATGGTCAACCCCCTGGTGGATCTGATCGGTGACCGCACCGGCCGCATCGTGCCCATCTACCCGCAAAGCGAGAAGTACCGGTTCAAGCCGAATGAGCTGGTGAAGGCCATAGCCACCACCTTGAAGGAGGCCGGCTGGATCGAGGACCCGCTCCCGGAAGCGTTCAGGAGGAGCCTGGGCCTGATCGACAGGGATTCCGCTTACCGGCTCATCCACGCACCCGGCGACCCCGAGGATTACGCGCGTGCCCGGGAGCGTTTGGCCTTCGACGAGCTTCTGCGCATCCAGCTGCAGTTGGTGGCGGCAAAGGTGCACAAGGAGCAGCAGGCAAGAGGCATCCGCCACTCGGTGGGCGCGCTCGCCTCCAAGGGGCGGGTCCGGCCGGCCGCCCCCGATGGCCGCACGGCCGGGTTCCATACCGACGCCGGAGGTGCTTTCCAGCCGGGCCTCGGGTTGTCGGACTCCGGTGACCTCGCATCTCGTTTCCTGGCCCAGCTTCCCTTCGTGCCGACCTCCGCCCAGCTGAGAGTGGTAGGGGAGATTGCCATGGACATGGCCTCCGCGGTGCCGATGCACCGCTTGCTGCAGGGTGACGTCGGTTCAGGCAAGACCATGGTGGCCGTTTGCGCAGCACTCTTTGCCATCCAGTCCGGCTACCAGGCCGTGCTGATGGCACCCACCGAAGTGCTTGCGGAGCAGCACTATCTCGGCATTTCCCGACTCTTGGCTGGCCTGGAGGTGGACGCCAGGGAGGAATGGGGCCTTTTCGGTGACGGCAGGCGGCCGCTCAAGGTGGAGATGCTAACCAACAAGGTGGTCGGCACACGGCGCAAGTCCCTCCTGGGAGAACTGCTCGAAGGCCGGGTGGACCTGGTGGTGGGGACGCATGCGCTTCTATCGGAGGGGGTGGAGTTCTCGCGCCTGGGGCTCGTGGTCGTGGACGAGCAGCATCGCTTCGGGGTGGAGCAGCGGTCCTTGCTGAGGGAGCGCTCACTGGAACGCCAGGAGTTGGAGCCGGATGTGCTGGTGATGACCGCAACACCGATCCCGCGCACCGCGGCCATGACGATCTTCGGTGACCTCGACTACAGCGTGCTGGACGAGCTTCCCCCCGGCAGGACTCCTATCCGTACCCGCAGGGCACGTAACGAGGAGGAGATCGACAAGGTGTTCGCACGCCTGGCGCGTGAGGTTGCCTCGGGAAGGCAGGCCTACATCGTTTGTCCCTTGGTGGAGGAGTCCGAGAAAGTGCAGGCGGCTTCCGCTACGGCGACATACGAGGAGCTGACGGCCACCCGGCTCTCCGACATGCGGGTGGGGCTCCTGCACGGGCAGATGCCGACCGGGGAAAAAGCACAGGTGATGGAGCGCTTTCGTCAACACGAACTCGATGTCCTGGTATCGACGACGGTGATCGAGGTGGGGGTGGACGTCCCCAACGCAACCGTGATGATCATCCTGGACGCCGCCCGCTTCGGTATCGCTCAGATCCACCAGCTGCGCGGCCGTGTCGGCCGTGGTGGGGCGCAGTCATACTGCTACCTGGTGGAAACCGTTGAGCTGGACACGGTGGGCGAGGGGCGCCTGCAGGCGTGCGTTGAATCCACCGACGGTTTCTTTCTCGCCGAGCGGGATCTGGAGCTGAGGGGAGAGGGCACCCTACTGGGAGCGCGCCAGAAGGGCACGTCCGACCTACGAATAGCCTCGTTGGCCAAGGATCGGCGCATCCTCGAATCGGCTCGGGAGGTGGCACGCGCCCTGGTCGGGGAGGACCCGACGCTGGGTGCCTTCGAGGAGCTCCGTGGCGAGCTGGAAGGATTCGCTTCGGATCAGGATGCCGAATACCTCTTTAGAAGCTGATAAGTTCTCAACCCGTGCCGTCCGGGCAGGCCGGATTGGAAGAGGACGCCATGCGAATCGGCAGCGGATTGGAGAAAGGGCGACGGATCCGGGCCAAGGCCGGGTCCAAGACCCGTCCTACCACGGCCAAGGTCCGCAAGGCCATCTTCGACACGCTTTTCGGCAAGTTCGAGCTGGAGGGAGCCAGGGTGCTGGACCTCTTTGCAGGGACCGGTTCACTCGGGCTCGAGGCCGCCTCCCGCGGGGCGGCGTCGGTGGTCTTCGTCGAGTCCGACCGCAAGGCGGCGGACCAGCTCCGGGCGACGGCCGGCGAGCTTGGCCAGCGCCTCCCCTGCCGTCTCGAGGTGGTTGGGGTGGAGGCGTCGGCCTACCTGGCCAGGCAGTCGGAGCCGGCCGATCTATGCCTGTGTGATCCGCCCTATAGCTTCGACGAGTGGGGAGATTTGCTTGGCAAGCACCCCGCAAGGCTGGTGGTGGCCGAATCCAATCGCGAATTACCAGAAAGCGGTGGGTACCGGCGAACTACCCTGAAGAGGTACGGCGATACGTGGGTGTCCTTTTTCGTCCTGCACGAGGAGGCGCCCGAAGCTGGGATACAAAAGGAAGACAGTTGACCATCGCGCTGTTCCCGGGGTCATTCGATCCATTTCACAACGGCCATCTCGAGGTGGTCGAGCGGGCCTCGCGCCTGTTCGACACCGTGGTGGTTGCAGCAATGCGCAATCCGCAGAAGGCCTCAGCCCTCTTCAACTTGGAAGAGCGCAAGGAGCTGATCGAGGCCGCCGTGGGCCATCTGAGCAACGTCGAGATCGTCGGCCTCTCCTCGCTGGTGGTGCAGCTTGCTCGGGAAATAGGCGCCTCGGTGATCATTCGAGGCCTGCGAGCGGTGTCCGACTTCGAGAATGAGCTGCAGATGGCCCAGATGAACCGGCAGCTCTCCGGCATCGACACCCTCTTCATCCCCACCTCCTCGGTCTACTCCTTCGTCGCTTCTAGACTCCTGAGAGAAGTGGCCTCTTACGGCGGCGACGTCTCCGGGTTCGTACCCGCGCCGATCGCCCGCGCGATAGCCGCCAAGTTCAACTGAGCAAGGCAAGGACGGACGGTCGATGTCCGACATCGAAGAATATGGCGATGGCGCCGGGCTGGGCCTAGGCGAGATCCTCGACCGCATAGAGGAGATTGTGGGCACCGCGAAGGCGATGCCTCTTTCTGCGTCGGTTCTTGTCTCTCGTGACGAACTCCTTTACCTCGTCCGGCTGGCCAAGGAGCGCTTCCCGTTGGAGATGCGCGAGGCGCAATGGATCGTGCGCGAGCGTGCGGAGTACTTGGATCGTGTATCGCTCGAGGCGGAGGAGATCATGCAGGAGGCCCGCGGGCGTGCGGAGAGGATGGTCTCCAAGCAGGAGATCGTCCGCCAGGCACAGGCCGGGGCCAACCGCATTCTGGTAATGGCCCGCGAGGATGCGGCCAGGCTGCGCTTCGATGCGGAGGACTACGCGGACCAGAAGCTCGCCGAACTCGAGATCGCCTTGGCGAAGATCATGAAGGAAGTACAGGCGGGCAGATCCAAGCTGGCGGGTTCGGGCGCCGTGGCCGGCGCCCAGCCGCTGGCCGCCGTAGAGGAGGACGACGAGTTCCCCTTTGACCAGGACGCCGACTAAGGGAGGTTGCAGTGGGCGCATCGAATCCGTTCAAGGTCTCCGTCACCCGGCTCTCCAAGGCCCCGGGATCCCTACTGGCGGTGGAGGTTGAAGGGGAGATCCCCGAGATGTTCGTTTCCTCCGCGTGGGTCGCCGAAGGAACCAAGGTGCGTGCCAAAGGGCAGCTGGAGGCGGTGCACTCAGGAATCCTCTTCTCGGGGACCGCAATGGTGGAGGTGACCACCGAGTGCAGGCGCTGCCTGAGCCAGAGCGCCTTGCCGCTGCAGGTGGAGATGCGCGAGCTCTTCGAATCCGACTACAAGGAAGAGGAGGGGGACACGTATCCCATCAACGGCGACTACGTGGACTTGACCGAGATGCTGCGTGACGCCGTGGTACTGGCGCTTCCCGTCGCGCCGCTGTGTTCTCCGGAATGCAAGGGGCTCTGCCAGGTCTGTGGGGCGAACCTGAACGAGGCCGACTGCGGGCATTCCGGCGGGGGAGAGATCGACCCACGCTTCCGCATCCTCGACCAGTTGCGCTGAGCGCCCGGATTCCGGGCGTAACAGGGGAGCGACCAGGCGGAAGGTTGCGCCCCAATCCCTTGTAGACTCTTGCGGGCGACTGAGAGCCGCACGGTCGGCTCCAGGTCCAGCGGTTCGATCGATAGAGAGTTTGAAGATGGCTGTTCCCAAGCGCAAGACGTCCAAGGCCAAGGGCCGCTCCCGTCAGGCGAGCGCCTGGTTCCTCTCGCTGCCCTCCAAGAGCGCTTGCCCGCAGTGCAACTTCGCCAAGCGCCCCCACCACGTATGTCCCAACTGTGGGTGGTACCACGGCCGCCAGGCTGTAGAGGTCCGGTAGCTTGCTGCCTCTGGCGCTCGACGTCATGGGGGGCGACAACGCCCCGGATGTCGTAATCGAGGGCGCGCGCCGTGCCAAGCAGGAGCTCGGGGTCGAGCTGATAATGGTCGGCCTTCCCGAAGTGGTTGGACCCCTGGCCGCCGAAGGTTTCCAGGTGCTCGCGACCTCGGAGGTCGTCGAGATGCACGACGACCCGGCATCCTCGGTACGCAGGAAGAGGGATTCCTCGCTGGTCAGGTGCGCCGAGCTGGTGCGCGACCACAAGGCGGTCGGAATGATTTCGGCCGGTAACACCGGAGCCGCGATGGCCTCGGCTCTTCTCAAATTCGGCAGGCTGCCGAGAGTTGCCCGGCCGGCTATCGCCACCACCATCCCTGTGCCCGGCTCGACTCCAACGGTGGTACTGGACTCCGGAGCTAACTCCGACGTGATCGCCTCCTGGCTGGTGCAGTTCGCGGAGATGGGTTCGGTCTACTCCAACGAAGTCTTCGGCGTCGAATCACCACGCGTCGGCATCCTCTCCATTGGCGAGGAGAAGGGCAAGGGGAACGAGCTGGTCAAGGAGGCCTATCCCCTCCTGGAGCAGTGCGACCGCATCAACTTCATCGGCAATGTCGAGGGACGGGACGTCATGAGCGACCGGATCGACGTGGTGGTGTGCGACGGGTACACCGGCAATATCGTGCTGAAGACGCTCGAGGGCTCCATGCGTGCGCTGGCCAAGGCGATCTTCGATCACCTCGGTGCCGGCGAAGACGGCCAAGCGGTGGTCGACGTGGCGCTCCCCAAGCTCCTACCCCTCATGGAGGAGCTGGATCCGGACAGCTATGGCGGTGCCATGCTTCTTGGTGTGGACGGAATCTGCATCATTTCGCACGGCTCCTCTTCACCCAAGGCGATATTCAACGCCATCGCAACCAGCATGCGCCTGGCCGACCACGGCATTCTTGGCAAGCTCACCAGTGCTGTCGGGTCCTAGGTTCCCGTTTCAGCGTTAAGAAAGTGGAGGTAAGGGTGTCTTCGGGCTCCAAGTACTCGTCCAAGGCGGAGATCCTTGAGTCGATCCGCAACAATCTCGCCGACATTCTGGAGATCGACCCCTCCTCGATCGGTGAGAACGCCTCCTTTGCCGACGACCTCAACGCCGACTCGCTCGCGCTTATCGAGCTGGTCGAGGCGATGGAGGAGGAGTTCTCGGGTGGGGAGCACACCTTCCGCATCGAGGACGAGGACCTCGAGGACCTCAAAACAGTCCGCGACGCCGTGAACTACGTGGCCGACAAGCTCGAGATCGCTCAGTAGCAGGGGAGTTGGGCAAGGGCCGGGACAACGCGGTCTGGACCAGTGACAGGCCGCATTTGACCTTCGGTCTCCTCGACCTGCTCGAGGTGGCATCGCGCGTCGGCGGCTCCACCTCCGGGCCGGGCAGCCTCGACTCGCACTTGGCCAAGATGCCGTCGCTCGTCATCGCCCTGACCCACAAGTCCGCCGCGCTGGAAAATCCCGCGCTCGAGCACAACGAGCGCCTCGAGTTTCTCGGGGACGCGCTTCTGCAGGCCCGCGTTTCAGAGGCCCTGTTTATCCGCTTCCCGGAACGCGACGAGGGCTATCTGACCGTAGCGCGATCTGCGCTGGTCAACACCGATTCCCTTGCCGCCATCGCAGGTGACCTTGGGATCGACCGTCACCTCGTGCTGGGCCAGGGCGAGCGCAATAGCGGAGGTGCCAAGAAGCGCACCATTCTCGCCGGAGCCTTCGAGGCAGTGGTAGCGGCCATCTGGCTCGACGTTGGGGTTGAGGCAGCGATGGCGGTGATCGACCGAACCGTGCTCAGCGATCTTGAACGGCTGGACGTCGAGGTGGCGCTGGTGGACGCCAAGAGCCAGTTGCAGATACTTTTCGCCAAGGCGGGACTGGCCGGCCCGCGCTACAGCGCGGAGATGACCGGCCCGCAACACGCCCCCAAGTTCGTTGCCAAGGTGACCCTCGAGGGTGGGGCAACCTTCACCGGGCGCGGAGGGTCCAAGAAGGAGGCCGAACAACGGGCTGCGCGCGCGGCGCTGGATTCGCTGGCCGACGGGGAAGCCCATGCCTGAGGGCCCCGAGGTGGAGACAATTCGTCGTGGGCTGGCCAGTGTCGCGCTCGGCCGGTGCGTCACGAGTTGCAGGTCCGACGCGAGCAGGATCTTCCGCGGGGAGGCTGCGCGGGATGCGCTGCCGGACGTCCTGGTCGGAGCGCGCATCCACTCCCTTGGCCGCCACGGGAAGTTTTTGCTGGCGGATCTCGAACGTGACGGCGGCGTGACGGGAGAGGTTCTAATGCTGCACATGGGTATGAGTGGCCAGCTTCGCTCCAGCGCTCTCTCCGGAGCGAGCGCCGCACGGGACAAGCATGCGCACCTGGTGCTGAATTTCGCGGACGGCTCAGATATCGTCCTCATCGACCCCCGCATGTTCGGCCGGGTGGAGGTCGGCCATCGCCCTGCGCAGGGTGGCCTGCCGGCCTCCATTGCTCATCTCGGTCCGGACGCCATTGAGGCCCCTGACCCGCTCGCTTGCCTAAGGGAGCGGGCCTTGCGCAGCAACATGGCGGTCAAGACCCTCCTTCTCGACCAGACCCTGGTGGCGGGGATCGGCAATATGTACGCCGACGAGATGCTGCACCGGGCTCGGCTTATGCCGCGCCGGCCGGCGACGACGCTCGGTACCGGCGAGATGGCCAGGCTAACCGAGGCGTGCAAGGAGGTTCTCGCCGAAGCCGTAGCGCTGGGAGGTTCCAGCCTGGCTGACCGAACCTACCGCGATATCTCGGGACGACTGGGATCGTTCCAGACCAAACTCCGTGTCTATGGACGCCAAGGGGAGCCATGCCTGGAGTGCGGGGAGCCAATCCGGCGTGAGGTCTTCGCCGGCCGCTCCAGCCACTTCTGCCCTCTTTGCCAGCGCTGAGGACCGCGTAGTGCGGGCCGAGGGACCCGGGGCCGCGCTGCTTGGGCTACAGGGGGGCAATTAGAGGCTTGGAGTAAGGCGGCGGCACTGGCCCGGGCGGTAGATTGCTACGTGACGCCCGCACCTGCGGGCAGCTGTTTCCTGGGCCATGTCTGCGGGGTGGATTTCGTTGAGTTGCGGCCGGGCCGCGATGGCCCAAGCCCAAGTGGCGAGCGTGGCATGAAGCTGAAATCCATCTCCATCAAAGGGTTCAAGTCCTTTGCCGACCCGGTGGAGTTGCAGCTCACCCAAGGCATCAACGTTGTGGTGGGCCCCAACGGCTCCGGAAAGTCCAATATCGTCGATGCCATCTCCTGGGTGCTTGGCGCCCAGTCACCCAAGTCTCTGCGCTCCTCCAGGATGGAAGAGGTTATCTTTGCGGGCAACCAGGGCCGCTCCGCCTCCCGGTCCGCCATCGTGGAGATCGTGCTGGACAACGCCTCCGAGCGGCTCGGATCAGGAGGGGCCCAGGTGACAATCGCCCGGGAACTCACCCGCGACGGGCAGTCGCGCTACGAGATCAACGGGCGCGAATGCCGCCTGATCGACGTCCAGGAGCTTCTTGCCGATGCCGGCATCGGCCGTGGCCAACACACCATTGTCTCTCAGGGAAGCCTGGAGAGCGTGCTCGACGCCAAGCCGGAGGAGCGCCGCCTGGTGATAGAAGAAGCGGCCGGTATCGCCAAATACCGCCGCCGCCAGGAGCGCACCCGCCGCCGCATGGAGGTGGTCGACGCCGAGTTCGAGCGGGCCAGCGAAGCATCGCGGGAGCTGAAGAAGCGCATACGCCCGCTGGAGCGGCAGGCTGACGCCGCCAAGAGACACCTTGACCTGAAGGACGAGATTTCCCAGCTGAAGGGATATCTTCTCGGCGAAGAATACCGCCGGCATCTGGATGAGAGCCTTACGGAGCAGGACAAGCTGACCGCCCTGGCGAACCGGCTTGCCGAGATCGAGCCCCTGCTTGGATCTATGCGCGCCCGTCGGGACGAACTTGGCGATGCAGGTGGTGAAGAAGAGGGTATCGCCGACTCCGAAAGGCTGCGCCGGGCAGGGGAGCTTCGTGGCCGTTTCACGAGGGTGGCGCTTTTGGCCGCCGAGCGCGCCAGAAGGCTGGAGGAGCGCTTGGCCCAGCTGGGTGATGACTCCCGAGAGCGCGCTCTGGGCGAACAACTTGCGGCGCTCCGGGCAGAGAAGGAGCGACTCGAGGCCGAGGTGATCGGAATCGGCCCGGCGTTGGAGCAGCTGGAGGAGGAGGAGCGCCAGCTCGACGCCTCCGGGCTCCAGGCTTCGGCGGCGCTGGTGCGAGAGCTGGAGGACAAGGAGCGGACGCTGGCCGAGGCGGCCAGACAGGCTTCCAATTCCCGCGCGCGCGCCCTCCAGGCCTATGAATCGGCGTCCAAGGCGGCACGGTCCGCCGAGGCACGGCTCTCCCGCCTTGGGGACCAGCTCTCCCAAGACCGTGCCTCCCTCGAGCAGCTTCGTGCCCGTTACGAGAAGTTGGCGGGAGAGTTGGAGGGTGCGGCGTCGGGCCTGGAGGATGGGCGCCTGGCGCTCAGCGCGGCCGTAGCAGCCGAGGCGGAGCTGGCCGAGAGGTTGGCCGCGGCTCAGGCCGAGCACGCCGCGGCGACCGCCGTGCTCCAGGCACTTGAGAGGGCAGCCGCCTCCATGCGCGCCGGCTCCCACTTGGAGCTGGCCAGGCAGATCGCCGAGCCACTCGGAGTGCTAGTGGAGCTGCTTGACATCGAGCCGGGTTTCGAAAAGGCGGTTGAGGCGGCACTGGCCCCCTGGGGCAGGGCAGTGGTGCAGCGGGACATGGAAGCCGCCAGGGCCAGCTTCATGGCGATCAGGGGTGCTTCGGCCCGAGCCTTGGTGCTTGGGGCATCGCCCGGGGGGTTTTCCTCTCCCGAGACGCTGCCCGCACCCACCGGCGCCAAGCCTGTAGCCGATCTGGTCAAATCCGCCCATCCGGCGGTAGCCGATCTGGTTGGTTGGCTGCTTGGCGGCGCCTACCTGGCGCCCGAGGGTGAGCAGGCACTGGGTTCGGTCGCGGAGCCGGGAGTGCACCTGGTCACCACCTCGGGTGAGCGTGCGAGCCTGATCGGGTTCGAGGCCGTTTCCGAGACCGAGGTGGTGACCAGGCGGACCCAGACCGAGGCCGCCGAACGGGCGAAGGTGGCGACAGAGAGCCTGGCGGTTGTTTCGTCCGAGCATGCTGCAGCACGTGCCGCCCGTAGCGCCCTGGAGTCGTCGGTGAAGGAGCGCGAGGCGAACGCGGAGCGCTCCCGCCGGGAGGCCGCAACCGCACTCGCGGCCCTCGAACGCCAGAGCGCGTCGGTGGAGGGCCTGGCCGTGCAGATCCAGGAGGCCACGGAAAGCCTCGGCCGCCTGAGCGTGGATGAAGCCGAGGCGGCCGCGCACCTCGAGCCCACCGAGACCGAGCTTGCCGCTCTGGAGTCAGCGCTGGAGCAGGTGCGCCAGGGGCTGGACGGGATGCGCCGCGAGGCTGCTCGCATCGCCGAGGGCATTGCGGCGGCGAAGGCGCGGCGTTCCGCCATCGAGGTGCGCGCCGCTCGGCTTTGGGAGCGTCTCAAGCAGTTGGACGAGCAGATTGCCGGGATGGAGACCGAGCTTGCCGCCGAGATCGGGCGGCGTGAAAAAAGTCTGGCCGAGGCGGAAGTTGTGCGAGCTCGGCTGGCGCGCCACCTGGCCCTGGCACGGCGCTGCGGTACCGGGGAGGGAGAGCTCCTCGCACTTGAGGCCGACCTTCGAGCCTCCATCGAGGAGCGCCAGATGCGGCGCAGCGCCTTGAAGGAGGAATCTGCTCGCCTCGCCGCCGAGATCGACCGCCTCTCCTATCAGAGACACCTGTTGGAGCAAGATGTCGCTTCCGCAAAACTCCGCCTCCGGGAGAGCGAAGTGCGCAGCCAGGTGATGCAGGAGCGCATCTGGCGCGAGTTGGAGATCGATCCCGAGGTGGCACGGCAGATACCCATCCTTCCCGGCGTGGAGCCGTCGGCGGCGCCCGAACATCTCCGCCGGCTGGAGGAGGAGCTGGCCAGGATGGGGCCGATCAACCAGCTTGCCCAAATCGAGCTGGCCGAGCTTCGCGAGCAGCAGCGCTTCCTCGACTCCCAGCTCGAGGACGTCGCCGCGTCCCGGAGCGAGTTGCGCTCCCTCGACCGGGAGATCACCCGGGAGATGCGCAGCGTCTTCCTGTCGGCTCTGGCGGACGTCTCGGCACATTTCGAGGAGACATTCGGGTTGTTGTTTCCCGGCGGCCGCGGCGAACTCCGGTTGATGGATGAATCCGACCCACTCTCCTCGGGCTTGGATTTTGTCCTCTCCATCCCCGGCAAGTCGGTCCGCAGCATCAACCTTCTCTCCGGGGGCGAGCGCTCACTGGTGGCGCTGGGCTTCCTGATCGCTGTATTCTCCTCCAGACCCTCGCCTTTCTACATACTCGACGAAGTGGAGGCTGCGCTGGACGACTTGTCGTTGTCGCGCCTACTCGCCTTGCTGGAAGCCTTCGGTGCCCACGCACAGCTCTTCGTCATCTCCCACCAAAAGCGCACCATGGAGATCGCCCACAATCTCTTCGGGGTGGCCATGAACGGGGACGGCGCGACCAGGGTGGTCGTGGACCGCCTGGCCGACCGGCAGTTGCGCATCTACGGCACTTCCTAGGCGAGGCACGCAGCTCCTACACTGTTCTGCACCATGCACAGTGCACAAATAATCCTTCTCGTCGTCGTTGTAGCCCTGGTGGCCGGGGGAATCACCCTGGTCGGCACCCGTTCCAGGAGACGAGGTGCCCAGCCCAAGCCCGCGGCTCCGCTCTCGGGCACCCGGCCGCCCGTACGGCCCGGGGAAGAGGTCTCAGCCAAACCCACCCAAGGCGGCCTGATAAGCGGACCCGAGCCCAGCCCGGAGGAGCTGGATCTCCAAGCCGAGGAGAAGCTGGTCCCCGAGCTCCCGGCGACGATACAGGAGGGCCTAAGGCAAGCCAGGAGGCCCTTCACAGCTGCTCTGCAAGGGCTTTTCAAGCGCAATGCGATCGAAGAGAGCTTCTGGGGCGAAGTGGAGGACTCGCTCATACTCTCCGATGTCGGCCTGGACCAGGCTACGCGCATAGTGGAGGCGGCCAAGGAGCGCGTGCGCCGCGAGCGCATCACCGATCCGGTCGCTGCTCTCGAGGCGATCCGGGCGGCCATGCTGGAGGCTCTCTCCCACGCCGACCGCTCACTCCTGGTCGAGGGCGATCGCCCCGTGGTGTGGCTCTTCGTCGGCGTGAACGGGGTGGGAAAGACAACGACGATCGGCAAGGTGGCCCACCAGATGAGCGGCGAAGGCAGAAGCGTGATGCTCGCCGCGGCGGATACCTTCCGCGCCGCGGCCGCCGACCAGCTCGGCCTGTGGGCCGAGCGCGCGGGAGCGGAGATCGTACGCGGGGCGCCGGGAGGAGACCCCGCCGCAGTGCTATTCGATGCGATCTCCTCCGCCCGGGCCAAGGGCACCGACGTCGTCCTGGGCGATACCGCGGGACGGCTGCAGAACAAGCTCAACCTGATAGAGGAGCTCAAGAAGATCTACCGCACCGTGGAAAAGGCCCAAGGCAACCTGGGTGAGGTGTTGCTGGTCCTGGATGCGACGGTCGGCCAGAACGGCCTTGCTCAGGCGAAGGTCTTTTCCGAGGCGGTTGGTGTCACCGGCGTGGTCTTGACCAAGCTGGACGGATCCGCCAAGGGCGGCATAGCCTTCGCGATCGAGGAGACCTTCAAAATCCCGGTAAAGATGGTGGGCGTCGGAGAGCGAATAGGGGACCTGATCCCTTTCGACCCCAAGGCGTATGTGGAGTCCCTTACCGCGCTCGACTGAGGGATCGGTGCTCAGCCGCACCGGCGCCCTAGAATTTTCTCGTCCCCGCCCCGACACCAGGGCGAAGTGAAGGAAGCCTGATTTGTTCGACAACCTCTCGGCCCGCCTGGAGGGCGTGGTCACCAAGCTGAAGCGCAAGGGGCGGCTCTCCGCCGCCGACATCGAGGCGGCTCTGCGAGAGATTCGCGCCGCCCTGCTGGAGGCTGACGTCAACCTGGAGGTGGTCCGCCGGTTCACCGACAACATCCGCGAAGCGGCCATCGGTTCCACGGTCTCCCGTGCGCTTACCCCGGCCCAGCACATAATCAAGCTGGTGGACTCCGAGCTTCGCTCGACGTTGGGAGGCGATAGCTTCCGGCTTACCTTCGCCTCCACCCCTCCGACGGTGATCATGCTGGTCGGTCTACAGGGATCGGGAAAGACGACGGCAGCCGGCAAGCTGGCGCTGTGGCTGCGAAGGCAGGGGCGCCATCCGATGCTCGTAGGTGCCGACCTCGCACGGCCGGCCGCGGTCGAGCAGCTGCGGATACTCGCCGAGACCGCGCAAGTGGACTTCTTCTCCGAATCCAGCGATCCGGTCTCGGTTGCCCGCGAAGGGATAGCCCGTGCCCGATCGCTCGGCCGCGACGTGGTGATCATTGACACCGCCGGCCGCCTTGCGGTGGACTCCGAGCTGATGGACGAGATGCGCCGCATCGAAGGCGCCGCCAAACCCAACTACACCTTCCTGGTCATCGATGCGATGATCGGCCAGGACGCGCTGGCCACGGCAGGTGCGTTTTCCGAGGCGGTCGGTCTCTCGGGCACCATCCTTACCAAGCTCGACGGCGACGCGCGGGGCGGTGCCGCTTTGTCGGTGGTCGCCGTCACCGGGAAGAAGATCGCCTTTTCCTCCATCGGCGAGAAGCTCGAGGACTTCGACACCTTCCACCCTGACCGCATGGCCAACCGGATCCTGGGCATGGGGGACGTCCTCTCTCTCATCGAGAAGGCCGAGCGCCAGATGGACAAGCATGTGGCCGAGAAGGGCGCCCAGAAGCTCGCCCAGGGCAAGTTCGACCTCGAAGACTTCCTGGAGCAGATGCAACAGGTCAAGAGGATGGGGCCGCTGAAGGGGATCATGTCCATGCTTCCAGGGGTTCCTCGCGAACTGCGGGATGTGGACATTGACGAGCGCGAGCTGGCCCGCACCGAAGCGATCATCTCTTCCATGACCCGGGAGGAGCGCCGCAACCCCGCCATAATCGACCCGAGCCGCCGCCAGCGTATCGCCGCAGGCTCCGGTTCCACCTCGATGGCCGTCTCCAATCTGCTCAAGCAGTTCAAGGAGATGCAGAAGATGATGCGCCAGATGGGGGTGGGACCGCCGTCGGCCACCAAGCGCTCGGCATCGTCCCGCTCGGCCAAGAAGAAGGGCAAGCGGCGCTAACCTGCACAGATCCTGCGCCGACGGCTCTAGAATCTAGGGGCTGTCATTTTAGGGCAGGTAAATGCCAAGCGGGTAGGTCCGTACGCCCGGACCGCCGCGAGTGAATCTTAGGAGTTTTGGTGTCTGTAAAGCTGAGACTGGTCCGTATGGGCAAGAAGAAGCAGCCTACCTACCGGGTTATCGCTGCTGACGCGCGCTCGCCCCGCGACGGCCGTTTCATCGAGATCCTGGGCAGCTATCAGCCCCGGAACGAGCCCGCGACGATCGAGATCGACTCCGAGAAGGCGCTCAAGTGGCTCCGCCAAGGTGCCCAGCCCACCGACCGCGTACGCAAGCTCCTTCAAGTCAGTGGCACCTGGAGCGAGTTCAAGGGTGAAACCAAATGACCTCGATCGAGTCCGGGGAGTACACCGGTTCCGAAGAGGAGGGCAACCAGCAGGGCACTGCGGCGCGTACCGCCACTGCCGTGCTTCGCTACCTTGGGGTCGAGCTGACCCAGCACCCCGACCGTGTCGTGGTGCAGGAGGTGGCCGAGGGTGACAAGCGGGTCAAGCTGACCCTCCTGGTCGACAAGGCCGACATGGGAAGGGTCATCGGCCGCCAAGGCAAGATTGCCGGCGCCATCCGGGCCGTGGTGCGCGCGGCCGGAGCCAAGGACGGGATCGACGCATCGGTGGAGATCCAGGAGCGCGACTAGCGAATTGTCGCCGGCTCCGGTGCCCGTGGAGGCCGGCTCTCCCGGGAGGTTTCCGTGACTGAGCGCACCGAAGAACTGTTCGAGGTCGGACGCATTCAGCGGGCGCACGGAATCCGCGGAGAACTCACGGTGTTTTTTACCACCAATCGCTCCGAGCGCTGGGACCTAGGGGCCAAGTTGATGATAGCGGGGGAGTGGAGGACCGTCTCCGCTTCCCGTCCGCACCAAGGCAAGGTCCTGCTTCAGCTGGATGGGGTTTCCGACCGTACGACTGCGGAGCACTTGGCAGGACAGGTGGTATACGCCACCGGCATCGAGGACCCAGAGGCTCTCTGGGTGGACGAAATCATCGGCTCGGCTGTGATCGACCAGAGCGGCACCGAGCGCGGGGTTGTCGCCGAAGTCCTTGAGAATCCGGCCAGCGACCTGATGGTGCTCGAGGGGGGAGCTCTCGTCCCACTGGCGTTTGTGACCAGTATCGACGCCTCGGCGCACGTGATCCGGGTCGAGGTGCCCGAAGGGCTCTTCGAAGAGCAGGCATGAGGATAACCGTATTCTCCATCTTTCCCGAGATCGTCGACGCCTATTGCTCGATCTCGCTGGTGGGCAAGGCTCGAGCGGGTGGTCACCTGGAGCTCTCCTGTGTGGACATCCGGGATTACGCCACCGACCGTCACCGCAGCGTCGACGACGTCCCCTACGGCGGGGGAGCGGGCATGGTGATGAAACCGGAGCCCATATTCGCCGCGGTCGAGGCCACCGATCCGCCCCGGCCTCTATATCTACTGGCGCCCTGGGGCCGTCGCCTGGATCAGCCCCTCGCCCATGAGCTATCCGTGCTGGAGGGTTTCTCCCTCCTTTGCGGACGTTACGAGGGCGTGGACGCCCGTATCGAGGATCACCTGGTGGACGGAGCCATATCGCTGGGCGATTTCGTCCTTGCCGGAGGGGAGATCGCGGCCATGGCGGTTATCGAGGCAACGGTTCGCTTACTTCCCTCCGTGTTGGGCAATCCCGTCTCCCTCGAGGAGGAGAGCTTCGCCGGCGGCGAGCTCGAATACCCCCAGTACACGCGCCCGGCGCAGTTTCGGGGCATGGAGGTGCCCGAGGTGCTCCTCGGGGGAAACCATGCGCAGATTGCCAAGTGGCGTGCGGAGATGGCAGCGCGGCGCACGGTAGCGCATCGCCCCGATCTCGGCGCCGACTAGGGCTTTCAGGGCGGGGGCGCCCATTGGGGCCGGTTATGCTTGTATGTCGCCATTTCAGTCAGGAGTTGTTGTGAAGCCCACCGATTTGATCGATGCAGAGAGCCTGCGTGCAGACGTACCGGTCTTCGCCCAAGGCGACACGGTCAAGGTCCATGTGCGAGTCGTTGAAGGCAGCCGCGAGCGTGTGCAGGTCTTCCAGGGCGTGGTCATCGCCCGCAGGGGGGGTGGCATCCACGAGACCTTCACGGTCCGCAAGGTCAGCTTCGGCGTCGGGGTAGAGCGCACCTTCCCCGTCCATTCCCCCATCATCGCCAAGATCGAGGTCGTGACCCGTGGAGACGTTCGCCGCGCCAAGCTTTTCTACCTGCGTGACCGCATTGGCAAGGCGGCCAAGATAAAGGAGAAGCGCTAGCTCAAGCGATGCTCCGGCCGCGTCCGCGGTGGAGCCCGCTGGGGCCGGCGGAACCAGCCGCGGGCCTCTTGCCTGCCATCTGGCGGAAAGGACCGAGTTGAGCGCTGAGGATCTCGAGAAATTCGAAGCCGATGTGGAGCTGGCGCTGTACCAGGAGTACCGTGCCGTTCTCGCGATGTTCAAATACGTCGTCGAGACGGATCGGCGCTTCTACCTCGCCAACGAGGTGAATGTGGAGACCTTGAACGAGGGCCCTCGCACCTATCTCAAGATAACCCTCTCCGACGCCTGGGCCTGGGACATGTACCGCCCGGTTCGTTTCGTGGAGCGGGTGACGGTCATCACCTTCAAGGACGTGAACATAGAGGAGCTCCCGCGCAAGGAGCCGATCTGATCGCCTCCGGGGCGCCGGGCTCCGTTATCTGACAGGGGGCGTCGATGCACCTTGAACTTTCCACGCTCGCGGTGCACAGCGGTCGCCCGGACCGGTACCCCGGCGCACCTCTGAGCGTTCCGCCCACCATGTCCTCCACCTACGTAGCCGGGGCCTCGCGCGAATACTCCCGCCAGGAGGAGGCCGCCGCGATAGCCTTCGAGCAGGCCGTGGGGGCTCTGGAAGGAGGGCGCGCACTCGCGTTCTCCTCGGGAGTGGCCGCTGCGGCGGCGGTGGTGGCGGTCGCCTCCCATGGCTTGCGCCGCCCCCTCAGGGTGCTTGCCCAGAGTGGCATGTACACCGGCACCCTTGCGCTCCTGCGCAATGAAGAGGCGGCGGGTCATTTGCTGCTGGCCGAAGTTGACGCCGTAGAAACCAGCGATCTTCTTCCCCACATCGCCGAAGCCGACTTGGTCTGGGTGGAGACACCATCCAACCCGCTGCTTCGGCTCTACGACATCGCGGAGCTGGCCGGCGCATGCCGCCGGAGCCGGGCGAGACTCTGCGTCGATTCCACCTTCGCAACCCCTATCCTGCAGAACCCACTGGCGCTCGGTGCGGACATCGTGGTTCACTCCGCCTCGAAGTACCTTGGCGGCCACTCCGATCTGATTGCCGGCGTTGCCGTCACCTCTGATGGTACCTTTGGGGACCTGCTCCACGATCAGCGCACCCGCTACGGAGCCGTTCTGGGGCCGATGGAGGCGTTCCTGGCCCTCAGGGGGTTACGGACCCTGGCTGTGCGTGTCGAGCGCGCAACAGCCAATGCAGCGGTGCTGGCGGCCATGCTGCGGGAGCACCCGACGGTCATGGAGATCTACTATCCCGGGCTTGACTCGAGCCCCTACCGGCGACTGGCCGAGAGCCAGATGCGACAGGCCGGGGCCATGTTGTCAATGGTGTTGCCTGGCGCGCCTTATCTGGTCGAGCGCTTTTGCGACTCGCTTCGAATCGCCGTCAATTCCACTTCGCTTGGCGGGGTCGAAACGCAGGTGGAGCGCAGGGCCAAGCATCCCGGGGAGCTCATCGACCCCGGCCTCGTGCGCGTAAGCGTCGGAATCGAGTCCATTGGAGACCTCATGGAGGACTTCAGGTCGGCTCTGAAGTCGGCCTACCACGTTTCTTAGCCGTTCCTTGTCTTCGCCGCCCCTTGGAGCGGTTGGAGGTCCTTACACCACTTTCGAAGGCTCTGCGCAGGCACGCTTCGTGCCAGTGCCGGCGCCAGCCGGCGTCAAAATGGGGAACCACCACGTAATGGCCCATGCCGGCGGGCACCTCCTGCCCACATCCCGGGCAGATATAGCTTTTGGAGGCCTGGAAGGGATGCACCTTGCGACAAAGTGCGGCTTGGTTGGTAGAGGGGTCGACGATCTCCCCCTCGCCTGGAAGAGGACCAAGCTGCGGTCGAGTACGATGCCCATCCGTCAAGCCCTTCTCCTCTCCGCGAACAGGTGATCCTTTAGCCAGTCAACCCGGCAAGCCGCCGCGCGGCGGCTAGCGTATTTGCCATGCAAACCCTACTTGTGTCCCGTCGGCACGACGCCGTGCTGGAGGTAACACTCAATCGCCCAGCCAAGAAAAACGCCATCAACTCCGAGATGTGGGCCGAGCTCGCGGAGGTTCTTCGCCATGCCCGGGACGACCGCTCGGTCAGGGTGTTGGTGCTGGGCGGCGCCGGCGGCGCGTTTTGCTCCGGTGCCGACCTCTCGGATACCAACCTCGGAGGCGGCGACACGCTTTCACGAATGCGCTCCATCAATGAGGTGGCTTTGCTTCTGCACCACCTGCCCAAGCCGACCATAGCCAAGGTATCGGGCATCGCGGCGGGCGCTGGATGCAACATGGCCCTCGGTTGCGACATCATCATCGCCGGGGATTCCGCCCGATTCTCGGAGATCTTCGTCCGGCGCGGCCTCTCCGTCGACTTCGGCGGAAGCTTCCTGCTACCCCGGCTGATCGGAATGCACAAGGCCAAGGAACTGGCGTTCACCGGGGAGATAATCGATGCCGCCGGAGCCAAGGAGATCGGGCTGGTCAACCGAGTGGTGAGCGAGGATGAACTCGAAGGAGTCGTAGCCGAGCTGGCGGCGCGCCTCGCCGAGGGTGCGCCGATTGCCATCGGGCTCACCAAGGCGCTCCTCAACGAGTCACTGGGCCGCTCCATGGAGGAGGCGCTGGAGGCCGAAGCGTTGAGCCAGACCATAAACGGAAAGACGACTGACACCCGGGAGGCGATCAGTGCGTTTTTGGAGAAGCGTGCCCCCTACTTTGCCGGGGAGTAGTGAGAACCTAATTAAATGAAATCTCCCTTCGAGCCAAAGTTGGGGGGGTGCAGGTCCAAATCGGCTCGAAGGGAGAGTCTTCCCGGTAGTTACCCAAGGAAGCTTGCCAGCGTCGGTGCTATTGCATCGGCGCCGTGTTCTTTACCAGCGTGGCGATGATCGCTCGTGCCGCTTCGCGGCCATGTGCCATCGCCTCCACGACGGTGGACGGGCCGATCAGGGCGTCGCCCACGGTGTAGAAGTTGGAGTAGGTGGGTTCGGCCGCCTTGTGGGTCAGCTCATCGCGGGCAATCGAGAGGTTGCCGATGGCTCCCTCGTCGACTCCGTTGAAGATGCCCGAAGCCACCCAAATGCGGTCGATAAGTGCCGGCGGAGTGTAGCGGACGGGGGCCTTGGGAGCCTCGGCCGGAAACTCGCCGGTGAGGCGATAGCCAAGGGCGAGGATAACCATGTCGGCGTAGACGACCTCCTCCGTCCCGGGGATGACCTCGGGGAGCTTGGAGGCATCCTCGTGCTTGGTACGGATAAGGGTGACCTTGTTGCCTTCCAGAGTGGTGGCGGTGGTCAGGAACCTGACCTGCACGCCCTCTTCGCGGGCCTCGGCCAGCTCGTCACGGCGCACCTTGCCGAAGCGCTCGGCGACCCACTCAACACAGAGGGGCTTGGCGCCGAAGCGAATTGCCATGCGCCCGACGTCCATTGCCGTGTTGCCGGCACCGATGACCAGGATCGACTTGCCTTCCAACTCCGGCAGGTCGCGCATTTCGTTGAGCGCCTCGCCGGCCTTGGAGAGGAACTCCATCGCGTCGCTGACGATTGGGCTGTCAATGCCCTTGACGGGCGGGCGGATCGGGGAGCCGGCTCCGTGAGCAAGGATCACAGCACTATTTGCCAGCCCGAGCTCGCGCAGTTCAGCCTCCTCGACGCGATGCGAGGTGACCAACTCGACACCGAGACTTTGCAGGGTCTCCCACTGCTCGGAAACCTTCGCGATTGGCAGCGTGAACTCCGGTATGCCGTGGTTGAGAAGCCCACCTGGCGTCTCGGCGGCCTCGAAGACGGTGACCTTCATGCCGGCCGCCGCCAGTTCCCAGCTCGCTCCCAAGGCGGCCGGGCCTGAGCCGACGATGGCAACGCTGGATCCTGCCGGAGCGGTGGCGGGGAGGTGTGGCCGGGAGTGGTCGAAGACGTAGCGCTCAACCAGTCCGATGGCCAAGGGCTCTGCACCGGCGAGGTTCCAGGAGCATGCACCTTCGCACTGGGCGGACTGGTTGCAAACCCTCGAGCAGATCGAGCCGATATGGCTGGTGCGCTCGAAGGCGGTGCGTGCGGCGTCGATATCGCCCGCTACGACGGACCGCATCATTGAGGGGATGTCGTTGTGCGCGGGGCATCCGCGAACGCATGTCGGATCGGGGCACTGCAGGCAGCGTGCCGCCTCGGCCATGGCCTCTTCGAGAGTCTCGAAGCCTTGCCTCGTCTCCTCCCAAGGCTGCAGCGCAGGAATGGAGAAGTGCGCGATGCCGTGCCGGTGGCTTGCTTCCACCTCGGGTTCGCCGTGCACCTTTATGGCGCTGAACGGGCAGGTGCGCTCGCATTGGCCGCAGGCCACGCAGAGGGAGTCATCGACTGTGACGATCCAGTTGAGCTCGTCGAAGCCGATGGCGGCGGTTGGGCAGCGCACGTAGCACTCCTGGCATCCGGCGCAGCGGTCGGTCAGAACTTCGACGCTGTGCTTGGGAAGGGCGCCCGAATCTGCGAGGCGCGAAGATTGCTGTGTGAGAGTCATCTTTCCTATGCCTCCTAGTTAGCCGCGGCCATGGGGATGTAGAGGAGGGCAAGGGCTATGCCCATGACCAGGATGGTGGCCACGAAGTAGAGCCGAGGAGCTATGGAGCGGGGCTTGGCCAGCACCAGGTCCGTCTTGGAGATCTTGAGCGAGGCGTAGATCGAACCGACGACGCCCAGCAACATCACGGCCACCTGGACCGCGATAATGCGCGGGTCGGGCAGGATCCGGAAGTTGTAGAGGGAGGTAACGGAGACTCCGAAGGGGTGAGCCACCGCCGGGACGATCCTGGTTGCGTGCTTGAAGAACTTCGGCAGCTGGCGAGCGAAGTAGTCAGCGCCGACGATGGGGATCATCGCGTACATTCCAGCGACGAACCAGTTGCGGAACTCACTGCGCCGCGTCATGAAGTTGCCGGTGGTCTTGGCGATGGTGCCCTTGGAGAAGAGCTTCCCGCCGATCTTGAAGACCAGGGCCGGGACGAAGGCGAAGAGGGCGATGAAGCCGAAATAGTCGATCGGGTTCGGGTACTGCGGCCACCCGGTGTGAGTGTTCAGCCAGGTGTCCAGGGGCCCGTAGAAGCTGAGAGCGTTGACCTGCTGGAAGGCCACCAGGCCGAGCAGGATCGCTGCAACCACCGCGACGTCCATCCGCTTGCGGCTGGGGGCGACGACGGAGGTGAGGGGCTTCTGCACGTAGAGGCCGACGTTGTTGGTGGGGCAGGCCTTGTAGCACTCGCTGCAAAGGCCGCAGTAGAGGTTCGAATCAGCGCTGCCGGGCCAGGTGTACCAGGGGCAGCCGTAGCCTTCCTCGCCACCACGCATGCACGACTTGGTCTCGCATGCCTGGCAGGCGTCGCGGTCCTTGGTGCGGAAGCCGGCGAAAGATCCGACTGCTCCTACGGTGCCGATCAGCGAGCTGAGCGGGCAGAGGTAGCGGCAGAAAGTGCGGCGCTCGAAGAGCAGGAAGACGATAGTGGCCGAGAGCACGATTCCGATGACCATGAAGGAGGTATCATGCGGAGTGCCCGGGCCGGCGATATTGAAGAACTCCTCGATGTAGGTGAGAAGCACGAAGGTGCCCACGGAAGAGATGAGGCCCAGACGCGCCAGGCGGTCGGGGTACTTCAGCCCGAGGCCAAGGGCCTTCTGGGTCCTCTTAAAGAAGGTCTTGCGCTGGATCCACTCCGCGAAGCCTCCGAAGGGGCACATTGAGCACCAGGCGCGTCCGACGACCACCATTAGGACGAAGACCACGCAGAACCAGATGTACCAGGTGATCGCGGTCGCGAAGTTCAGGCCGGGAGTTACCGTGCCGAGCAGGCCGGTGAAAATTACCAGCCAGAAGACGATCTGGTTGGGGACGATGAGGACGAACTGCAGCCAACGCTTCTTGAGAAGCTTGCCGACTAGCGGGATCCTGGAGAGGTCCAGCTTGGGGTCGGTCTTGGCGAAGTGTCCGACGGTATTAGTTGGCGCTTTGGTGCGCAGATGGACGGCGACCGCAATGGGATCGGGCGCCTTGGCCTTTTGTTTGGGATCCGTGACGAAGGTCATGGTCCTGCACCCCCTGTTTTTCATTAGAACGTTCACTGACGTACTAAACGTTCATTTGATCACTCTAAGTTGGGAGTGTCAAATCGGCACGCCCGATTTTTTAGGAGGGTGGATGAACGTTACGCTTTCCCGCCGCGGTGATTACGTCGTGCGTGCGGCCATTTGCCTTTCACGTGCCTTCCAGGAAGGAAAGGGCTGCAAGATCAGGGAAGTCGCGGACCAGGCGGCGATCCCGGCAAGCTTCGCTCCACAGGTCATGGCAGATCTTGTCCGCTCCGGCCTCGCTACTTCGCGCGCGGGGCGCAATGGAGGTTACAGGCTCGCACGGGATCCGGCCGATATTTCCGTACTCGAGGTCATCGAGGCCGGCGAGGGCGAAATCCATTCGGACCTATGCGCCATGGGAGAGGGCCCCTGCTATTGGGAGAACGTCTGCCCGCTTCACGAATCGTGGCGCGAGGCGCTGCATAGTTTCCGCAAGGGCCTGTCCGGGTCCACCTTGGCGAGCCTCGCCCAAAGGGACCGTGAGCTCGAGGCCGGGCTCATCGAGGCTCCGGCGGACAGCCACAGGCACGCCCACGCGAGCAACGGCAAGTACTGAGCGGGCAAGAAGGGCGAAAACCGCGGTGGCCGGTACTTCTGCGCCGCTCGTGGCCGTAGTCTGTTGGTGGCCGGATTTACCCCTAGGAGAGGATGGTCAGAAGTGGCCTTCGAAGTCGTCATCGAAATACCCAAGGGCTCGCGCATTAAGTACGAGATAGACCACGAGACCAACGCTGTGTGGCTCGACCGTGTTCTCTTCACTCCCATGGCCTACCCGCTCAACTACGGCTACATCGAGGACACCCTGGGCGAGGACGGCGATCCGCTGGATGCGCTGTTGATCCTCGAGCATGAACTCGTGCCTGGATGCCACGTCAAGGCGCGGACGGTGGGAAGTTTCGTCATGTCCGACGAGAAGGGCCGTGATGTGAAGCTTCTTTGCGTGATCGACGGCGATCCGCGTTTCGAGAGCTTCCAGGACGTGGATGACGTGGCCGACTCGCTCAAGGACGAGATTTCGCATTTCTTCGCCCATTACAAGGATCTCGAGCCCAAGAAATTCGCCAACGTGGAGGGATTCGCCGACAAGGCGAATGCCGACGGGGAGCTTGCTGCGGCCGTCGAGCGCTTCGGCGGCGGCCACTAAACCCGAATTCGCGCGAGCCGTCCGGGACAACTTCGGTCCGGGGTGCAGATCCTGATGGACCGGCCTTGACCGGCCGATGGTCGTTCTGCGGAGCCGATGCCGACCACCAGGTCATCACCAGCACGGGGCGCTTGATCGGTGTGTTGTTGCCCACCTCGGATGCGCAAGGATCTATGGTGTGGGACGGTGCCAAGAACCCGCGGAGTACCGAGTCAGCCGGTGGCCATGGTTATGACTTGCCGCGTTCGACGGGCACGTAAGGAACCCCTCGGGCAGGAATGACTTCGTCTCCCACCTGAAGGAGGGAGAATCGCCACTGAGTGCCGCTTCATGCGTTATCCCTTGGGTGGGCTCCTGCTTCACGGGGCCCACCTGGATCGCTCAAGGTCTTACGTCCACTTCACGGGCGATCAAGCTCTCGGCACGTGCTACCGCGATGACGTTGAGGCTTGCGCATCATGGTCCCGCCCGTGGATCGCCCCTAGAGTCCAGGTGCGCTCTGACAGGGGCTTTGGCCCGTCCGGGACACCACAGGCCGAGTACTTCGGCTGGTGGGCACGAACCCGCCGATGCGATGGAACTCCCGGCAATCGAGTTTGGCCTGATACTCCGACACCGGCAAGAAGGGTCTCCACACGGCTTCATGGGCGGAGTTTGCCGGCTCCGTCCGCGCCGGGCCCTCCACACACAGGTCTTCCGCTGGACCACTTGGTTCTCGCGGACGATGGCGGTGGATACCTCGTGGCCGAAGTCCCGGCCGCATCGGCAGCTTTGGCGTGCGCACTTGCCTCCTTGGCCCTTGCCTCATCCCGCTCTCGGACCCCTGCTTCGCAGATGGGGCCATCAGGCAGCCGGCAGCACTGGCGTGCCCGAAGAATGGATTTCCCCGATTCACACCGGAGGTTCCGGCCGAGCTGCTAACAGTGGCGCTGCGGCAACAGGGACGGAGGCGGAAGGCGACGTGGTCTTTGGCAGTGCGCCGCAATATGTCTTCACGAACCCCCGCATCCGGGCGGCCACGTTCAGGTAACTCAAGGGCTTACCCGATTGTGACGAAATAGTTGATTAGGACCCGCCCGACATCAGGCGAGAGGTCCAGCTTACGCGTCATCGAGGGGGGTGGCCGTGACCCAGGAACTGGTTACGACGGCCGAGATAATGGGGACCGGCTATAGCGAGCATCCGGACCCGGTCCTGGCGGCGGGGGAGTGCGTGCGTGCTGCCCTTGGTGGCCGAATCCCCAGCGAGGAAGATCTTGTTTTCGTCTTCCCGACCATCGATTACGAGCCTCATGCGTTCCTCGAAGCCGCAGAACGCCACGCCCACCCGGCACGAGTAGTGGGATGCACGTCTTTTGCCGGCTTCACTCGAGACAAGCAGGTTGCCAGGGGCTGCGTAGCCACTTACTTGCCGGCTAATGGCTGCTCATTTGGGGTGGCGGCCGTGGATCCGCTCGGCGACGACATGTTCGGTGCCGCCAAGAGGGTAGCCGAAGTTGCCATCGAGCGTGGTGGAGAGGTCCATCCTCACTCGGTGCTGCTCGTGTTGTCAGACGGACTCGCCGGCGATCAACGGGAAATTGTGCGAGGCACCTACGCCGTCACCGGGGCAAAAGTGCCGCTCGTTGGCGGCGCAGCGGGAGAGAACCTGACCCTGCGCGGCACCTACCAGTTCGCTGAAGGCCGAGTGATGACCAACGGTGTTGTCGCAGTGTGGATCAACACTCCATATCGTCTCGGCGTGGGCGTGCGGCACGGATGGCGCCCGTTGGGCCGCCCGCAGATCGTCACACGGGCTAGCCGCAACATTGTGTACGAACTCGATGGGCGCCCCGCGGTCGAAGCCTATTTCGAGGTACGCGGGGCGGAACTGCTCAACCATGAAAGCATCGGCGGTCAAGTTATGAACCATCCTTTCGGGGTGGTCGCCGACTCGGGCCGCTACGAGATCCGCCACATCATGAACCGCGTCGAGGACGGCTTGGTGCTCTTCGGCTATGTCGGCGAGGGCGCGGTTGTCCGCGTAATGGCGAGCGACTGCGACGACTTACTGGGTGCCGCTGCCTTGGCAGCCGGCGACGCTCTCGCCCAGTTGGAGACAGCGCCACGCGGTGCTCTCGTATTTAGCTGCACGGCGCGCGTGCCATTACTAGGGGATCGCCTTCCGAGTGAGATCGCGGCGGTCTCTGATGGTCTGGGCGGGTGCCCGGCCGGGGGGTTTTTCACCCTCGGCGAGTTCGCCCGGGTGACCGGGACAACTGGGTTTCACAACGCAACCGTCGTAGTACTTGCCTTCTGACACAGGGTGATCGATGCCTGAAGATTACGGAGTCGGGGACGGTTCCGAATTCGCCCCCGCAGAGATCCGCATGCTTCGCGCTCGGCTTGAGATGGCAGAGCGCGAAGCCGGCCGAACGCTATTCCGAGCTACTCGGCTTGCCCAGGTCGTCAAGGTGCTCGGAGATCACTCGGAGCTCGCGGAAATGTCCGAGCGGGCGGTTTGCGAGGTGGCGGAGTTGTTCTCCGCCGACCTGGCATTGCTTTTGCTTGGGGAGGATGCCGCCTTGGGGGTCGAGGCACACTGGGGTGTGCGCCCCCGGGACGTGCCCGCCACGCCGGTGCGACTGCCGGAGGGTTTCGCAGAGCTGATCAGGCCGGTACTAATCGGGGCGGCCGAGGAAATCGGTTATCCGACCTGGCTGAGCTCCTACTCTCCGCGCCATGTGGCGTATGGGCGGCTGGTCACGCGCGGGGAAACCCTTGGCTACATCATGTTGGCTCGCAGGGCGGAGAACCCGTTTGAGACGGCCGACGCTCACGAGTTGCAGGCACTCGCCACTCGTATCGCTCTGGCGCTGGACAACGGGCTGCTCTATAAAAGCATGCAGGACCAGCTTCGGAGGATGGACCGCCTTTACCGGGTGACGACCGAGCTCGCCGGGATTCCTCATCTCGAACTCGAAGAAGTTGCCGATGCGGTGGCCAGAGCCGTGCGCAACGAGGTTGCCGTTTCGTCGGTGGCTCTGTACGTGCCGGACGGAGAGGATCTTCGAATGGTCGGTTGTGCAGGGCCGATCGGCAGCCTTCCTGAACGCGCCTCCCGCGAGTATCTCGCCGGAACCGAGCTCGCACATGAGATGCTTCTTCTGCGCAGCGGTGATCCGGATTCGGGAGTCGTCGTCGTCTCCCAGCCGCCGCGCGACGGCACTGATGAACGGGCGTTGCTGTCGCACATGATGGAGCTTGCGGGCCTGGTCATTGACAAGGCGCGTCTCCATGACCTCACCCGGCGGCAGGCCGAGAGGGACATCCTGACCGGCTTGCCGAACCGCCTCCTGCTGAGTCGGCGGATGGAAGAGGCTGTGGCCAGAGCCAAGCGGCGGGGTTCCCACGTAGCGGTGATTTTTCTCGATTTGGACCGCTTCAAAGTAATAAACGACAGTCTCGGCCACGCAGCGGGAGACGAGCTGCTGGCTGAGATCGCCGCTCGCCTTCAAGCGGTTACCCGATCGGGAGACACGGTAGGACGCCTCGGCGGAGATGAGTTCGTCGTCGTTTGCGAAGACGTGGAGCATCCCGAGCAGGCGTTCGCGGCGGCTCGTCGCATGCAGGCGATGGTGGGGGATTCGGCGATTGATTTGAATGGCGCTCCCGTCTCGGTGACGGTGAGCCAGGGGATCGCCATCACCGGTAGATCCGGATACTCCGCCGAGGCGCTTCTTCGGGATGCGGACACCGCGATGTACCGCGCCAAGGAACGAGGCCGAAATCGCATAGAGGTCTTCGACAACGAGTTCCGGACTCAGGCTGTGGCGCTCCTGCGCGGGGAGAGGGCTCTCCGCGATGCGCTGGAGAACGGCCGTCTGCGAGTGCTCTACCAGCCGATCATGAGGCTTCCGGACCGAGTCATGGTAGCCGCCGAGGCGCTGATGCGGTACGAGGACGCAGATGGACGAATCGTGTCGCCTGCGGAATTCATCGATGTTGCCGAGGACAGTGGTCTGATTGTGCCCATGGGGGAATGGATCTTGGCCGAGGCGAGCCGTCAGGCGGCGCGTTGGCGAAGCCGGCTTCCCGCGGCCTGTCCCCTCGCCGTGAGCGTCAACCTGTCTGTCCGACAGCTTGCCCAAGGGGATTTTGCCGAGGTGGTCTCAACGATCGTCGCCGATACCGGCGCACGCCCTCAGGACCTGCTGCTGGAGATCACCGAGAGCGTCTTGATGCACACCGGCCCACGTATGGTCGACACACTTGGGGCGATCAAGGATCTCGGAATCAGGATTGGGATCGACGATTTCGGCACCGGGCATTCCTCGCTGGCGTACCTGAAGCGATTACCGATAGATTTTCTGAAAATCGACCGTAGCTTCGTTGACGGGTTGGATGACGACCCGGAGGATTCGGCGATCGTGGCGGCCATTATCGGGCTGGCCCGCGCTCTGGGATTGCAAGCGGTGGCCGAAGGGGTCGAGCAGGAAGTTCAGGTGGCCAGGCTTGTCGAACTCGGCTGTGAACGCGCCCAGGGTTTCTTGTTCGCCCGGCCCATGGCCGCTGAAGCGATTTCCCGTTTGGTCGAAGGTTTGGTTGCAGCGCCCGCATTCGAAGGTGACTCCACATCAGGCGCAATTGCGGTTGGTCTCACCGGCGTCGAGAGGCCTGACTCCCATGGGGTCCGCTGTTAGGTGCATCGTTGCGGCCCCCGGCGGCTACCGCGTAGGCGGTGCCGTCGTCTGCTGGAGGCTTCAGGCTTGATCGGGCTGCGGACGATTGCGGAGCAACAAGGCGGGCGGCGCAGGCGCGCCCGCCGAGCGGCCATCATTCTTGGCAGATTGCGCGGCAGTCGCGGCTTGTGCCAGAGGGGGGTACTGGTGGAGATGCCCGCTCCCCTGAACCGGCCCCGATCGGCGCTTGGTGACCGAGTCCGGGACTTCCCGGGAGGAGGCGGATACTCTACCCATTCTTGTATCCCCTCGGTTGCAGACTTTCCGGGGGTGTCAACTTTTCGGGCGGCCGGGGCGTTCCCGCGTAATCGAAGATGGGGAGAGATCCGGAATCGTCGTCTCCTCATTTCTCCAGGAGCGCGAGTGACCCTTTGGGATGGCCGCCCTCCCTGCTGCGAGCCCGATTCAACGCGCTTCCGTTTCCCGGCGGCACTGGAAGTTGGTTTGCGTTGTGGTTTCTCCTATCTGAATAGTGGAAATGCAGGGCGCACGCTAAAATGAAAGCGTGAACAAGACCAGCGCGCAAGAAGAGCTACGAACTGAGCGATATCAAGAGGTCGCCGACCTGGTAGAGATGATCCGTCCCGCCGTGCAATCCGATGGTGGCGATCTTCGATTGGTCGATGTGGATGCCGAAGCGGGGATAGTGGAAGTGGAGCTGCAAGGCAGCTGCTCGTCCTGTGCTATCTCATCGGTGACCCTGCAGGCCGGCATCGAGCGCATCATCAAGGGCCGCCTCGGGTGGGTGACCGAAGTC
Organism: Actinomycetes bacterium; assembly: GCA_021786375.1. GTDB lineage: Bacteria > Actinomycetota > Acidimicrobiia > Acidimicrobiales > Acidimicrobiaceae > Acidithrix. The sequence continues at coordinate 36,551 of JAJYNL010000044.1, forward strand.
CGTGGCGGCGTGGACGAGTCCATGGACTTCGAGGACTCCTTTGCCATGGGACGCGGTGCGTACGTGCCACGAGGCTACTGAAAACGCGCGAGCAGGTGAAGTGGCATTAGTGAGTTAGGGCGGCGTGCGGAAAGCGCGAAGCACCGGTAACCTTTTAGCAAACGTCGGTCCAGGAGAAGGCGATATTTGCGCACGAAGATCCCACTAGTCAAGTACGCCATCGCGTTCCTTGTTGGCTCGGCTCTTCTGGGTGTCTCCTCCACTCTGGTGGTGTTGGCCCTGCAGAACTTCAGTGTTCTGAAAGAGCCGGGGACGCTGTCCACCCCGCTCAAGCTGCGGCCGCTTGCCGTCCCAAGTAGGATCGTGGACTCCCAGGGCAACCTCATGTACCTGGTACAGAACGGCGAATACCGGAGCCCGGTTCAATTAAGCCAGGTTCCTCCGGTCCTCACCCAGGCCATTCTGGACGTCGAGGATCACACCTTCTATCAACACGGCCCCCTGGACCTGCGCTCGATCATGCGTGCCCTGGTCTCCGACTTCCAAGGAAATGGGCTCCAGGGCGGCTCGACTATCACGCAACAGCTGGTCAAGAACGCCATACTCACTCCGCAGCGGACCATTTCCCGCAAGTTTCAGGAGGCAATCCTTTCGTATCGCCTCTTCGGTCAGATGACGCGCCAGGAGATTCTGGGCCGTTACCTCAACACGATCTATTTCGGCGAGGGGGCCTACGGCGTCAAGGCTGCAGCCCGGACCTTCTTCAACGAGCCTCTCTCCAAGCTCGACATCGCCCAGTCGGCGCTGCTGGCTGCGATGATCGAGAACCCGGCGGGGTATGACCCTTTCTACTATCCCCAGGCGGCGCTCTTCCGCCGGAACCTGGCGATAAAGCAGATGCAGGAATACGGCAGCATTACCAAGGCGCAGGCGGCAAAGGCGATGGCGGAGCCCCTTCCCAAATCCCCTAATCGGATCAGCGCGCCTGCCCCGAACGCCTTCGCGACCGAAGTGCTGGACCAGCTTCTCTACTCGCCTCAGTACTCGTTCCTGGGTGCAGACCCCAAGCAGCGCCTCGGGGCTTTGCAGACCGGCGGGTACGTGGTTCACACCACGCTTAATCCGACCGACCAGGCCTACGCCGATGCCGCGGTCGCGCGGATAGTTCCCAACACCGGCGGAAAATTCACCGCCGCGCTGGTTTCCATGAATCCCACCAACGGAGACGTGCTGGCAATCGTCTCCGGAAACCCCGCCAAGAACAGCGGTGGCTTCGATGTGGCAACCGGGCTGGGCGGCACCGGCCGCCAGCCAGGATCGTCCTTCAAGATCTTCACCCTCTCCACAGCGTTGGAACAGGGATACGGTCCCAATGACATCATCGACGGCACCGGGCCGTGCGAGTTCACGGTGCCCGGCACCCAACCATTCCCCTACATAGCCCACAACGCGGAGCCGGGATACGGGCTCATGACCATCACCGATGCCACGGCGAACTCGGTGAACTGCGCCTATATCCGCCTAGGGATCAAGGTGGGCCTGCAGAACGTCATCGACACCGCCAAGGTAATGGGCATCACCACGCCCCTCTTCCCGGTTCCCTCCGCCGTGATCGGCTCCGAGGACGTGACACCGCTGGAAATGGCAACCGCCTACTCAGTCCTCGCCAACGGCGGCTACCTCCACCCAGCCCGCTTCATCACCTCGATCGAGGACTTCAAGGGCGCAAAGGTCTACAGTTCGGCCGTGCCGTCACGCCAGGTCCTTCCGCCCAGGGTGGTGGCCGTCGAGGACGCCATCCTCCGCCAGGTGATCATCCGAGGCACCGGCACCGCCGCCGCACTGCCCGGGCGGCCCGCTGCCGGCAAGACCGGCACCACGGACCAGTTCACCGACGGCTGGTTCGACGGGTTCACTCCGCAGATGGTGACAACCGTGTGGATGGGCGACCCGGCGGGGTCGGTCCCCATGTACGACGTGGGTGGAATACCTGTTTACGGAGGCACCTATCCTGCGGAGATCTGGCATGCCTATATGAGCCAGGCATTGGCGGGCCAGCCGGTGGTTGCCTTCCCGCCGGTCAACCCCGCCTGGATCCCACCCTCCAAGTTCATCGTTCCCATCGATGCGCCTGGCTCGATCGCGGCACCGACTTCAACTTCGACAACCACGGCACCGACTTCAACTTCGACAACCACGGCACCGACTTCAACTTCGACAACCACGGCGGGATCGACTACAACCCCGCCGCCGGCTCCGACCACAACCGCCGGAGCGGCAGCGACGACGGTGACATCACCGCCGTAGGTTCCACCTTTCCAAGAGCCGCCTGGTTGTCGACGGGCTTGGTTTCCGTTAGGGTGGAAGACGATGAGTTCAAAGCGGGTCGATGCCGATGTCCGCTAAGGGCATTTCGCTCTCGGAGCGCCAGATAGAGCTTCTGCTTGCCATTTCCGAGCTGTCAACCAAGGCGCACCGTAACAACCTCCGTGTCTCCCAAGGTCCGGAGGCATCGGACTACCGGGATCGTGCCCAAGAGTACAAGCGTACCAAGCTTAAGCTCGAGGCGCTCTCGGAGGAGGCCCGCACCCTGGAGGAGGAGCGCGAGTCACTCGAACGCGAGCTTGACGCCTACGAATTTCAACTGCGCACTTCCCGCGACCGCCTCGACCACTCCAGCGGAAATGACTACAAGAGCCTGCCTGCCTTGCGGGCTGAGATTGCAGCGCTGGAAAGCAAGGTCAACCAGTACACCGAGGAGGAGATCGGCGTCATCGACCAGCTCGAAACGGTCACCAAGCAGCGCGAGGGCCTGGAGATCGACATGAAGAGGCAGCTGCAGGAGGCGCTTGCGGCCAAGGAGGCTCTCGAGGTTCTTCGCCGGGATATAGCGGTCGTCGACGAATCGTTGCAGATCGATGTGGCCGCGCTTCGCGCTCAGCTCGATCCCGACGTTGTCACCTTGCTGGAGCGGGTCCCAACTCAGGTCATCGACAAGGTCTCTTATGTCGTCGGCCAAGCGTGCTCAGGGTGCAGGCTGAGGATCTCCTCGATTCTTCTCGATCAGATAAAGCGCTTTCCTTCGGATGCGCACTACTGCGAAGAGTGTGGAAGGCTCCTTCTCCCCAACGGCCCCCGGGCCGGCTAAGAGGGAAGAGTGGCGCACGGAGCCGCCCTGTAGGCGGGGTTCTGTCTGGCCCTCGTCGGGCCGCGGTGGCCATCCATCTAAGCGGTCTACCAGGAGCTTCCAGGCTTTCGCCTGGCGACGGGCCGCCGATCACTCCTATTTGACCTTGCTTCGGGTGGGGTTTACCAAGCCGGCGAGTCACCCCGCCGCTGGTGCGCTCTTACCGCACCTTTTCACCCTTACCCCCAATGGGGCGGTGTATTTTCTGTTGCACTTTCCGTCAGGTCGCCCTGCCTCGCGTGAGCACCCTGCCCTGTGAAGCCCCGACCTTCCTCGAGCCTTGCGGCCCGCGGCCACCCGGACGACTCCATACGCCACCACCCAGAATAGCGGCCGCGAACCGGTGCTAGGGGCTCGGCGGTGCGTCGTATGAGACGTGCCATGTTCTGCCGATGAGAGTTCACTCAGGTTGGGCGTACCCCGCGAACAGGCCGAAGACGCTGAGTTAACATCTTCATCACGACGGCCCGGCTCTCTGGCGGAGCTGGGCGCCGTAATCCGGTCGCGAGAGCGCCGGATGACCTGTCTACCGGCGAAAGGCGTGAAGAGATGATCGCGAAGTTCCTGAAGGCCAAGACGGCGGTTGCCGCTGCGTCGGCAGTACTGCTGACGAGCACCGCGGCCGCTGCCGCTACCGGTTCCCTCCCGGGATCCATTCAGCATCTAATGTCGCTCACCGCGGCGAGCGTGGGAATAAGCTTGCCAAGCGGCGGCTCTCCCGATGTCCAGCAGGTGATCGAACAGCCTTCTACGGACCAGGTCACCACCACGACGGCGGGGACTGTGAGCACCACATCGACGACGGATGCCAGTCCTGACACCACCTCCTCCACCACCTCCACTTCAACCACTTCAACCACGCTGCCGAACTCGCTCACCGTCGTGACACCGAATCCGACAGTCACCACGAGCTACTCGGACGATCATGAATCCACCTCCACTGAGTGCGACCATGAAGACGAGGGAACCACCACGACCGCGGGGACCGCAAGTGGCAGCTGTGCGACGACAACGTCGACAACGTCGACAACTTCGACCACCTCGGTCACTTCGACAACCCAGGATGCCAACCAGCCCAACAGCGACCAGCAGTCGAAGGACTCGAGCTCTAGCGGCAGCTCGGACAACTGACACGCAATCAGCGATCGCCCGCCAAGGCCCCTGGGGGATGCGGCGGGCGATCTTGTTTCATCCCTGCTGGGTGGCATCCTTGGCCAGGGATTCGCTGCGAGCGTCGGCGGCCCTCCGTTCCAGGCGTTCGGCCAGTACGGGGTCGCCAAGGCTGAGGATGCGCGCCGCGAGGTAGCCCGCATTGGTCGAATTGTCTATGGCGACAGTGGCCACGGGCACTCCGCGAGGCATCTGAACGATCGATAGCAGCGAGTCCAAGCCACCCAGGTGCTTGAGAGCTACGGGCACACCGATTACCGGCAGAGTCGTGGAAGACGCGATCATCCCCGGAAGGTGTGCAGCGCCGCCGGCGCCGGCGATGATCACCTTCACACCGGTGTCCCGGGCATTCCTGGCGAATTCGAACATCTCCGCGGGAGTGCGATGCGCCGAGAGGATCCTGATCCGGGAGGGGATACCCAGGGAGTCAAGGACCTCCTTGGCCTTGGTCATTACACCCAGATCGCTGTCTGAACCCATGGCGATCACCACCGGGACACTTTCGGCTTCGTTGCCCACCGGTTCTCCTTCCATTTCTACGGCCGGTTCGCGGACGGCCGGGATGAAGTGCCGCGCCGCGGCACGGATAGCGCCGCCGCCCCTGCGCAGCGTGCGATTTCCAGCGCAGCGTCGACTGAATCGGCCAGTGCCGTGACGTGGCCCAACTTGCGGCCACGCCGGTAGGACTTGTGGTAGAGATGAGGACGGGCTGCACTCACCCTCAGCAGTGGAGACAGGCCGGCCACGAGGTCGACCGGTTCGGACGGTCCAAGCAGATTCACCATGGCGGCCGCGGGCGCCACCAGGGTGGTGGGGCCGAGCGGGAGATCCATGACGGCACGCAGATGATTCTCGAACTGGGACACCGCGCATCCCTCGATGGTAAGGTGCCCAGAGTTGTGCGGCCGTGGTGCGAGCTCGTTAATCAGGACTTCGCCGTTGACGAGGAACATCTCGATCGCCAGTATCCCGACGGAGCCAACCGCCTCGGCGATGCGCCGGCCGTAGTCGAGGGCGGTGTCCTCTATGCGCTTCTCGAATTCGGATGGCGCCCACACCTCGTTGCACACCGAGTCGAGTTGCACCGTCCGAAGAACGGGATAGAGTGCGACCTCGCCGGAACGGGATCGTGCCACCAGAACGGCCAGCTCCGCCTCGAGGTTCAGCTTCGGCTCCACGATCAACTCGAAGGAATCCGGAAGCCGGGATAGGAGCGACTCCAGGTCTGCTGGACCGTCGAGATAAAAGACGCCCCTGCCGTCATAGCCCCCGTGCGCGGCCTTGGCGACAGCCGGGTGGCCGATCCGGCGCACCGCCTCGCGTAGCCGTGAAGCATCAAGTGCAACCACAAACTCAGGGGAGGGGATTCCTTCGGCCTGGAGCATCTCGCGCTGGCGCGCCTTGTTGGCGCTCATTCGTAGCGTGCGAGCCGAGGGGAACACCTTTCCCTCCGCGCCGGGTATCGAGTTCAGGATGGCCGGATCCACGAGTTCGTGGTCGAAGGTCACCAATTCGCAGGCGTTGACAAAAGCCGCCACCTCTTCTCGGTCGAAGCCGCGCACCCGATGGACTTCGGAGCAGATCGCCGTAGCGGACTCGTCACTCTCCAGCGCAAGGAGGGCGAAGGAGACCCCCAGAGAGGCTCCTGCCTGGATCATCATCTGGGCAAGCTGTCCGCCCCCGACGATACCGATCTTCATCAATTCCTCCTGCGCCCGCACCCCGGGCACCAAAGACTGTCTAGAAGTGGACTGCGCTTAGTTCCGGGATCGATTCCCGGGAAAGATCCTTGGACTCGCGCCAGGCCTCGCGCCGCGCCTTCCAGGTCGTCCCGTCACGCGGAGTCCGCGGAGATACGATCGTCGGCGATCGGCGCAAGGATCCGGCATAATCCGCGAGGTTGGCGCCGGCCAGCTGCGCGTGTGCCAGCAGTGCGGCCCCCTGGGTGGAGGCTTCGGTGGTCTCGTACAGCTCCACCTCGATGCCGCAGGCATCCGCAACCATCTGAACGAATGCGCTGTTTCGGCACATGGCGCCATCTGCGCGCAAGCGGCTGATCTCATGCCCGGTGTCGGCTACTGTCGCTTCGACCAGGTCTGCGGCGATCTGGGCCACGGCATCCAGCGTGGCGGCCACGATATCGGCCGAGGTGGTGGAAAGGTCGAGGCCGGTGATGACCGAACGCGCGCCGAAATCCCATTCCGGCGTTCCCAGTCCCACGTTGGCGGGCACGACCCGAAGCTCGCTGTGGGCGCGAAAATCGGGGTCGGAACGGTTGGCATCCTCGAGGGAGCGCATTATGCCGGTTGCCATCAGCCAGTTGATCATAGACCCGGTGGCAAGCGCGATTGCCTCGCTTCCCCATACGACCGTGCCACCCTGGCTGTAGGCGACTATGGGAAACGTGCCTTTTGGTTTGCGCTTTGTATCCGGGGGAGGTTCGATCCCCAGAGCCTGGTCGAGCATGGTTCCCGTTCCGAAGGTCACCTTGGCCTGCCCTTGTGCGAGGCAGCCCAGCCCGATTAGCGAGGCCTGCTGGTCGCCCGCCATGCCGAGCACAGGGATGCCTCCCAGGGCGTGCCCGAACTCACCGGCGCTTGGAAGCACCTGGGGAAGGATGCTGTGGGGCAGGCCAAGCTCGGCGAGCACCCGGTCATCCCAAGCCAGGCTCACCGTCTGGATGAAGCCGGTCATGGCCGCGTTGGTGTGATCGGTCGCGTGAACCTGGCCACCCGTGAGCTGCCAGAGGACGAAGCTGTCCAGCGTTCCGAAGCGCAGATCCGGGCGCTCGTCCTCGGGTACCAGGCTGGCCAGGAACGCTGCCTTGGTTGCGCTCTGGTTGGGCGCAATGGAAATGCCCTTTTCGGCCAGGGTCAGGCACATCGGCGCGGTCCGCAGGTCCATCCACGAAAGTATCGGGCCTACCGCTTGGCCGTCGGACTTCCACATGGCCGTGGTGGCGCGCTGATTGGTTATGGCGATTGCCGCGGGTCGAGCCTCCGCCAGTGCGGCATCGCAGACCTGCTCGAGCGCGGCGGCGACCGCAATGGCGTCGTAGTCCACGAAATTGGGTACGGGTGTGCGGGCGGGAAGTGGCGCACTCCAAGCCGCTCCAATTAAGAGCTGCTCGTCAACCAGCGAGCCACGGACGCTGGAAGAACCTAGGTCTATGCAGAGAACCAAGCGCTCAGGCATCGCGACCCTTTCGCCGACGGGAAAATGTTAGCGTCCACCCTGCAAGGCCGACGAGCCTGGAAGCTCACGCTCCAGGTCCGCCCGGAACCCGGCCAGGGATTGATCGGATTCCTCCTGCGAGAGTCCAAGGCGCTGGGCCAGCCGGGAGGCGACCATGGGGGCAAGGTCAAGCGCTGCATTTGCGTCCAGGATTCCCACCCGCAACCTGCGTAGCAGCACATCGCTGACGGTCAGGGCGTCCTCCCTGGCGACGAAGTAGTCGGTCTCGCCCGCCGAGAGGCGCCAGCTGCCGGAGATCTTCTCCTGGTCCGTTGACTCCATGAACTCGCGTATCGATGCGGCCGCCGAGCCGTAACGGGCGAAGAGGGTCGCCTCTTGCCGCGAGGCGGCAGAGGCGCCTGGATTGACATCCAGGGAAACTTTGGAGCTGACACTGGTGGTCCTGCACCCGGTCAACCGGTCGAGGGCGTCGATTGCGTCGGCACCCATCTTTCGGAAGGTTGTCAGCTTCCCTCCGATCACCGATATCACCCCACGGTCGCTGGTGATCACGCGATGGCGACGCGAGAGATCCTTGGTTCGCTCCCGGGCCGGCTTGGACGGATCGACGTCGGCGACCAGGGGACGCACACCCACCCAGGCGCCGGAAACCTGCTCCCGCCGGAGCGGCTCGACCATGCTGGCGCTGGCAGCCTCAAGAAGGTAGGCGATGTCCTTCTCGGTGGTGGCGACCTGCTCGTCGCCAAGGTCGGTGTCGGTCGTGCCCACGTAGGTGTAGTCATTCCAGGGCAGCACGAAGATGGTTCGGTCGTCCCCGGGCACAGGCAGCACCGCGGCCGTCTTGGCCGGAAGCGCAGACTGGGGCAGCGCTATGTGCACCCCCTTTGCCGGGCGGATGGCGAGCGAAGTCCCGTCCAGGAATTTGCCGGCCGCGGTTCCGGTGGCGTTGATCACCGCGCGTGCCCGGATTTCGAAACCCCCGCGAACGGATGCTTCATCGCCCGCGTACGCGCCTCTTACGGCGACGACCCTCACCTTGCCGTCAGCGCCGTCCAGGAGAGACTCGACCGGGAGGTAGTTGGCCGCGACGGCACCTGCCTTGCGCGCGGCGGCGATCACCGCCAGGACCAGGCGCACATCGTCGCACCACGCATCGGGATAGACAAATGCCGAGGCCACCTTGGAGGCGTCCAGCGAGGGGAGCATCGACTTCGCGTCGGCGGCACTGATCCTGCGATGGCGGCGATGGATGCGAAAGCCGCCGGTGAGGTCGTAACCCCACAGAGCCATCGAGTAGGTGGCCGCGTAGGAGAAATCCAGCGGGCCGTTGCGGCGGGGGAGTGGTATCACGAACTCCAGCGGCGCGACCAGGCTGGGAGCGGCCCGCATCAGGATGGAGCGTTCCGCGAGGTTCTCGTAGACCAGTCTGATCTCGCCTTGGGCCAGGTATCGGAGGCCCCCGTGTATCAGCTTCGAGGAGGCGCTGGAGGTGCGGGAGGCGAAGTCGCCGGCTTCCACCAGGGCCGCCCGATAGCCGCGGGTCACGGCTTCGAGCAGAGCACCGGCACCGGTTATGCCGCCGCCGATCACCACCACGTCGAACTCCTCGTTGCGCAGGCGCTCTAGATCGGCTGCTCTCGACTCGGGGAGTAGGGCCACGCATTCTCCTTCCAGAACCGCACCGTAAACCCTAATGGCTGTGGAATGGGCAGCTAGCAGGCAGGATGGCGCCGGGGGCGGCCGAATGCACGGAAAGCCCCATAGAATGGCAGATGTTCCTACAACGATTAGTTGTAGTGAACGGTTGTTGATTGGTAACGGGATATTGGAAATATGAAAGCTCCAGCCGAGCTGGTGGAATTGTTTAGGTCGAACGGCAAGAAGGTAACCCCCCAGCGGGAGAGGATCTTCCACATCCTGCACGGGAACTCCGCCCATCCGAGCGCGGAGGCCGTCTATGCGCGCCTCAGCGCCGAGATGCCCACCGTCTCGCTCAAGACCGTCTATCAGACCTTGGCCGAGCTGGTCGAGATGGGGGAGCTGCAGGCACTCGACCTTGGTATGGGTGCAACTCGCTTCGACCCCAACGACATGGCGCATCATCATCTTCTGTGCACCCGTTGCAAGAGGATCGAGGATGTGGAACTGGCGGTGCCCGACTTCCGGGAATTCCTTTCGTACGGCCCCGGCTTCGCGGTAGAGTCTGTCGAGCTAACCGTGCGCGGAATATGTTCAAGCTGCCAGGAAGTCCAAGCCCATGGTGGCCCCAGGGCCGAATCCCAAACCGATCAGCGGCAAGGCAGTCAGCGTGCGCGCTCAAGAGGAGACAAAAATGCCTGAATTGAAGGGAACCAAGACGGCCGAGAACCTCAAGGAGGCTTTCGCGGGTGAATCCCAGGCCAACCGTCGTTACCTGTATTTCGCCCAGAAGGCCGATGTCGAGGGATACCCGGATGTCGCCGCGCTCTTCCGCTCGGTTGCCGAGGGTGAGACCGGCCACGCTTTCGGCCATTTCGACTTCCTCGCCGACGGCGTCGGAGACCCCGTGACCGGCGTGCCGGTGGGTCCCACCGATGAGAACCTGAAGTCCGCCATCGAGGGTGAGACCTACGAGTACACCGAGATGTACCCTGGCTTTGCCCGCACTGCCCGGGACGAGGGATTCGACGAGATCGCACAGTGGTTCGAGACCCTTGCCCGTGCCGAGAAGAGCCACGCAGGGCGCTTCACCCAGGGGCTGGAGTCGATCGCCTGACCCATTGCACTCCGCGCGGTCCGCGCGGACGAAAGCGCGGGGCCGGGCTGGGCTGGAGCCCTCCCGGCCTCTCCCGTTCCAGGAGATGAGATGACGGTCACCTACAACCCGGCGGACGCCAAATACTTTGACGAGTTCGACTTCCGGCAGGAGCTAACCCGCGTGTTCGACCTCTGCCACGGCTGCCGACTCTGCATATCCCTTTGCCCGTCCTTCCCGACCTTGTTCGACAGCATCGATTCGCACGACGGGGATGTAGATGCTCTTTCCCGTGCCCAGCAGGACGAGGTGGTGGACGAGTGCTACCAATGCAAGCTGTGCTACGTGAAGTGCCCTTATGTTCCGCCGCACGAATGGCAACTCGATTTCCCCCGCTTGATGCTCCGCGCCAAGACGATACGCAAGCGCGAAGGTGGAGCGCCCATCGCAGAGCGCCTTTCCGACGAGGTAATGGGGCGCACCGACCTGATCGGGACGGCCTCGGTGATGCTCTCGCCGGTCGCCAACAAGATGATCGACGTGGCCAACAGCTCCTCCCGCAAGGCGATGGAGGCGACTCTGGGGATCGCTTCCCAGCGAGTGTTGCCGCCGTATGCGCGTACGCGCTTCTCCACCTGGTTCAAGCGACGCCAGCGCCCCTTCGTGCGCAACCGCCGGGCGTCCGTCGCCCTCTTTGCTACCTGCAACGTCGAGTACATGGCTCCGGAGATCGGCAAGGCGGCGGTCGCCGTCTACGAGCACAACGGGGTCTCCTGCTCGCTTCCGACCGGGGCGAGGTGCTGCGGTGCCCCGTGGCTTCACGCCGGCGAGGTCGACAAGTTCAAGCAGGCCGCGGCCCATAATGTCAAGGTGCTTGCAGCAGAGGTCAGAGCGGGACGCCAAATAGTGGTGCCCCAGCCGACCTGCGCTTACGTCATCAAGAAGGACTACCCGCTCTACCTGGGCACACGGGCGGCCGAGGAGGTTGCGGCAGCCACCTACGACACCTCCGAATACCTTTTCAACCTTTACCGCAGCGACAAGGGGGCCTTCGCCACCGACTTCCAGGGCGAAGTGCCGGCAGAGATCGTGTACCACGCTCCCTGCCACCTGCAGGCCCAGAACGTCGGGCTGAAGAGCCGTGACCTGATGAAGCTGACCGGGGCAAAGGTTTCGGTGGTGGCCAAGTGCTCGGGAATCGACGGCACCTGGGGATACCGTGCCAAGAACTACCGTCTGGCCAAGACCGTTTCGAACGGCCTGGCAAAGGCCCTCGACAAGAGACCGGCCGCTCAACTGACCGGGGATTGCCATCTTGCCAACACCGCGATCACCGAGGAGACCTCGCGCCGGGTGGACCATCCGATGGTGACCATGGCCCGCGCCTACGGGCTCGACTTCTCCTGACGAGCTAGGAACGAGAACACCGTGACTTCCATATTGACTCTGAATGACATCGTCGACCTGCGCGAATATGAGCGCGAACGTGAGTCCTTCCGGCGGCGCGTAATCGCGCTCAAGCAGGTCCGGCGCGTGAACCTGGGCCCCATCATCTCCCTCACCTTCGAGAACCGGGAAACCGTGCGCTTCCAGATCCAGGAGATGGCTCGGGCCGAGAAGATGACGAGCGACGCCCAAATCCAGGAGGAGCTGGACGTGTACAACCCGCTCATTCCCGGGCCGGGCCAGCTTTCCGCGACCCTCTTCCTAGAGCTGACCACCAAGGACCAGCTGATGGAGTGGCTGCCCAAGCTGGTGGGCATCGAGCAATCGCTCGAGGCGGTCATCGACTCCCCTGAAGGGGACGTCGCGGTTCCCTGCGAGGTGGAGCAGTCTCACTTGGAGCAGCTAACCCGCGCCGACGTGACCGCGTCCGTGCACTACATCCGCTTCAACCTTCCGGAGGATGCCGCAGCGGCGATGCGCCGGGCGAAAAGGGTGGAGATCCGCTCGATCCATCATCGCTACCCCTACGCGGTCGAGCTTTCTCCCGAGACCATCGCATCCCTGGTTGCGGACTGGGAATGAGTGGGGGGCTTCAGGGTGGTCGGAGCGAGGCCGATGTTTAGGGAGTGGAGTCGACGACCTACCGTGGTGTGTGGCCAAGCGGCACTCCGCTGAGGTTTGGGACGGCGGGCTAGTATGGGACGGATCATGGCAGGTGGCGAGCCGTTCTCCCTTGACGATGAGCGCCAGGTCGTTCGTGTGCGATTCCGCGCCGAGACCCCCAACGCGGCTCCGGGTGCTCCGGATCGTGTAGCGACTCACCTTGAACAGGGGCGTTACGAGAGTTCGGCGGAACTTACCCGCACGGTCGAACGCGCCTGCAAAGGCGACGAGGACGCGATCACCGACCTTTACCGGCTCTTCAATCCCGCATTGCTCCGTTTCCTGAAGGGTCGCATCCCTTCGGCGGCCGAGGACTTGGCCGCCGAGGTGTGGGTGTCGGTGGCAAAGGGCCTCGCGACTTTCCAAGGCGACGACAGGGATTTCCGGGCCTGGCTGTTTGCCACCGCCCGCCGCCGGAGTATCGACCACCTGCGGCGCCTTGGCCGTCGTCCGCGGCTGAAGCACGTGGAGAGCATGGAAGAGCTGGATCCGTTCGTTGCTGAGTCAGCGCAGATGGGAATGCAGCTCGAGGTGGACGAGGCGGTACGCGCGCTCATCTCGGGCTTGACCTCCGAGCAGGCGGAGGTGCTTCTTTTACGCGTGGTGGCCGGTCTCAGCGCCGAAGAGGTCTCCCACATCGTCGGCAAGCCTGAGGGTACGGTTCGCGTGATCCAGCATCGGGCGATAAAGCGGCTTGCCGAGAAGTTTCAACATGGTATGTAACGCGATCGCCGGCGTTGGCGGTGTCGGTAGGTGATGACGATGGATCCGATCAGCCAAGAGATCATCGAAGCTCTCCTTTCCGGGAAGGCGCCCGCAGGTGCCTTTCCCGAGGAACTTGCCAAAGTGAAATCGCTGATCGACCGCGCCAACGCCCCGGCGTCGTATACGGAAACGACTGGTGCACACCACGTGGTCCAGGCCTTCCGTGCGGCGCAGGGCGGCGCCATACCAACAGGAGGAAGAGGCAAAGTGCTCTCCAAGCTACTGACAGCAAAGGCCGCGGCGGCCGCCGCCGCGATAGCTCTGACTGGCGGTGCCGCCGCAGCGCTTACCGGGGTCGTCCCGGTTTCGTTCCATAGCAATGCGCATGGCGCCTTGACATCGAACGCGGCCCAGACCAACGACAGCGTCACCTCCACGACAGACAGCACGACCTCGACGACCGCGGCGCCAGACTCTACGGCGACCACTGCGTTCGCGGGCGAAAGCCAGGGCATGGCGAGCGGTGCCAACCTCTTCGGCGAGTGCACCGCCTACATGGCGATTACTCGCGGGAGCACCACCACCACCGGCGTTGGCAGTTCGACCACTCTCACCGGGGCGCTCGCATCGACCAACTTCCAGAACCTGGCCAAGCTTGCCGCCAGCCAGAACACCAGCGTGACAAGTTTCTGCACCACGTACCTGGGTGCGCACAAGCCGGGTTCCCAGTCCGCGAACTCCTCGGCCAACGCCAATGCCAATGCGGATACCCATGCGAATGCCGGCGGCAGCGGTAATGCCGGCGGCAGCGGTAATGCCGGCGGTAGCGGTAATGCCAAAGGCGGCAACGGCGGCACCCATGGTTCGCTCAGCGCCCAAGGGACCGTATCCGTCAGCGGTGGCGCGACGGTAGGATCCAAGCCCCCGGTAACCGGCGTTCCCACCTCGGTCCCTCCGGTTTCCGTACCGTAGGTCCGGGCGGCTAGCTGCCGGAACCACGCCGCCGGACCCTTTACCCGGGTCAATACAGCAGAACCCCGCCTCGCAGGCGGGGTTCTGCTGTTTCTTGCGTTTCGCCCCTTTGGCTCAGGTGGCCGGGATCTTCCACCCCATGGACTCCGCTACTTCGCGGCAGGTGGCACAGAGCGGATACTTCTTGGGATCGCGCGAGGGTACCCAGGTCTTGCCACATAGAGCGGTGCACGGCTTGCCGGTGATGATCGCCTCGGTGACCGCCGAAGCCGGCAGCACGATGTGCGCCATGCGATCCCGTTCCTCGATGTCGACCTGGGATTGCTGAGTCTGCTGCAATTCGTCGACTTGGGTCATTTCTCCATACTAAGCAACGGAGTCTGCGGCGCTGTCTGACCCAGGTCCACCGGTAGGTGTTGGTTACTTTTGAAAAGTCCTGTAAATGGCTTGCAAACACAGGGAAACAAACGTATCATCTAGAAAACGGGCCGAAACGGACAACACAAGGGGACGACTGAGGTGTACGCAGCCGAACGACGTCAGTGGATCGTGGATCGCGTGAGGGCCAACGGCCGCGTGGATGTCGCCTCCCTTGCTAGTGAACTCGAGGTGACACCTGAGACCATTCGCCGTGACCTGAGCGCGCTGGAGGACGCCGGGCTATTGAGGCGCGCCCATGGTGGCGCCATCCCCATCGAGAGACTCCGCTTCGAGCAGGAGTTGAGTTCGCGCGACATCCTCCTTGCGGAGGAGAAGGATGCCATTGCGCATAGAGCCCTGGCATACGTTCCGGCAGGCGGTTCCATCCTGCTCGACGCTGGGTCGACCACGGCGCGCCTGGCAAGGGCCCTCTCACCAACGGAGGAGCTTACGGTCGTCACCAACTCCGTACCGATCGCCCACGAATTAGGAATGCGGGAGAACTATCAGCTGTATTGCGTTGGAGGGCGCATCCGTTCCAAGACGATGGCGGCGGTCGACGCGTGGGCGGTGCATTCCCTTTCCGAGGTCAACGTGAATGTGGCCTTTATCGGGACCAACGGGATCAACCTGGCACGGGGACTCTCCACGGCTGACACCGCGGAGGCCGCGGTGAAAAGGGCGATGATCGCCAGTGCCGAGACGGTGGTGGTGCTCGCCGACCATAGCAAGTGGGGCGAGCAGAAGTTCGCCACGTTCGCTTCACTGGACGCCGTGGATGTCATCATCACCGATGGCGGGGCTCCTCACGACCTCGTCGCGGAAGTCGAAGCCGTCGGCCCGAAGGTGGTGATCGCGTGATCGCGACCTTTACCCCCAATCCGTCCTTGGATCGCACCCTGGAGGTGGATTCGCTGGTACGGGGAGGCGTGGTGCGCGCCAACAGGTTGCGTCTCGACCCGGGGGGCAAGGGGGTGAACGTCGCGCGCGTGCTTGCCTCCGCCGGCCTATCGACGTTGGCCATCTTTCCCTGCGGCAAGGACGACCTTGACTTCATACACCTGCTCGAGGCTGCGCACGTACCCTGCCGGGTGGTTCCAATCGCCGGCAGGATCCGCCAGAATATTTCCATCCTGGAGCCGGAGGGGGTTATAACCCATCTCAATGAGCCCGGCCCGAGGATCACGGCCGCGGAGGTCGCCTCGCTCCTTGCGGCGGTGTCCGATTCCGCTCGTGGAGCGGCGTGGATCTGCGCCTCGGGCTCGCTCCCTCCCGGACAGGACCCAGATCTCTATCACCAGGTGGCGCGGTTGGCACACGAAAATGGCTCAAAGGTCGCGGTGGACACCTCAGGAGAGCCCCTCACCAGGGCGGTGAACGGCGGAGTCGACCTGATCAAGCCCAATCGGCACGAGCTGGAGGAGGCCGTTTCCGGCGAGATCGCCACCCTTGGCGACGCCATCGATGCGGCACTGGCGCTGCATCGTGGCGGCAGCGGCGCCGTGCTAGCCAGCCTGGGCGCCGATGGCGCCGTACTGGTGGAGGACGGACGATTCTGGCATGCCGAAGCCCCGGTGTCCGAAGTCGTTTCCAATGTCGGCGCGGGCGATGCCTTGCTCGCGGGCTTTCTTGCCGCGGGCGGCAGGGGACCATCGGCGTTGGCGGAGGGAATCGCCTGGGCGGTGGCAAAGATCTCACTCCCTGGTTCGCAGATGCCGCGATCGGATCAGATCGAGCGCTCTCTGGTCGCAGTGAGCTACGAGCCGGAGAAATCACGAAAGTTGAAGGAGGGCTGAGGTGCCGGAGTTAATCGACGAGTCGATGGTGGTGTTGGACCTGCAGGCACGGGACAAGGATTCGGCGGTGCATGTCCTGGCGGAACGGCTGGCACTGGCAGGAAGAGTGACCGACATTGAGCAGTTCCTGGCCGACGTTCGGGCAAGGGAGCAGGTCATGCCGACGGGATTGGAAGGAGGGATTGGCATCCCGCATGCGCGGTCCTCTGCTGTAACCGCTCCCTCTCTGGCCTTCGGACGCAGTCATATCCGTGTGGATTTCGGAGCCGGCGACGGCCCGGCGGATCTCATTTTCCTGATTGCGGCGCCGGCCGAGGGCGGCGCCGAGCACATGACCATCCTTGCCTCGCTGGCGCGCCGGCTGGTTCACGGCTCTTTCCTGGAGTCGCTGAGAAGCCTGGCGAGCCCGACCGAGGTGGCCGAACTAATCAATCGGGAGGTGGGCGGCTAGGGGGCGTGTCTAGAGAAGCGAATTGGCCAGGCAAATATCAACCCTCCTAGAGGGAGAAGGGACAGGGGGAAGAAGTGAGAATTGTCGCCGTGACATCGTGCCCGACCGGCATCGCGCACACCTACATGGCCGCGGAGGCCCTGGAGGAGGCCGCGCGTGCCGCGGGTGACACCATAGAGGTCGAGACGCAGGGGGCTGCGGGCATGACCAAGCTCGCGCCGGAAGCCATAGCCGCCGCGGACGTGGTCGTGCTCGCCGCGGACGTGGAAGTGAGGGAGCGGGAGCGCTTCGGCGGAAAGCCGATCGTGGAGGTGGCGGTCTCGACCGCCATTAACTCGGCAGCGGCGGTGCTCGAAGAGGCAAGGTCCAAACTGGCGAGTTCCGGGTCCGCCGAACCCGCCCCTAAGAGCGCCACGCCGCCCGTCACGCCAGTTGCCGCAGCCGGGTTCGGGACCAGGCTGCGCCAATGGCTGATGACGGGTGTCAGCTACATGATCCCATTCGTTGCTGCCGGTGGAATCCTGATAGCCGTCTCATTCATTATCGCAGGTCCGCAGGTGGCGATGGCCGTCAACGGCGGGGTCTTCCACGGCGTCCACTACGCCGGCGCCTCCTCGATCACGGCCATTTATCACACGGCAGGAATTGGGGGCGTGCTATTCGAAATCGGAGGAATCGCCTTCTCGATGCTGGTCCCCATCCTGGCCGGCTTCATCGCCTACGGGATGGCCGATCGGCAGGGACTGGTGCCCGGTGTCATTGGCGGTCTGATCGCGGTTGACGTCCATGCCGGCTTCCTGGGTGGGATTATCGCCGGTTTGCTGGCCGGCGCCACTGTCAGGCTGATTCTCAAGGTGCCGGTGCCACGGGTCATCTCCGGCATGATGCCGATCGTGGTGGTGCCGCTCATCTCGGCAACCGTCGTAGGCGTGCTGATGCTGCTGGTGATCGGCAATCCGGTCTCCTTCGTGATGACCGAGATCACCAACTGGCTGAACGGCCTCTCGGGCGCAAACGCAATCGGGCTGGGAGCGCTGCTCGGACTGATGATGGCCTTCGACATGGGCGGGCCGGTCAACAAGGTCGCCTACACCTTCGCCGTTGCAGGCCTGGCCTCGGGAGGCATCGGAGGCCAGAAGGTCATGGCGGCGGTGATGGCCGCCGGAATGGTCCCGCCTCTCGCGCTGGCGCTGGCCACCGTGGTTAGGCGCGGCCTCTTCAGCGACGCGGAGCGCAAGGCGGGGGAGGCGGCCTGGCTGCTTGGCGCATCCTTCATCACCGAAGGTGCGATACCTTTCGCCGCAGCTGATCCCCTCAGGGTCATCCCCTCGATCATGGCGGGAAGCGCCGTAACCGGTGCACTTTCGATGGCCTTCTCCGCAAGCTCTCCCGCGCCCCACGGAGGCATCTGGGTGGTCGGACTCCTCGGTCACTGGCCCCTCTGGATCCTGGCAATTGCCGCGGGCACCCTGGTGGGCTGCGCCTTTGTCATCGCGCTCAAGTCGCTGCGCCGCAGCACCCCTACGCCCGTCCCCGTCGTCAGCCTCCTGGAGGTTGCCAATGCCTGAGATCCATGCCATAGTCGGATCAACTGTGGGCCTGCATGCGCGCCCGGCGGCCCTGTTTGCGGCCGCTGCCGCCGCCGCGCCGGTGCCGATCTCGATTTGTAAGCCGGGTGGCGAGCCGGTGGATGCACGCAGCATCCTCTCGGTGCTGACGCTGGATGCCCGATGCGGCGACGAACTGATACTCACAGCCGAAGGGCCCGGCGCCGAGGAGGCGCTGGCCTCGGTGGCCAGTGTGCTCGAGACCAACCACGACCAGGCGGAGGCGTAGGGCCGTGGGTGGGCCGGCGGTGCACTTGAAGGGAATCGGTGTTAGCCCGGGCGTGGTCGTCGGACGGGTGGCCAAGCTCTCACCACCGCCGGTGCTTCCGGCAGGCCTGGCACCTGATGGAGACCCCGAGACCGAGGTGCAGCGGACGCGCCAGGCGTTGAGCAGGGTCCGCGATGAGCTCGGCGAACGCAGCGCGCACGCCGCCTCGGTGGCGGTCGATGTCCTGGCGGCCCAGGCCGCCATGGCGGCGGATCCGGTTCTGGCCGCAAGCATCTTCGGCAAGATCCGCGACGGCGAGGCCGCGCCGACGGCGGTGAAGGACGCCCTGGCGGCCTTCCGGGAGCAGCTGCTCTCCATCGGAGGGTACCTGGCCGAGAGGGCGGCCGACCTGGACGACATTGGGAACCGGGTGATCTCGGTACTGCTGGGACTGCCGATGCCGGGACTGCCCATTCGCGATGAGCCTTTCGTCCTGCTGGCCCAGGATCTGGCGCCTGCCGACACCGCCACCCTGGATGCATCCAGCGTGCTGGCGATAGTGACCGAGCAAGGCGGCCCGACCAGCCACACCGCGATCATCGCCAAGTCTCTCGGAATCCCTGCCGTGGTTGCCTGCAAGGGGGCATTCGCCGTCGAGGACGGCGCAAGGATGCTGGTGGACGGGATGAGCGGTGCCGTGGTCACCGAGCCCACCGAGGAGGAGGTCTCCGATCGGGTGGGGAGGCTTGCCAGGCGACGCGCGGCGGTTACGGAGTACTCCGGCCCGGGCCGGCTCGCCGACGGCTCTCGAATCCAGCTTCTCGTCAACGTCGGAACCTCGGCGGACATCGAGAGGGCCGGCCACGCGGATTGCGAAGGCGTTGGTCTCTTCCGCACCGAGTTTCTTTTTCTGGATCGCTCCAGCGCCCCCGGCGTCCAGGAACAGCGCGGAACCTACCGCCGCCTATTCGAAAGTTTCAGTGGTCGAAAGGTGGTTGTCCGGACCCTCGATGCCGGTGCTGACAAGCCGCTTGCCTTTGCCCGCATGGCCGATGAGCCCAACCCAGCCCTCGGCATGCGCGGCTACCGGACGGCGCGCTACCTCCCGGACCTGCTGGAGGACCAGCTGAGGGCGATTTCGCGCGCGGCAATGGGCAGCGGCACGGACGTCTGGGTGATGGCCCCCATGGTTGCCACTCCCGCCGAAGCCGCTGAGTTTGCCAAGCGTGCTCACGAGCTGGGGCTACCCCTGGCGGGCGCGATGGTCGAGGTTCCGGCCGCCGCGCTTCGCGCCGACCATCTCCTGAGGACGGCGGACTTTCTCTCGATCGGTACCAACGATTTGTCGCAGTACACATATGCCATGGATAGGGAGACCGGTGCCATTCCGGAGTTGCTGGACCCATGGCAGCCGGCCCTTTTGGAGCTGGTGCGGTTAACTGCCGCCGCCGGGAGGCGGGCAGACAAACCCGTGGGGGTCTGCGGCGAGGCGGCAAGCGATCCGCAGCTGGCGGTGGTCTTTGCCGGGATGGGTGTCACCAGCCTTTCGATGGCGCCGGTGAGTTTGGCCGAGGTCCGGGCCGAGCTTTCCCTGTACACGTATGCCCAGTGCCGCAGGGCGGCCGAGATGGCGTTGTCCGAGCAAGATGGCGAATCCGCGCGTGCGGTAGTGGGAGCCTACCTCGACTCGCTTCTCGCCGGCTAGGGGAGAGCGGGCCGCACCAGCAGTGCTTCGCCCCTGGCGAAGAGCTGTACGGCTGCGCTGTCGGCCACGCCCGCCGCCTCCGCAACCGAGACCTCGACTACGATCGCATCGCCGCTCGGGTTGCGAACCGACAGTTTCGTCGACGCGCCCAGGAAGCTCCTGGACAGCACCTCGGACCCCTCCTGGGAGGCAGGGGTGACTCCCAGCGATTCAGGCCGGATCAGCACCTGCACCCGTGTCCCCGGGCTTAGCGCCGGGCCACTTCGGTAGGCGACTTTGCCCACCATCTCGACGTCGACGGTTCCTGTATCCACCACAACACCACGCAGGCGGTTCACGGTGCCGACGAACTCGGCCACGAACTCCGTTGCCGGGCTGGAGTACACCGCCAGAGGGGTGTCCAGCTGCTCCAGGCGCCCCTGGTGCATCACCGCGATCCTGTCCGCCAGGGCCAGGGCCTCCTCCTGGTCATGGGTTACAAAGAAGGTGGTGATGCCCAGCTCGAGCTGGATGCGGCGGATCTCCTCCCTTAGCTGCGCGCGCACTTTGGCATCCAAGGCGGAGAGGGGCTCGTCAAGCAACAGGAGCTGCGGCTTGATGGCGAGCGCCCGGGCCAGGGCGACACGCTGTTGCTGGCCGCCGGACAGCTGATGGGGAAAGCGGTCAGCCATCGAGGTTAGCCCCACCAGGGAGAGCATCTCCTTGGAACGCTCGGAACGCTCCTTGGCCTTCTGGCCGCGAACCCGCAGCCCGAACTCGACGTTTTCGCGCGTGGTCATGTTGGGGAAGAGGCTGTAGCTCTGGAAGACCATCCCGATGTTGCGCTTTGCAGCGGGCAGCGAGGTTACGTCCTTCCCACCGATCAGGATGTTGCCCTCATCGGGGGCGTCGAGCCCGGCCAGCATGCGCAGTGCGGTGGTCTTGCCACAACCCGAGGGACCGAGCAGGACGACCAGCTCACCCGGCTGGGCTCGCATGCTGAGGGACTTGAGGGCGGTTGTCTCCTTGAAGTAGCGAGATAGGCCACGAAGCTCCACCTCCACACCCCCGCGCCCCAGGTCTATCGCCGCTTCCTTGGTTTCACTCATTGTATGGTCAACTCTTTCTCTGCACTAGGCATGGAGGTTTCCAAGTCTGACGCGCACCCTGCCCTTCATTCCGCCACGGCCGACTCGATCGCCGCCTCGACGCCCGCCCCGCGGCGGCCACCGCGCCGCTGGGAGAAGACAATCATCACCAGGGCCAGGGGAATCCAGGTGAAGATCAGGGCTATTAAGGAAAGTGCCACCGCCTGGCTTGCTTCGAGCCTGCCGACTTGTACCAGGAAGACAGGGAAGGTTGTGAAGCTGAGCAGTGAGGCCACCGCGAACTCGCCGAGGCAGAACGCGAAGGTCAGGATGGAGGCACCCAAAAGCCCTGAACGGAGGTTCGGAAGGATGGCGAAGCGCAGAAGCTTGATCCACCCCGCCCCTAGCGACTGTCCGGCATCGACCAGGGTCTTCAAGTCGATGCTCTGCACCGCGGAATCGAAGGTTCGATAGCTGTACGGGAGCGCCAGCACCACGTACTCGAGCGCCAGGATCACCGGCGTGCCGTAGATGATGTTAGGCAGGTTGCGAAAGGAGGTGATAACCCCAAGCGTCACCACTACCGACGGGATCACCAGCGGAAGCAGCGACACCGACTCGAAAAGGCGGCGCAGCCGGGGTAGGCGTACGTGCACGAAGATGACGGTTGGGATCAACAGCGCCAAGGTGAGTGCGACGGTGCCCACACCCACCTTTACCGACAGCCACAAGGTGCTCCAGAACTGTGGTGTGCCGAACAGCTGCGTGTAGGCACTGAAGGTGAAGCTGTTGTTGTTGCCCAGGAACGAGAAGCGCGCCGAGGCGAGGATGGGGATGATGAAGAAGGCACCGACCAGGGTGAGAACGCTGTAGCGAAACGGCTTGCCCAGGCGCAGGACGTTGGAGCCTCCGCCGCCGGCGCGCTGCAGGTCAGGGGTTACCGTAGCCACTTGGAAGCCTTTCGTTGCACGTATGCGTAGAGAAGCGCCGCCACCAGCACGACGACGATCATTCCGGCTCCGAGCGCGTCGCCGAGGTTGGTTTGGCCGGCCAGCACGTTGCCCGAAATCAGGGAGCCTAGCTGGATCGGGACCAGTGGGATGGTGCCTGACGTCAGGGCTTCGGCTGTCGCGTAGGCAGCAAACGCGTCAGTGAATAGCACGATGAACGCGGCCAGTATTGGCGGAGTGAGGAGCGGTATCCCCACCCAACGCCAGAATTGGAAGCGGTTGGCGCCGAGCGAAGCCGAGGCGTCGATCCACTCCTTGCGCAGTGCTTGGATGGGCGGAATCATGATCAGAATCATCAGCGGTATCAGGAAGTACTGATAGACGATGGTCAGTCCCATGACAGAGTAGAGCGAAAAGCCGTGCGAGTAGAGGTCGAAGCCGGCTGAGGACAGCAACTTGGTGACCACGCCGAAGTTGCCCACCGTGGCGATGAACGAGAAGGCGAGCGGTACGCCGCCGGTGTTGGCGAACACCCCGGAACCGGCGGCAACCAGCGACCGGACAATGCGGTTCTCGGTGGCACTCACGGCGAGAGCCGCGAGCAGGCCGACCACTGCTGCGATGAGTGCCGAGGCGAAGGAGAGCTTTATCGATGCGATGAAGCTCTGCAGGTAGACGCCGTGCACCGCTTCATCGAAATTGGCCATGGTGAACTGGCCGTTGCCGTTCTTGAAGGCGGTTGCGACGACTGACACCGCTGGAACCAGCAGGAAAAGCGCAACATACACGAGAAAAGGCAGGGCTCCGATGCTGGTGTGCCAACGTCCTCGGCGCCGAGAACGTCTGGGCCGCATGCTGCCGGCGGGGGCGTCGCCGTCCCCGCCGGGCACCGTGCCCGAATCACTTCGAAGCTCGTCTGATATTGCCAAAGGATTACTCCCGGTTGGCGACAGCGGCCACTAGCCGGAGATGGTGGGCCATTGCTGGGCCACCAGCTGTTGCGCCTGGGCAAGCTGGGCGGTGGTGGGGAAGGTCGGGTTCCCGCTCACCGTGGGCAGCAAGGACAGGTAGGTCTGGTTGACCGTGCCCGCAGCCTGCATGGCCGGAAGCAGGATCGGCCGTGCGAAGCCCTTGAGCCACAGATTCTGTCCTTGGGCCGAGTAGAGGAACTCCTCCCAGAGCCGGGCTGCGGCCGGGTCGGGGGCGTTCGCCGAGATTGCCTGGGCGTAGTACGATGCGTACTTTGCGTTGGCGGGGACGAAGACCTTCCAGTTGACCCTGCCCTTGACCGCTGCGGCGTAAGCGGAGTTCAAGTAATCCCAGTCGATGTTGACCTTGATCTGGCCACTCTCGATCACCGCCGGGGAGCTTTGCACCGGCACGTAGTTGCCGTTCTGGGCAAGCCTCTTGAAATAGTTCAGGCCGGGCTGGATATTCGAGAAGCTTCCCCCGTTGGCCAGTGCCGCGGCGTACACTGCGCCGAAGGCCGCGCCTGCACTGGTGGGATTGCCGTTCAGCGCGACTGCTCCCCTGTACTGCGGCTGAAGCAGGCTGGCAAAGCTAGTGGGAGGGTTGGAGGCAAAGGCGGTGGCGTTGTAGCCGATGGAGATGTAGCCGCCGTAGTCGTAGAACCACTTCCCCGAAGGATCCTTGGCGTTCGCGGGGATCTGGCTCCACTCCTGAACCTTGTAGGGAGCGAAGAGTCCCTTCTGAGCCCCGAGCAGCGCAAAGGAAGGGCCGACGTCGACGACGTCGGGCTCCTTGGAGGTGCCCTTCTCAGACTGCAACGCGGCGAGTTCCTCCGCGGACGAGCCATCGGGGTTCTGGCTGTTGATCTTGATCCCGTACTTCTTCTCGAAGGTGGAGATCAGCTCGCCATAGTTGGCCCAGCCCGGAGGAAGGGCGATCACGTTGAGCTGGCCCTCCTTCTTGGCAGCGGCGACCAGGGCACTCATGCCCCCGCCTTGCTGGGCGGACGTGGCTGTAGACCAGTTGACGCCAGCGGAGCCGCCGTTCGAGGAGGTGCCGGAACTCGACCCGCAGGCCGCCGCCACCAGGCCCAGCGCGCTCAGGCCCAGCCCGAGTGCATACTTGTTCTTCAATTTCCCTCCAGGGTTCTAAGAGTCGCGAAATCAGATAAACGATATCACTGGATGCCGGGCTGGTTGTCGTTACCGCTGCGGCACCGCAAGTGAAGCTAAGCATCTTCCCTTTATTCCGAGTGAACCACGGGTTAACCTTGGAGATCGGCTTGGTGAAATCCGCCCTCCACCGCCCGTTCGGGGTAGGGCTCGAACTCGATCGGGCCGAGCCCGTCCACTGCGGCGGCGACTCCCCGCCCCTTTTCCGCATTTGGATCTTTACAAGCCCGTGACATTAGGCACATAATCTTTCACGTGTAGGTGTTGCCGCCGACGGGACGGATGGGTCCCGATAACCCGCAAGCGACGGAGGTTGGGGTGTCGATGCAGGTGCAGTCGTGGCGTGAGGACGCCGCATGCAAAGGGGTGCGTCCCGGACTCTTCTATCCGGACAACGAGTTGGAGGAGCGCAAGGCCAAGGCTGTCTGCGGCCTGTGCAAGGTCAAGGAGTGCTGCCTTGAGTTCGCTCTCAACTCGGGTGAGCCGGAGGGAATCTGGGGAGGGCTCAACTCTCGCCAGCGCCGGCGCCTTATGCGCTCGCGGCGTGGGGTCCAGGCCTATGCATCCCTCTGAGCGTCTTTGACCGCAGTCGGCCTGGATTCCGCCTTGGGCCGGGCTGCGTAGCCTCGATCGCGCCGAGGCGGAATCTGTTTCTAGAACTTGCGACAGTCGGCTGGCCAATCTCTTGTGGATCTGCACAAACAGGCCCGGCCAGCAGCCCGGTAGCTCCCCGGCTTGGCGGTTTTCCGAGGTGCGCGAGGGGCGGTAGATTGTCTCCCGCCGCCGTTCGGCGGTGCGATCTTGTCTCTGCTCATAGGGGGAAATGAATGCCGGCCGGAGTCGACCGCGCGAAGCTCGGTAATGCCATCGCCAGCGAGGAGATGACCTTCCTGGCCAGGACCGCCAAGTCCAGGGCCATGTTCGAGGAGTCCAAGCAGGTGCTTCTGGGCGGGGTCCCGATGAGCTGGATGAACAAGTGGGCGGGCGGATACCCGCTCTTCTTCTCAGCAGCCAGAGGCTCCACCATCTCCGACGTCGACGCCAATAGTTACATCGATTTTTCCCTCGGTGACACAGGCGCGATGGCCGGCCATTCCCCGGCCGCAACGGCGGTCGCCGTGGCGGAGCGTACTCGGGGCGGCGGCGGAATCACCACCATGCTTCCCAACGAAGACGCCGCGGCCGTCGGGCGCAACCTGCGGGAGCGCTTCGGTCTGGAGTACTGGCAATTTACGCTCTCGGCCACCGATGCCAACCGATTCGCCCTTCGCCTGGCCCGGCAGGTGACCGGGCGCAAAAAGATCCTGGTCTTCTCGTGGTGCTACCACGGCACCGTGGACGAGACCTTCGTAACCCTCGTCGACGGGCAGACCCGGTCCAGAGCCGGCAACGTGGGGCCCGCCGTGGATCCCTCGCTCACCACCGTCGCGGTCGAGTTCAACGACATCGAGGGGGTGCGCAAGGCGCTGGCAACCGGGGAGATCGCGGCCGTTCTCACCGAGCCAGCGCTGACCAACATCGGCATCGTCCTCCCCGACGAAGGCTTTCTCGCCGGGGTTGGCGAGGCCGCCCGGGAGGCGGGAGCGATCTACATCCTGGATGAGACGCACACTTTTTCGGCCGGCTGGGGTGGCGCGAGCACTCTCTATGGCGTCCGCCCGGACATGCTCACCATCGGCAAGTCTCTTGGCGGGGGTGTGCCCTTCGGAGCATACGGGCTGAGTGCGGAGATGGCCGGGAGGGTGGCCTCCCAGGCCGACGTCGACTACGTCGACACCGGCGGCATCGGCGGCACCCTGGCCGGAAACGCGCTCTCCTTGGGCGCGGCCCGGGCGACGCTCGAGGAAGTGTTCACCAAGGAGAACTTCTCACGCATGATCGACCTGGCGACGCGCTTCCGCGTTGGCGTCGCAGCCGCTATAGAGCGCTATTCGCTGAGCTGGTCCGTCGCGCAGCTGGGAGCGAGGGCCGAGTACCGCTTCAGGGCGCCACAGGCGCGCAGCGGCGGGGAGTCGGCAGCGGGTGCCGACGACGAGTTGGATACCTACCTTCACCTGTTCATGCTCAACCGGGGTGTCTTGATGACACCGTTCCACAACATGGCGCTTATGTCACCGGAGACGACCCAGGAGCAGGTGGACACACACACCGCGCTCTTCGACGAGGCCTGCCGGACGATAGCCGCCGACTGAGCCCCTCCGGGAGCGCGGGCCGCGTGTGGCGCGGAGTGCCGATATTCTTGGTTTATGGAAGATTCGACGGCTGTAGCGGTACCTTTGTATGATCCGCCAAGCTGGCCGGACCTTCTGAACCGCTTGATCGACAAGCGCCCCCTCAGCTTCGGCGAGGCATACGCGGCGATGGCTGACATGCTCGCGGGTGAGACCGCCAACGAAGTGGCCGCCGCATTCCTAACCGCCCTGCGCTGCAAGGGGGAGTCGCCGGAGGAGATGACCGGCATGGCCTCGGCAATGGCGGACTATGCCACACCTGTCCCGTGGGATGGCGACTTGATCGATACCTGTGGCACCGGTGGCGACCAGAAGCACAGCGTCAACATCTCGACCATGGCGGCACTGGTCGTCGCGGCCTCGGGCAAGAAGGTCTGCAAGCACGGCAATCGCGCATCGTCATCCAAGTCGGGCTCGGCCGACGTGCTCGAGTACCTCGGCGTCCGCGTCGACCTGGGACCTGCGGGGGTTCGGGCCTGCATAGAGCGGGTGAACATGGGTTTCGCGCTGGCCCCACGCTTCCACCGCTCGATGGCCCACGTTGGCGCAGTCCGGCGCTCCCTTGGGGTGCCAACGGCATTCAACTTCCTGGGGCCCCTTGTCAATCCCGCCCACGCCAACCGCCAGTTGGTCGGCGTTTTCGATGCGCGGATGGCAAGGACTTTGGCGGAGGTTCTTGCGCAGCTCGGCACCGAACACGCCATCGTGGCTTATAGTGCCGACGGTTTCGACGAGCTTTCCACCACCTCCTCCAACTCGGTCATCGAGCTTCGCCGTTCGGGCGATGGTGGGGTGATCTTCGAGGAGTACACGCTGGACGCGCGGGATTACCACATTGCACGGGCAGTCCCGGCGGACCTGGAGGGCGGGGACCCCCAACATAACGGGGAGTCTCTCCGGGCCGTCTTCGCCGGCAAACAGGGTCCGGTTCGCGACGTGGCCGTCTTGAACGCCGGCGCCGCGCTTTACCTGGCGGACGCGGCAGCCGATATCGCCGCAGGAATCGAGCTGGCCGGCGAGCTGATAGACAGCGGCCGCGCAGCGCGAACCCTTGCCGAGCTGGTTGAGGTTTCCAACGGTCTGGCTTGAATCCGAGCCCCGGGGTAATCCGGTCAGGCGGGCCGAGGGCGGGGCAGGAACGACCGGTGGGCGGCGGCGATTGGCAAGGCCAGAGGGATGCTGCACTCCTGCAAGCGGAGCGCGCCGGGCCGGGTCAACTCCCTCCAAAGGACCCACCGCTCTTCGAAGGCCGCCAACTCGGGCAGCCAGACACCGCGGCTATGGGGAGCGTCGCAAGGGGTAGCTGTGAACTCGAGAACCGCGGCCGAAGGAGTGGCCGGCCGTCCTGCAACGAGCTCCACGGCGCCTTGGGTCCTCGGTCTAAGGCTAAGCCTTCCCGCCGATGCCGTCAGGCTGGACGCTTCCAGCCCCACTGGAGCGAAAGTCAGCTCTCCTGCCTCCTGCAGCAAGAGGGTGGCCTGCTGGCGCGCTATCGCAAGAAAGAGATAGTGGGCTCCTTCGCGCAGCCGCTCTGCCTCTTCGAAGCGGGCGGCCGTGGCCAAGCCGGCCATCCGCGACCAAATGCGTTCGCTCCACAGGCGCGCAGGGACTTCCCAGGGGGTGGAAGCACTCGGCGGCGGCAGCATTCCCTCGTCGGAGGGCCAGTCCGGGTGGAGTTCCGGCATCAGGGCGCAGCGCAACGCATATTCAGCGCTCTGGGCGCTGCGGCGACTGCGGAACGGCCCGATGGCGATATCCCCGTCCTTGGTGCGCGTCGAGGCCATGGCGACCCTGAGGGTCGCCGCGCCATCCTTCGACCGCGACACCACAATGGCTCGGTAACCCTTTTCGCTCTTGTTGAGCATCCGGTTATGCCTAGGCGAAATCCCGCGTATCAGCCTTGCCTCTGCGACCAGGGCCTCGGTCTCGGTGGCAAAAGTCATGTATCCGACCCGTGCCGCTCCGGTCAGAATCGGGTCAACCTTTGGGCGCGAATCGGAGGTGAAGTAGGACCTGAACCTGGCGTTGATGTCCACCGCCTTGCCGACGTAGCTGATCACACCGTCGGCTTCCTCCATCCAATAGACACCTGGCCGCCGCGGCAGGTAGCTGCAGGCATGCATCTTGGCGGCGTGTGCGCGGCTAAGGCGCCCGGGCATCGAGCTAAGCTCGCCGATGTTTGCCACGCCGTACGCGGAGGCGCGCTCTATCAGGTGATGGAGTAGGTCGACTGTGGCGGCCACGTCCGCCATCGCCCGGTGCCTGGGCTGGTGGGGGAGCTTGAGCTCGGCGGCAAGCGTTGCCAGCTTGAAGTTGGACACCTCGCCAAAGAGCAGCTTGCGTGCCAGCACCAGTGTGTCCAGGGTCTCGTTATCCAGAGGAAGCATTCCGGATAGCCCAGCAAGGCCGTGGTTGATAAACGAGAGGTCGAAGCGCACGTTGTGGCCGACCACGACTGCGCCATCAGCCATTTCGCTTAGCTGCAACAAGACCTCCGGCAGCGCCGGTGCGCCGGCCAGCATCTGGGGATATATTCCGGTCAGCGCGGCCACGCCGGAGGGGATTGTACCCTGGATGGCCACCAGCGTGTCGAGACGGGCCAGCACTTCGCCGCCTTGGACCAGCAGGGCGGCAATCTCGGTAATCTCCGAGGTCGCGGCTGATGTGCCGGTGGTTTCGATATCGAGTACCAGGAAACGCACCTTGTCAAGTGTGGCCAGTTCGTCTCGGAGAAGCAGCTGCTCGGTCACGTCTCGATCTCTAGTGAATCAATCTGAGGGTTGAAGTCGCCAGGCCCTTCGGGGCAATCTTATGGAACGTCTGTTCGATAAGCATATCCGTGGCCCGCCACCCGCGCGGGGGAAATTGGGCGCAAGGGGAAGCACGGCCGTAAGATGGTCCCAATGGAAACTCCGAGGTACAGGTGCGACAACTGCGGTAACAAAACCCGTTTTGACGTGGTGGGGACGGAGAGCTTCAAGGCTTTCTACCACTACAGCCTTGGTGGCGAGCTGACCATCGAGTCACGCGAAGTCACCGACTTCAAGGTCGAGTCGGTCACCTGTCGCTGGTGCGGTTCGACAAAGGC
Source organism: Actinomycetes bacterium (assembly GCA_021786375.1). Taxonomy (GTDB): domain Bacteria; phylum Actinomycetota; class Acidimicrobiia; order Acidimicrobiales; family Acidimicrobiaceae; genus Acidithrix. The sequence continues at coordinate 66,287 of JAJYNL010000044.1, forward strand.
GATCGTCGACGATACCGCCGCGGGGGCCGAGGCCTAGCCCCGTTTTCCGCACCGTTTTTGAGTTAGTCCTCTGGCCCCTCGGGCCACGGCAGGGAGATGCCGAGGTGGGCGAGAATGACCCGCTGCACCTTCGTGAGTCGGTCCAGGACCAGCCCTCGAGCGGTG
>JAJYNL010000050.1 GCA_021786375.1 Actinomycetes bacterium
TAACCGGCGTCGGACAATTTCTTCTGAGAGTCGACGCCGGGCATGCCGACGACGTCCATCAATCCGGGCGGCCGGCTCACTTGCTTGACTCCGCTCGGAGCCGACTTCGCGAATGAGGCGGGAGTTCGGAAGGGCTGGACGGGTGTGCCGCCCAGTGCGGCAACGTTGTAGTAAGAGAACGCCATTGCCGGCCAGCTGCCACCCACCACGTAGATGGGCGTCCGTGGCGGGATCATCGGAACCTCGCCTTGAGGGTATCCTACCCAGACGGCGGTGGCAAGCTGGGGAACGAAGCCGCCGAACCAGGCGTCGGCCCAGTTCTCGCCGGTGCCCGTCTTGCCTGCCACAGGGCGGCCGATTGCGGCATAAAAGCCGGTTCCCTCGGTGACGACGTTGCGAAGTACGCCGATCTCGGTGGCCGCGACCGTAGCCGGGATGACCCTTTTTGGATACGCATGATGCTGGTAGATCAGGTTCCCGTTGCCGTCGTAGATTGCGGAGATCGCATAGGGGACATTGTGAATGCCGTAGTCGGCGATGGTGGCGAAAACGCTGGCCATGTCCAGCGGAGTCACCGGCTCTGAACCGAGGACGATTGAGTCGTAAGGCTCGAGTTTGGAGCGAATTCCCATCGCGTGGGCGAGGTTCATGACGTTTTTAGGGCCGATCTCTTGTATCAGCTGGGCGTAAACGGTGTTGACCGAAAGGATCGTGGCCGTGGCCAGCGTCATGTTGCCGGTCGGCTCGCCTTCGTAGTTGTGTACCACCCAGGTCGGGGCACCACCCGCGCCTGGAACCGTGAGCACCTTTGGCGCGAAATAGATCTTTTGCGGGCTGATCCCTTGCATGAGGGCTTCGGCAAGCGCGACCACCTTGAATGTCGAGCCTGCCGGACGTTCTGCCTGCGTGGCCATGTTGAATTGAGAGGCGGGCTGGGAGGAGTCGTAGCCCAGGCCGCCGACAAGAGCCTGGATCGCTCCTGTCGACGGGTCGATGGAGGCCAGCGCGCCTGAGGGTGTCTGGCTGATTCTGGGCACGGCGCGGGCCAGGGCTGCCTGGGCGGCGGTCTCGTACGTGGGTACTTCCGTGGTAACGATGCGCAGGCCGCCGTGCTCGAGGCGTGATAGACGCTGAGCGGGTGTTGCTCCAAGGGTGGGCAGAGTTTCGGCCTCGCTGATCACCTGCTGGCTGAAGTAGCCCAAGGAGGGGAGTAGTCCCGACACCGAAGGGTCAAGCTCAAGTCCCGCTCGGATTCCCCTTTGGTAGGTGGCAAGGTCGATCTCGTGCTGGGAGTACATTGCAGCCAGCACCACGTTGCGCCGGGAAGCCGCCAGGGCCGGGTGTACCAGAGGATCGTATGCGGAGGGTGCGTTGATCAGGCCCGCAAGTGTTGCTGCCTGAAAGAGGTCGAGTTCATTCGCGGGCCGGTCAAAGTATCGGATGGAGGCGGCCTGGACCCCGTAGGTTCCTTCCCCCAGGTAGACGTCGTTAAGGTATGCCGCCAGCACCTGCTGCCGAGTTGTTCCGGACAGTGATCCGAGCGAGAGAAGTATTTCATGGAGCTTCTCCACGAGGGTTCGCTTTGGTGTGCCGAGCTCCAGCTTTACCAGCTGCTCCTCGATGGTCGACCCGCCCTGCAGGGCGGCTCCGGCGCTCACGTCGGCGACAGCGGCACGCAGGATGGCCCGCAAGTCGATGGGTCCTCTTGACCAATATCGGCGGTCTTCGACGGCTACGACGGCCTCCGGCAGGAACGGCCCCAGTTGCGAGTACTTGATGGGCATCCGTAACACGTCGGTGGGCACGGTGGTGATGAGCGATCCGTCCGAGGCGTATATCGAGCTGATGGAGGACGATATCACCGGGTTATCCGCATGAACTTTGGGTGCGGTGCAGCCTGATGCGAAGATAAGGGTCGATAGCACAGCTGCCAGACGTGCTGCCCGCTTGGCTCTAAGCGTCAAATGCCTCTGGTCCAACCGCTCCTGGCTCCGCCTTGCCTCCTGCCTGCGCCGGTCAGGGCCCAGCGCCTGGCGGGCGCGATTTACGCAGCTCCCGAATGCAAGGCTACCGCGGCGCGGAGTGTTCTTCTTGGCGCTGCGCACTCAGGTGTCCAAAGCCGGCCTCGTCAGTCGGAATCGGCGACGAAGGAGCCGATCTTTTCTTGCAGGCCGGGTTTCTTGCGGCTCAGATATAGCGCGTAGGCGAGGGAAATGGCCACGATTGCCAACGCGATGAAGGGGTAGTAAACGAACGGCGCCGCCTGGCCTGGCTTGACCAGCTCGTAGAGCGGACAGGCGATACACAGCACTCCTAGGAAAGGGAAAAGCAGATGCCGCAATATCCGGAAGTGCTCAGGGTGGTAACGACGGTAGTAGAAGGGGAGTGCCAGGTTGGAGACGAGGTAGATCAGCGCCACCAGGATCGTTGCGAGTGTCGCGATTTCCCCGAAGAAGACGACGGGATCGCTCCTTGCGCCGAAGGCGAGAGATATGGCAAGTGCCACTCCCAGAAAGATGACGATGCTGGACCAGGGAGAGCGATACCTGGTGGAGACTTGCGCTGCAAGTCCCGGCAACATTCCCTCTCGTCCCGAGGAGAAGATGATGCGGGATTGGGAGTTGGCTCCGGAAAGTAGCGAGCCTACGACGGAGGTCAACCCCGCCAAGTAGGCGAGAAGGAGCAGCAGTCCATTCACGCCGTGAGCCGCTGCGAGGAAGGGTACTGGGGAACTAGCTAGCGCACTGACGTCGTTCCCAAAGCCGACCACGGTGGCGTAGCCGAGTACTTCATAGGCCAGAGCCATGATCGCTATGGAGGTGTAAATGGCCCTAGGCACGTTCCTGCGCGGGTCGGCGGTCTCTTCCGCGAGAGCAGCCGAGTTCTCCCATCCGACGAACATGAAAATCGCGAGCGGGAACCCGAGCGACAGCC
>JAJYNL010000072.1 GCA_021786375.1 Actinomycetes bacterium
GCCGGACGCCGCGCCCGCGGCTGCTCGGGTCGGTGGTCTGTCTCGGCTGGATCATCCTCCGCACCGTCGCTTCCCGGACGTCACGTCCGCAGCGAGCCTACCGCCGCTTCCGCCCTGGTGGGCGTCGGGTACTGGGCCAGTTTTAACCCGGGCGAACTCGACACCAGGCCACCAAGCAAGGATAATGACCCCATGACGGTGTGCCTAGCCGCCATCTGCACCGATGATGAGGGGCAACCCCGGGTAGTCATCGCGTCGGATCGAATGGTGACATACCCGGGCTTTATCGAGTTCGAGCACACCGTGCCGAAGATCGCGCCTGCCTCTCCGTGCGCCGTCACGATGATTTCGGGCGACACGCTGGTCGGAACGCGGTTGGCACGCGAGACAGCCCAAGCCACGTATGGGAGCAATCCCCCACTTGCTCAGATCGCGCAACAACTCGCGCTCAACTACGAAGCAGTCCGCCACCAATGGGTTGAGACTCAGGTGCTCTCCCCTCGCGGGCTTAACTTCCAGAGCTTCTACCAGGGTCACGCCGGGTTCAACGGCCAAATCACTTTCGCTATCGATCAGACGTTGACGCAGTTCGATTTGCAGATCGAATTGCTACTGGCTGGTGTTGATGGAAGCGGTGCGCACCTTTATACGGTTCACAATCCAGGTCGGACGCCTCGAGAGCACGACGTGATCGCTTATGCCGCGGTTGGGAGTGGATGGATACACGTCATGCAGTCGATGATCGGCTTCCACCACTCACCTGGCGCACCCTTCAAGGAAACTCTGTATCGGGTCTACGCCTCTAAGCGGCGCGCCGAGGTTGCGCCCGGTGTCGGCACGGAGATGGATATGGCTGTCATTTCCCATGCTGGAATTCAAGCGCTCACGCAAGAGCAGCTAAGGGAACTGGAAGGCATTTACAACACGATCCGCGCCGACTCCCAGAGTGTTCTTGATTCCCACCTTTCGGAACTGGTCTTTGACCTTCAGCCGCCCGTGCCACCAGAAGGACCGAGAGGAGGTGAATCGGATGAGCCCCAACCTCCAGATGACACCCCCGCAGGACCAGCAGCTAGTGGACCCTGAAATCTCGATCGCAATCACGCGGCTCGAGGTACAGATTCTGACCCTGCAAGCCAAGTTGCTGGTCCAGTCGGCGCCCGAACGTAATGCCGCTCGCGACCTATCGCCGCTTGGTGGTGGCTACGGCTAGGAGCGTGGGTCATAACCGGAAACACTTGCCTCAACCTGCGAGCACTCGCATAACGATGCATCCGAACAGGACATCAGCAAGAAGAGGCCAGGTCGTCTTGCATGGGTATTCATGCTTGGTGGGTTCTGACCCACGCTCCCGGTCCAACAGTGCAGCGATTTGTGCTGTGGACCACTGGTAAAAGCTGATCCCCGCGGCCATTGCGGGCGTCCCCTGCCGGTACTTCCGGTCGCCGACCTTCACCCGAAGCGACTCATGATAGCGACCGAAGTTGTAGTACATCAAGTGTAGGCTTACGGTGTGCGCGTGGCTGTCGATCCTCTTTGAGAACGCGTTGGTCAATCGGGTAAAACGGCGTATCCCCAGAGGAATTGGCAAAACTTGTGGATCGGCCTGCCCCGTTGATCACGCGGCGACCTCTCCTTCTTGTCCTTCCTTCACCTCGCTCTCGACCAACACCCCCTTTTGGAACGTCGCCCCGGCACGCACCAGCGCGACGAGATGCGCGCCGTTGACGTAGCGCCAGCAATCTTCGGCCGCCTCGATCAGCTTTAAGGCCATGGCGAGCCCGGCGGCTCGAGATCCCGGTCCCTTCGTCACCTTGTTCCGGAGCCAAACCGTCGAGAAGGTCGACTCGATGGAGTTCGAGGTCTTCAGGTGCAGCCAGTGCTCGGCGGGGAAGTCGTAGAAGGCGAGCAGCACCTTGAGGTCGCAGGCGAGCTTGTCGGCGGCCTTCGGCCACTTCGGGCGGAACTCGGCGTCGAAGGCTTTCGCCGCGTCACGGGCGTGCTCACGGTCCTCGGCGTCGCGGACCTCGGTGAGCATCTTCTTCGCGAGCGGCTAGATCGACTTCGGTAGGGCGTCAAGGATGTTGGCGACCTTGTGCAGCTTGTGCCGACGTCGGCACAAGCTGCACAACCTCTTCAAGCTCTACCGGCGGGGGCTTCGTGACGCCGCCGCTGCTCCCTACAGCCGGATTGCCCCCAGGTCGTGAGCTGATCGAGCAACTCCCCAGCGACCAGCCGCCCGATCGGACAGCCCCCGCGTCCACGCGCTCGGTCATCGGCGGGCCGAGGTCGCCGCCGCCACCGTGTCTCGCACGATTCGAGAGTGTTGTACAACACACTCGATAGCGCTCGGGAAACTCCACGTAGATCAACCCTTGAAAGACGTCTTCCCGAACCATCTCCATGTTGGGGCCGAACACGGTCAGATAAAGAGTGAGACGCGGGTTGCTGTTGACCACTTCCTCGTAGGAGTACGTGCAGCAGACCGCGACGCGGATCGGGACCTGGACCGGGAAATCCGTTGGCATCGGGAGCCGGCTGATGCACAGCTCATTTGCGCTGAACGATCCCGTCGAGTTCGGAGTCAGGTCTAGGCATAGCTCCGACCAGCGAATCTGCATCGTCGCAATCTGGCATAGCGGTGTTCTAACTGGTCCGAGCGTTGTCTCAGGTCAAACTAGCCCAGTACCGGGCGTCGCGGGATGCCCGCCCGCGGCCGCTCGCGTAACCTGATCGTCGCATGACAGGGGCGCGAGCAACAGACCGCGAGCGCTCCGGGACAGGCCCGGGGCCGCTCAAGTCCGCCCGGGACGAGCTCGTCGCCCGGGTCCTCTCGGGCGAGCTGCGCCCGAGCGAGCTGCCGGCCCGCTACTCCGCCCTCGCCGA
>JAJYNL010000021.1 GCA_021786375.1 Actinomycetes bacterium
AGGCATGAACCCGCGCAATCACGGGCTGAGGAAGCCGGTGCATCGTGTTCATGAGCTCGGTACAGGTCGACAAAAGCTCGCGCATCGCCACGAGGTCTGCGCCGACCATGTCGGCAAAGTCGTGTCCGGCCGAAAAGACCGGCCCATTGCCAGCCAGGATCACTCCCCGAGCATCGCTCTTTCCCACTTCGACAAAAGCGGCCGTCAACTCCCGCATATGTCCGAGCGAAAGCGCGTTTCGTCTCTCAGGCCGGTTCATGGTGATCGTGACAAAGGGTCCGTCACGCTCGACTAGGACCATCTCGAACGCCATGGTGGCCCCTCCCCCTCGTGAGTCCGTCGTCGGTTTATACGTAACCCTACCCCTCGGAAGCTCCTCTTGCATGGGCACTACGGATTCAGCGCATCGGTGCTGGGAATTGTCGATCCAGCCACCGACATTATCGCGGCCCCGTTCCTTCCGCTCTATCCGTTGATGAGCCGCAGGCGCGCCTTGTCTCGCCGCTCCTTGATCACGCCGGAGATTACCGCGACGCTCAACCCGATCCCGAAGATCAAGGTTCCGATCACGTTGACCTGTGGCGGAGTTCCCTCACGAGTGGATCCGTAGACCCAAAGCGGGAAGGTAAGAGTGGTTCCGGAGACGAAGCTGGTGGTCACGAAGTCGTCGATGGACAGGGCGAAGGTCAGCATCGCCGCCCCCATGATGCCCGGCAGCAGTTGCGGAACCGTCACCTTGAAGAAAGTCGCAAGCGGCGTGGCGCCAAGATCCTGAGCGGCCTCCTCGATGGCCGGATCGAGCACCGCCAAGCGGGCACGGACGGTGATGACCGCATAAGGAATGGAGAACATCACCTGAGCGGCAAAGATCGTGAACTGGCCAAGCGCGACATTCCATGCCACGAAGAGCGAAAGGAGCGAGGCACCTATTACCACTGAGGAAGACGAGATGTTGAGGACCAGGATCGTGTTGAGCACTCCCTTGCCCATGAACTTGTAGCGATGGATGGCGTAAGCCATGAGCGTGCCCATCACCGTGGTGACGATCATCACCAGCACCGCGATCAGAAGCGAGATCTTTAGGGCACCGGTCAACTGGCCGATGGCGAAGAGGTTGCGATACCAGGTGAGGGTGAAGCCGTCCCACTTCAGGTTGTAGCGGCCGTGCGTGTTATTGAATCCGAAAAGGATCATCACCGCCAGCGGGATGATCAGGTACACCATCAGCAGAACCGTATAAAGGTGCAGGAAATCCGGCCGCTTGAAGCGCCTCTTCCTATGGGCCGCGTAGACGAAAGGCCGAGAGGATGGCGCCGCAGGGGCAGGGGGAGTGGTGACAGCCATCAGTAGGTACCTCCACCCATCAGGTCCTCGGTGCCGAGCGACTTGGAGTAGACGATGACGATAATGAGCAGCGCAACCATCAGCACCAGCGAGAGCGCCGCGGCAAACGGGTAGTTCATGTTTACGAAGAACTGGCTGTTGATGATGTTGCCGATCACGCCGGTGCCGGTCCCTCCGAGGATCACCTCGTTGACATAGTCACCGGTGGCGGAGATGAAGACCAGTAGGACCCCGGCAAAGATGCCAGGCGTCGAGAGTGGTAAAACGACCCTGCGAACCGTCTCCCACTTGGTCGCATAGAGGTCCTTGGAGGCCTCGATGAAGCTACGGTCAATGCGTTCGAGAGCTGCGAAGATCGGCAGCAGCATGTACGGGATCTGCGCATAGGTGAGCCCTCCAATCACCGCCCAGGGTGTGGCCAGGATATGAAAGTTCTGGGGCATCAGGTGCAGAGCCTTGAGCGGGCCGAGGAAAATACCCTGATCAGCCAAGATGAACTGCCAGGAGATGGTCCGGATCAGTTGCGAGACGTAGAAGGGGAGCAGCACGATCAAGAGGTAGGTCGTTTTCTTCTGACCGCCGTAGAAGGCAATCCAATAGGCGGCGGGATACGAGACCAGCAGGGCCACGACCGTGGCAGCGGTGCCGAACTCGAAGGAGTGCAGGAACTCCGCCTTGTAGGAGGTGATCGACTGGGTGAAATTGGACCAGGTGTAGGTCAGGTGCCAACCCAGGCCAACGTTCCCGGTCGAAAGTGAAAGGATGACCAGCGTGAGAATCGGCGCCACGAAGAAGAGTGCCAACCAGGCCCCGCCTGGGATCAACAGGCCAACCAGAGTGAAGCGCTTCTTCAGCATGCGGCGCCGCACGGCGGGGTGCACCGGAGTGCGCCCCGCCGCTGCCGGAACCGGAGTTTCGGCGGCCGTTATGGTCACGACTGGAAGATCGGCTGGAAGATCGAGTTCCAGGTCTGGTAGGCGGTCGGGTCAAGCGCGGGCCCGTAGTAGGCATGGGCGAAATCGGCCGCGGTCGGGTAGACGAGCGGGCTGTCCGCCATGGCCAGCAGGCCGGCCTTGTTGGAGCCGCTGGAGGCGTTGGCGTCCTGGATGACGTAGTTCTTCGAGGACGGTACCGGGGTCATGTAGTCGATGTACTCGGCCATAGTGGCCGCCACGCGTGGGTTGTAGACATAGTTCATGTAGGTGATCGCGTCCACCGGGTGCAGCGAGTGCGCCGGGATGCACATGTTGTCGGTCCAGCGGAAGACACCCTCGGAGGGAACGACGAACTTCAGGTTGGCGCCCTTCGAGGACTGGTTGGCCTGGTAGATGTCGCCGGAGTAGGCCACCGAGATGGCGATGTCCCCGTTCTCCAGGGCGTTGATGTAGTTCTGCTGGTAGTACTTGCGGACGATGCCCTTGCTCTTTTGATCCTGCATCAGGGCGGCGGCCTTCTTCCAGTCCGACGGCCCTGACTTGTTCGGGTCGACGCCCTGGTAGATCATGACCAGGTTTGGGGTGTCCACCGCGGCAAGCATGCCCACCTTGCCCGCGAACTTCGGGTCGAACAGAGAGGCCAGCGAGGTGATGTCGCCGCCGGTCAGCTCGGGGTTGTAGCCGATGCCGGTGAAGCCCGACTGCCAGGCCAGGGTGTACTTGTTACCCGGGTCGTAGCTGGGGCTCTTGACGTTGGCGCCGGCGTACTTGGCGAAGTTGGGCAGGTAGGAGTGGTCCAGCGGAGTCAGCCAGCCGTACATCATGAGCTGAGTGAGGACCGGACCGTCGGTGATGACCATGAGGTCGTATCCGGTGGACTTGCCCGCCTTCAACTCCGGCTCGATCTTACCGAAGAAGCTGGAGTTGCCCTGGATGACCTCCTGGTAGTTGACCTTTATCCCGGTCTCTTTGGTGAACTGCTGGAGCGTCGGGTAGACGGTCTTGCCGTTCACGGTGTTCTGGTCGATGTAGAGCGGCCAGTTGGCGAAGTCAAGCACGCCGGCCTTCTTGGCGGTGGCCCAGGAGAACGAACCCCCCGTGGCGGTGCTGGTAGAAGTGGATGAGCTGCCGCAAGCAGCGGCAATGGCTCCGAGCATTCCCGCTCCCGCCAGGCCCAGAAACCCTCTTCTGGTCATTCGCGGCATGGCAAGACCGCGGATGATGGCGGGATCCATGTTCTCGAGCGGATTGGATTCCGACTTGTCTGTCATTTGCGCAACTGTTCCTTTCCCCATTTCCTCAGCTCCGCCGGCGTTGCAACCTCATGGCGGAACTGCCCCAATCTCACAGCGAGAAGCTGGCCTCCGGATCCCAAACGACCCCCACCCTCTCCCCTTGCGAGAAGCTTTGCGAACGCGAAGAGTTCTGCTGGTAAACCGAGATCTCGGTGCCGTCCAGTAGGTGAACGACGAACTGGCTGGCGACGCCGAAGAAGACGGCGTTCACAACCGTCCCGCTCACCCAGTTGTAACCCCCCTCGCGAGCCGCGCTCTGCGGCACCAGTTGAATCTTCTCCGGCCGGATCCCAAAGGTGAGATGCTCGGAAGCGCCGCTCGGGCTTGGCTTGGTGGCAACCTTTTCGCCACCCGGCAGTTCGGCGACCCACCTCTCACCAGCCCCTTCGATCACCTTGCCGCGGAGAAGATTCGCAGCTCCGAGAAACCCGGCGACAAACTCGGTTGCGGGACTGTTGTAAACGACTTCCGGGGACCCGACCTGCTCGAGGCGCCCCTGGAACATGACGGCGACCCGATCCGACATGGTCATCGCCTCTTCCTGGTCGTGGGTGACGAAGACGAAAGTTACGCCGACCTCGCGCTGGATCTTTTTCAGTTCCAGCTGCATCTGCTTGCGCAGCTTGACGTCCAATGCCGACAGCGGTTCGTCCAGGAGCAATACTTTGGGCTGGTTCACCAGCGCCCGGGCCAGGGCAACCCGCTGCTGCTGGCCGCCGGAGAGCTCACGCGGCTTGCGGTTGACCAGGCCCGAGAGACCGACCATCTCCGCAAGTTGGCCCACCCTCGACTCCATCTCTCTCTTGTCGACCTTCTTGCGCTTGAGGCCAAAGGCGATGTTCTCCTTCACCGACAGGTGAGGAAATAGTGCATAGGACTGGAAAACCGTGTTCACGTCCCGGCGATAAGGCGGGTCGTAGGTGATGTCCTTTCCGTCAAGGTAGATGGCTCCCTCGGTGGGATCCTCAAAGCCGCCAATCATGCGCAGCGTCGTGGTCTTGCCACAGCCTGACGGCCCCAATAGCGAGATGAACTCTCCGCGCGCAACGTCGAGGTTCAGCTCGTCGACCGCGACGAACTGCTCGAACCGCTTGGTCAGCCCGGCCAAGTGAATAAGAGGCGGGCCGCCCCCGACAGAGTCCGACGATGCTGATGCCACCTCGTCATCCTTTCCGCGGACAGGCCAAGCACCATCGGCGACAATGGATCGGCTACTGGTGGCCACTGGCCTCAGGCGACTGGAAAACCATACTGCCCGCCCCCGTTTTCGTGTCGAAGCTTCGGGGCTCCTGCCCCACTTCTCTATGGAATCGCGCAAAACTAAAACAATTCACGCGTATTTCCTTGGTTTCGTAAACCATAGCATGCCGAATCCGGCAAATCAGTCCACGTGAGGTGTCCTTCTGTTACAGGATCATGAAAGATCACAACAGATTCCGCCACGGCTGGTGGGACAACCCAACAGATTCCGCCAAGAGCGCCGTTCGGAGAAGTTAGGCGGTCGACGCCGCCGGTGCCGTTGTGGTGGTCGAAGCGCTCGTCGAAGAGTTCGTCGAAGAACTGCTCGAGCTGGATTGCAGCTGGTTCAGTATCGTGCCGATCTGGTTGATCGCGCTCTGATACCCTGCCAGGTTGCCGGCCTTCAGCTCGGCCTGGGCCTGCTGATAGAGCTGAACCGCCTGGGCCACCAGCTGCGGGGATGTCGTGCCCTTGGTGGTGGTGCCGCCGCCCGAAGCGGTAGGCGAGGTCGGCGTGGTGACCTGGCTGGAGCCCTGCACCCCCTGGAGGATCGTACCGAACACGTCGTCCAGTGCGCCGGCAAGGGTGGGCTCCATGACGGCATGAGTCCCGTAAACCACTATCACCTGCTTGATCTCGGGAAGCGGATTCTGCGCCGAGGTGACGTAAAGCGGGCGTATGTAAAGGAGCGACTGGTGGATGGGGACCATCATGGTCGAGCCGAAAGTCACCTGGGACCCATGCTGGTCCAAGAGGCTGATCTGCTGGGAGATCGCAGTAGTGGAGTTGATGCGCGCATTGATCAGCGCCGGGCCGTCGATCTGTTGCCCTCGCGGAGTCACGTAGTCGGTCAACTGGCCGTAATTGGACGCGCCGCTACCCGCCACCAGGAATCCTGTCAGATTCTGCTGCACACCTGATTGCGATACAGGAACAAACGGCTCCAGGAGGTTGTAGGTGGGCCGGGTCTGGCCCGGCATACGCAGCAGTTCGTACTCGGGCTGGAAGCGGGCGGCGTTGGCCTGGCCAAGGCTGCCCGACAGTGCCTGGTTTACCGGGCCGGTGCCCGGATCCTGGGCGATGGACCAGGCATCGCCGGCATTGTAGAAGTTGGTCGGGTTAGTGATGTGGTAGTAGCCGTACATCGCCGACTGCACCACGAACATGTCCTCGGGATAGCGGAAGTGGTCGACCAGAGCCTTGGGGGCCTGGGAGACCGGAGTGAACATGCCCGGGAAGATCTTCTCGTAGCTGCGAATGATGGGATCCCTGGGATCGGTGACGTAGAAGGTCATCGAGCCGTTGTAGGCATCGATCACGACCTTTACCGAGTTGCGCACGTAGTTGAAGTTGGTGTTCAGGCCGGATGCGGAATTGAGTGCCGAGGTGTTCGCTGCCTGGGAGTACGGGTAGTTGGCCGTAGTCGTGTAGGCATCCTGGATCCACACGATGCGCCCGTTGACGATCGCCGCATAGGGATTGGAGTCGAGTTTCAGGAAGGGCGCGGCCTTGGTGATCATGTCCTGGATATTGCGCACGTAAATCATGCGCGAGTTGCTGTGGATCAACCCGGAGATCAGGAGATTGATGTCGTTGAAGCGCAGTGCGAAGGCCGCCCGGCGAATCTCCGAAGAGAGGGCGACGCCGCCCGTCCCCTGGTAGTGCGTCTCGACGGACGTCCCTGACTGGGTCTGAAAGTCGATCTCGGGCTGCGCGGTGTTCCCCACAACGTATCCGCTCTCACCGATGCCGTAGTAGACCTGGGGCTGGGTAATCACCGGCGCACCCAGGGAGGAGACCGGAGGGACATCCTGGATCGCGAACTGGGGGTTTCCGTCAGCGGTGATCTGGTTTGCCTCGGAGAGCACCGCCCCGTATCCATGCGTGTACTGCAGATGCAGGTTGACCCACGATTGGGCCGGGAGGTCCGACTGGTTGAGTTCCCGCACGCCAAGCAGAGTCGGCGTGGGGACGCCGTTCAGGTCATAATGATCCACCGACAAAACGTTGAACTGGTAGTAGGAGCGTATCGCCTGCAGCTTGTTGAAGGTTTGGATCGGGGAATTGGGATCCCAAAGCCGAACGGCCCCAAGGGTGGCGATGTCGCTCTCCAGCGCCGGGACAGTGAGGTTAGTCGAGTAGGCGAAGGGGGTCGCCTTGATCTTGTCCAGGCCGTAGGCGTAGCGAGTGGCCGCGATATCCCTCGTGATGTAGGGAAGCTCCTTGGAAACCTGGGAGGGCTGGACGATGAATTGTTGCATAACCGCGGGATACACCCCGCCAAGAATTACCGACATCAGCGCCCAGAGACCCACGGCGATGATCGGCATCACCCATCCCTGTCGGCGAATGTTATAGATCAGTATGCCCGCCGAGACAACGGAGATCACCGCCAGCAACGTGACGGCCGGGAGCACCGCATGGACGTCGGTGTAGCCCGCACCCTCGACATATCCCCTCGTCGAGGTGACCAGGTGGAAGCGCTGTAGGTAGTAGCCCACCGCCTTGAGCAGCGCCATTAGGGCGAGCAAGAAGGAGATGTGGGCCTTCACCTTTGGGCCGACCCGTGTCCCCTGGCCCTGGACATGAATTCCGCCGTTGAAGTAGTGGAAGGAGAGGCTGGCCAGGAGAGTTACCGTCAGGGCCAGGAAGCCCCACGAAACCAGGAAGGAGAGGAAGGGCAAGCGGAAGACGTAGAAGCTCACGTCGCGGTGGAAGAGCGGATCCACCTGGCCAAACGGAGTGGAGTGGGTAAAGAGCAGCCAGCTCCGCCACTGAGCCGTGGCACTCGAACCAACCAGCAGCGCAAGCAGAACCGAGACGCCGATTCGCCCGAGGATGCGCACCCTCCCCTTTGCGGCCTTGAACCGCTTGATCAGCTCCTCCTCCGGGCTGGGCTGAGCCTCGTTGGCCGAGATGCGCTCGGCAACGGTCAAGTTGATAAAGACAAAGATGAAAAAGACCACGTCAAAGGCGGCCGTGAGGGCGATTTTCGTTCCGAGCGTGGTTGTCCAGACGCCGGCGAGGTGAACCGACCGGAACCACAGGTAGTCGGTGTAGAAAATCGCGATTCCCCTCAGAGAGAGGATCGCGATCACCAGTACAGCGATCACGATGACCGCCACCAGTTGCCTCTTGGTCAGGCGACGTCGAGGGACAGGTAGGTCAGTCGGTCTTCTCATGGCAAGACCACACTAGGCGAATTCAGGCACCAAGAGACAGCCGCACCCTATATGAGCTGGTGGAAAGAGTATTCCAGTGGGAAACTCCGAGCCGGACGGGTTGGCCCCGGCCAGTTCGTTGTCCTCGCAGTCGGAGCATCCCGGTTCCGGACCGCGAAGCCATCGCACAGCTTTTGCATTCGTGCCATAAAGCAGCCAGGAGTTGGCCAGCGACGACACCAGGTCCTTGGCCAGAAGCTCCACGTAGTCGGTCTTCAGTTCCCGGAACGTCGCACCGATGTTCGAAGCGAGTGCGACTTCATCCTCGCTCTCGTGGCGCGCCAGGACACGGTCCAGTCGTCCATGCACCTCGCCAGCCAGCTCTTCGGCCAGTTCGGTGACCGAATCGAAGAGCTCGGAGGGAGAATCAGTGCGAATCGAGAGCGAGTTGACGTCGCCGGCGACGCTCTCCGCATAGCGGCTGTAGAGTCCGGCGGAGGCATCCGAGACGGGCGCCACAAAGGCCCCCATGACCTCCGCATACCTCTCGGTAAGCGCTTCAACACCCCCGATCAGGCCCTCCGTATCACGCACGCGTGTTGTGCGCAGCCCGTCGAGGAACTGGTTCTGGTCGTCCTGCAGAACCCGCTTGACTCTTCTGGCCAGCTGAGCCTGCAGCGCCACGAAGGTCTGGGCGTAGTCCTCGTGTATTGAGTAGGTGGAGGTTGCCTCCGGCTCGGGCTCTGCCGCCTCCGCGGCCTCCGCTTCCCCGGATTTCGTGACGGCTACGGGCTCGGGCACCGCCTCGCTCTGTACCCCTTGCTCCAGCGGCGACGTGTCGGAGAGGAGACGCGCAAAAATTCCCTGGACCGAGGTCTGTCGCGGTTCGGGTACCTCGTCCTCGCGAGGCTCGGTCGAGGCCGCCAACGCAGGCACGTCAGCCTCCGGCTCTAAACGGCCTCCCTTGGCCTCGGGTCCGGGCTCTGCCGCCTCCGAAAGTTCTTCGCCGGCCGGGATCACCTCGGGAGTCACCTCTTCTGGTTCCCCTGGTTGCACCGCTTCAGCTTCGCTTACCCCTGCCTCCGGGGCCACCTCGGACTCGCCTGCCTCGGCCTGGGTCACCTGGACCTCTGCTGCAGCCGTAGTCGCTGCAGGAGCCGCGGCATGCTCACCGTCGATATCGTTGAAGTAGTAGAGGGTGCGCCGGGCTGCCTGCGCCGAGGACTCGCCGGCCTCCGCGGTCGAGGGGCGTTGGGCGACCGCCTCGGACTCCGGCTCCTGCTCGACGAGCTCGAAGCTGGGGACGGGGGATGGGTGGGCGAGCTCCTGGCTCAACTCGCCTATAACGGC
Source organism: Actinomycetes bacterium (assembly GCA_021786375.1). GTDB lineage: Bacteria > Actinomycetota > Acidimicrobiia > Acidimicrobiales > Acidimicrobiaceae > Acidithrix. Next base: position 9,325 of record JAJYNL010000021.1, read on the forward strand.
CTGAGCGTTATGCATGACCGCGGCCAAGCGGCTGCGGCGATCTTCCAGCTCGCCAAGCTCCGACTTCGCCTGCGCAGTACGGCTCCGAATCTCGTCATAGACGTCGGTACGCACCGCCTTTGCCTTGGTGATGATCTCCGCCGCGTCTTCAGTAGCCTTGGCCAGCTTGACGCGGGCCGCCTCCTCGACCTCGGCCATTCGTCCGGCGGCCTTCTCCTCGATCTCGGCGTCGGCACGCTCCATCCGCGTGCGGTGCTCCTCGGCCAAGCGGGCCTGGCGCGTGTCGAGCTCCTGTCGGCGCGCAGCGAGCTCGGAGTCCGCACGCGTGGTCACCTCAGCGGCGTAGGCCTCGGCCCGTGCTCGAATCGCTTCGGCGGCCTCACTTGCCGAACGGAGAATCTCGGCCGCCTCCTCCCCCAGGACGGTCGTCACAGTGGCAACGTCCAGCCTGGCCAAGTCGCGTCGCGCCCTCAGGCTTTCAAGCTCGGCCTTAAGGGAATCCCTCTCCTCGGTCAGGCGGTCCAACAGAGCGTGCTGCTCGGAGATGTACCCGGCCAACTGCGCTAAGTAACGGGTCACGTCGTCCGGCCGGAATCCACGGCGCTGGACGGCGAAAGTCCGGGAAATGATCTCGTTGGCCGCCAGACGCTCGCGCGGCGCCTCCGGGGTAGGGGTGTCGGTCATAGAAATAGAGCTTAAGCCCAGCGGCGGGCCTCGCACCGGCCTTTTGGCCGCCGATCAGCTAGGCGGCCCCCGGATCATAGGTAGCCAAATGGTGCGAAACGAGGTAACCGATGGCCGAACGCAGGGTCGTCACCGGTACGATGACCAGCCCCTTCTGATCCGCTCCTCTGGCCGCGGCAACTTCCTGAGGTGGGACAAGAAACACCTTCGCTCCTTCGCGTGCGACGGCAATCGCCTTTTGCCGAACCCCTCCGACATCTCCCACCTGTCCTTGAGGATCCATCGTCCCGGTCGCCGCCACGGTGGCACCCGCCGAGAGGTGCAGGACGCCGAGTCCCTGGAGCACCCCGAGCGTGAAGGCCAGTCCAGCAGAGGGGCCGCCGATTTGGCCCGTGGAGATGGTTACCGGGCGCTGAAGCTTGAGCACCAGGCCGTTTACCAGGGAGACCCCGATGACCTTCTTACCGGAGTGCACGAACTTCTTGACCGTGACGACCAGTCGCCTTGGCTGCCCGACCGCGGATTGAGGCCGAGCGATGGCGAGAGTCACGCTTGACCCTGCACTCTGGACAGCGTGCGCCACTTGGAGCGCGGTGGTAACCGGTTTGCCGTTCACCGCCGTAATCACGTCTCCGATCTCCAGCTTGCGGCTGGAACCCGAGATCGTTGCCACGATTTGGCCACCGTCGATTTGTTGCAGTGGGAGGTGGACCAGGCTGTATGCGGCCATTACCGCTGCAGTCTTGGAGTCCACCATCTGACCGATCTGCAGCTTGTTCAGTTGCGAGGGATTGCTGCCTCCGAATATCTCCGAGGCAGGATAAATGTTCACCGAAGAGTTGAACTGATCGACGAACCAGGTAATGGGCGTCAATTGGGTAAGGAGCACATCGGTCATGAGAATGCTGCCTTGGCCCTTAACAACTGGCTCTCCGGCAACCCTGATCTGGCTCTGGACCGGGATCGCGTCACCAGGAGAGAACGAGTAGGCCGACAGCGGCAAGAACGCAATCGTGGAGCCGATGGCCACCCCTACGGCGGCGGTGGCGGCGATCGCCGCAACGCGGCGCGGCCGCTTGCTCCTGGCCGGCATCCTTTCCTCCTGCACCATCCGGGCACGGGGCCTGATCCCGCGGCGCCCGCGGCGCCACTACGCTAGATCCTAGGTTCGCCCAGCGAGGTTAGACCTTCGCCCCTGCCTCCACCAGCCGAAACGGGATGTCCATGCCTCAATCGCGTGACGAGCTTAGGGCGGGAATCGACCCACTCACCGATGCTGAACTCTCCCGCATGAGCGAAGTCGTCAAGGCCGGCTTCTCGGGTGACTTCAAGCCAGTCAAGAAAGGCCTTTCCGACCCTTGCGGCCGCGTGCGTGCGGCGGCGGTGGCCGCGTGCCGGCGGCTGGGGCGGCTAGATGTGCAGATACTGGAAGCCGCGCTAGACGACCCGGAGCCCGAGGTTCGCCTGGCGGGGGCCAAGGCCGCGGCGAACGCGGGGGGTGGCTCACTGCTAGCGCGACTCGCACTCGAAAAGGACCCGCTGGTAGCCGAAGCGCTGATCTTCGCGCTGGGCGAGCAGCGCGAAGAAGCGGCATACTCCGCCCTCTGCGAAGCGGCGACATCTCACCCTGACGCCCTGTGCAGGGAGGCAGCGGTGGCGGCAATCGCCAACTTCGAGCGGGATGACTCGATCGTGGTCCTCGAAAAGGCGGCAAAGGACAAGCCCGCGATACGCCGCCGCGTCGCGGTTGCGCTCGCAGCGGTCGAGGATCCGCGGGCTCGGGTACTTCTCCATCACTTTACCGAGGACAGGGACTGGCAAACGCGCCAGATCGCGAATGAGATCCTCGCCATCGAAGAAGGCGATCGGACCTGATTAGTCCCCTAAAGAGACCTGGTTGAGGATCCTGGCAGCCCCTATAACGGAAGCAGTCTCGACTACGACCGAGCGGACCACGGGAATCGCACAGGCCTGGCCGACGACGACGTCGAGCCCGGTGGTCAACGAAGCCCTTCCTACCAGGGTGAGCCCTGTCTCCACAAGGTCGTTCGAGATCTCAGGGGGCGCCGTTGTCAGGGCCGAAAGGATCGTCTCCACGATAAGCTTCGCGCTCTCGGCACTTGCGTCGTAGATCTCGCGGGCCGAGATCATCGCCTCGGCTTCACCACCTGTCTCGGCATCCCGCCCTACCACCCGCGCGGAGAGCTCCATGTGAGGATTGGAAAGATCCAGTAGCGACAGTTTCAGCTCCTCCAGGTCCGAGTCGACAAGGACGATGTTGTAGCTGCTCCGCAGATAAGAAGAGATGGCGTTGGATACCGTGTCGCCACCGACGAGCTCCCAGGAACTGGTCAGCGATTCGCCCAGGCCCATCACGCCCGCGAAGGTGGTCTGGGCGCCGACGGACGCCACCATTGAGCCACGGGGGCCCTGGAAGTCGAGGAGCGCACCGACCGCGGCCGCTACCAGGGCGTCGACGAAGATCACGGATCCGGCACCCGCCTTCATCATGGCTGCGGCCAGTACCCGCTTTTCGGCCTCGGTGCAAAAGATCGGGGCAACGACGGCGAGATCCGGCTTGCGCAGCCGTCCAAAGCCGATCTTTGAAAAAATCATCGAGAAGTAGCGCTCGGCCATCGAGACATCCTCGATCCGGCCATTGCGTATCGGGCGAACTACGTGGTGGTGGCCCTCTGCGCGGCCCAACGCGGAAGCAGCCGCGTCCCCCACCTCGACGACACGGCGCTTCTTGTCATCGACAAGCGCAATGTTCGCCTCCGCGACCACCTCTTCCGATTGCGCGTCGCACCAGTAAAGGTTGGAGCTGCCAAGATCCAGGGCGATAGACTTAGACAGCCTGCTTCCTTTCCCCATCATCCGGATAGCGGATCACGGCGCGCTTGGACAATGCGTTCATCTGACGACTGAAGTCCGACACACTGGCATCGGGCGCTTGGGGACGACGTTCGTGCAGTGCAATCAGAATCCCGATGATTGCCACCATTGCAACAGGAACTACCCAATAGAGCAGATTCGACATCTTCTACAACTCCTCGATCCGCTTGATCTCGTTGGCACCCAGGGCCCAGTCGCTATCCCCGCCCCAATGCTCCTTCTTCCAGATCGGTGATGTCCTCTTAAGCGTATCGATACAAAATCTAGCCGCATCAAAGCCTGCGGCGCGATGCTCCGAGGACACGACCACCAAAACCGTGGATTCCCCGAGTCTGCAGGGCCCGAGGCGGTGATGAACGACGATGCGACAAATGCCGTCGAACCGGCCCGAAGCCTCCTCCGCGATCCTCGCGAACGAGGCGAGCACTTGGCTCTCATACGCCTCGTACTCAAGGAGCGTCACACCGCTCCGGCCTTCGGAGTGGTTCCTGACGTTTCCGGAAAAGAGCACTACTGCGCCAGCTCGCGCGTCTTCTGCGAACGCCATGCATTTGTCGACCGACAGGGGTTCGCTCTGCACCCTGAGCCAAAGCGCCTGCTGGACAATCTCAGCTGCCACCAGGGTTCTCCAATCCGCTTCCAGGCTAAACAGTCCCTTGCAAACAAACTAGCGCCGCCACCTCGCCACCGAGAGGTGTCAGGCTAACTGTTGCTGCAGCTAGAGGCGATGGGGGCGCATTGTAGCGGCATGGAATCTCCGGTATCTTTGAGGTTCATGGGCATGCACGGCCTCGAGCCGCCTTGGGATGACGAGGACGATCCAGACGAGAGCGATGAACACGCCCTCGGCCCCCTGCTGCCACCTTCCGACCGCATTTGGCGCCACCCGAGCGAAGCCGGCAAGCTTGCCGAGCTTCCCCCGCCCCCGGCCAAACCTCGGCGCCGGAAGCTGGCCATCCTCCTAGTGGTCGTGGTCGCCTTGGTGGCACTGGCCGCTGGCATCGATAGCAGGGGCTTGCGTTCGATCGTCGGAAGTCAGAGCCCGGCGAAATCTGCTTTATCGGCCCCAGCGCAGACTCTGGTCCTGCCGGCGGCCATGGCGCAAAAGGTGGCCAAACTTGGTGCCGCCGTTACAGAGGTCCGCACGAGCCCTGGCGGACCGGTCATGGCTGGGACCTACCTCGGTGCCTCAGGATTTCTGGTGGTGCCCGCGCGGGGCCTGGCGGTCAACCAGAAGCTTCAGGCGCTTGGGTCGAATGGATCGTGGGGATCCGCCGTGGTGGCGGCAGTCGATCCATTAACAGACGCCGCAATCCTTCGCACCTCCAACCCTTCGTCCTCGTTCCTGGCCAGCTACATCAAGGACTCGCCCACCGATGGATCGATGGCGGTGGTGGTATACGCTGACGCCAAGGGCGCAGGCCACGTCGAACTGGCCGAGGTCATCTCCGCCGGCGAGCCGCTCAATCTTTCCAAGAAGTACTACATCCCGAACGCCATACAGATAGCGCCTTCTTCCACGGTGCTTCCTCTCGGCTCGCTGGTGCTCGACGCCGAAGGCGACCCGGTGGGGATGGTGGTTCAGTCCTCCGCAGGCGGCTTCGGCCCCACGGCCTGGGCCACGCCGCTTCCATCTGTGGGCAGGATTACCGGCCTCGTCCTCGAGCACCGCGGCGTGCTCCACGGATACGTAGGGGTGATAGGGCGAACGGTTACGCTGACCGACGGTACCAAGTATGCCGCCGGGGTCAAGATCGACTCCATCGTTCCTGGCTCGCCTGCCGCCAGCGCGAAGCTGCCTATCGGAAGCGTCATAGTGGCGGTAGACGGCACCGAGGTGCCTTCGCTCCCCGCGCTCCAGTCGCTATTGCTCTCCCGGGAACCCGGGAGTGCGGTCAACCTACAGGTGGATAACCACGGGAGTATTAGCGACTTCAGCGTGGGCCTGGCCAATCATCCGTAAGATTTGGCACCCGCTTTAGAATCGAGAACCTGGCAATGGCCTGGCGGCTACGGCGAAGGGAACCGGCCAACCGAGGTGCGCTATGACTGACAACCCGTTCGGATCCAACCCCTTCGAGACCGTGTTCAGGGACCTGATGAAGGTCATGTCCTCTCAGGGACAACTGGCGCTCTCAGTGGCAGAGCAGCTGGCCATGCCGCTTGCATCGGGCGAGGGCGGCGACAGCAACCCCGACCCTCAGCTCAGGATGCGCATCGAACCACTCGCCGAGCTCGCTCAGCGCGAGCTAGGCACAGATTCACTCCTTGCCGAGGGAGTGGAGGCCGGCCCACACGCCATCGACGTGGTGTCACCCGCGGAATTCGCGCGCCGCACCCTTACCGAACTCGCCCCCCTGATACAGCGAGCCGAGCAGCTGTCGAGGCAGGCGCCGGCGCCTCCCAACCTCCCAGGGGCAGAAGCCCTGGAGGTGGCCGGAATCCCGCTGTCCCAGATGAGCGGGATGATGGGTCCGATGATGACCGGCCTTAATGCGGGCTCATGCGTCGGCCACCTCGCCAAGGAGGTACTGGCGAGCTACGACATCCCTCTCCCGCGCGACCAGCGCCAGATCCAGGTTGTCCTGGCAAACGTGGGTGCGTTCGCAACCGAATGGAGCCTCGACCTGGATGCCGTCATGCTCTGGCTGTCACTGAACCAGCTGAGCATGCAGGCACTGATCAACCTTCCCCACGTCGCCAAGCGGGTGCGGTCCATGATCGAGGACCACTTTGCGGCCGCCGCCCAGACCGGTGAGGCACTTGCGTCCAAGCTTTCGGAGCTGGATCCGTCGGATCCGGCGACCATCGAGAGGTTGACCAGCGATCCCTACGCACTGATCGGCATCGAGCTCTCAGCCGCCCAGGAGTCCAAGCTCCGCGAGTCGCGCAGCTATTTTGCGGTGATCGCCGGTATCGCCGACTACGCGACCTCCCGCGCCGCCCGCAAGCTGATGGGCAACTTCGAGCCAATTACGGAAGCACTGCGGCGCAGGCGGCTTGAGATGCGCGAGGGCGAAGATCTATTTCGGAAGCTTTTCGGAATCGGCCTCGACAACTCCACCTTCGAGCTCGGCCATCGTTTCATCTTCGGTCTCGTGGAGAGGAACGCCGAAGACATGCTTGCCAGGATATTCAGCGATGAACGGGCGTTCCC
>JAJYNL010000085.1 GCA_021786375.1 Actinomycetes bacterium
TCTTGGCGCCGATGACCATGGTGTCCTCCGACACCCGGTAGGACCCCCGCTCCTCAGCCGACTTGTTGGCATCCCGCTCTGCTACGTAGTCGACAGGGAGAGCGGCATCGAAGTCGCAGGCGGCGAGGCTGTCGGAGTGGGCTGCCAAGGCGGGCACCCGGTCGTCCGGGTGGAAGCTGAGGTCGGCTCGGGAATGAACGGTGGCTCTTCAGCATGCCGCTCGAGCGCGAGCGGATCCAGACGCATCTGACCCGCCCAGAGCCGGGCGGGTGAGCCACGGTCTCCAATGTCCCCGAGGGGCTGTGCCGCCGGATCCATGTGCAGGTCGTCGGCATCCGGCTGGCGGGTAGTTGGTCGAAACGCTCTTGCTCAAGGCATGCGGCCGTCGCGCCGATACCCTCGAAGGTAGAAAATTGGCGAGAGTGTGATGACCAACGCGGGTTCCAGCTGGCCGGCCGCCCTGCCAAAGGGCGCAGCCGATATCATGCAGCGCATAGTCGACAATGTCCTGGATCTGGTGCCCGGCGCGGAAGGCGGAGCGCTGGCACTTCCGGTTGACGACGGGCTGGAGTTCGCCTTCTGTTCCGGTGGCTATTTTCCCCAAGCCGGCTCGCTCTTGTCGCCGACGGCAAGTCTCGCCGGGCTTTCCATGCTTCAGGTTGCCACCTTGCATACCGATGACGCCCAGGCCGATCCGCGCACCGATCGGGAGATGGTCCGGACGAATGAGATGAAGTCGGTCATCTGCGTGCCGCTCAGGTATCGGAGCCAGGTGCTCGGGGTGCTGGTGGTGGGATCAACTTTGCGGCAGGCCTTTGCCGGGGAGGAGGTGTCCATCCTCAACGGCGTGGCCGAGTTCATCGCCTCGGCCGTTGAGGCCGCCACGGCCATGAGCCGGGTTGTCTCGCGTTCTCCCGGGGAGCCTTTGGCCTTCGGATCCGCACAGGCGTCCAAGGTCTACGAGTACGTGGCCAACGTTGCCGATCCCACCCTCGCCTCGCGCATCGAGCTCGAGGAGCGGATCGGGAAGGTGATGGGCGAGCGCGAGTTCTCGATCGTATACCAGCCCGTGGTCGCGCTGCGCAACCACCAACTCGCCGGCCTGGAGGCGCTCGCGCGTTTCCACCCGGGCCCCTATCGTCCTCCGAATGCCTGGATCGACGATGCCCACCGGATCGGGATGGGGCACGAACTCGAACTTGTTCTCGTCGAGGTGGCGCTCGAGGCCAGCCGACTGGCCGATCCGGACCTCTTTGTCGGCGTCAATGTGAGTCCCAGCGTGATCATCGACCATCGCTTCTGCGAGATCGTGGAGCGCTTGGGGAGCGGGCGGGTGGTCGTCGAGCTGACCGAGAACGAGATCGTAGCCGAACTGGACTCGCTGATTGGCGCGCTGGCGAGGCTGCGCCGCTGCGGAGCGCGCCTTGCCCTTGATGACGTGGGGTCGGGATTCTCCACCCTGTCGCGCGTCGTGCAATTGGCGCCGGAGATCATCAAACTCGACATCGAGCTGGTGCGGGGCATCGACGTCGACCCCATCCGCCGCAGCCTCGCCTCGGCTCTCGTGACCTTTGCCAACGAGTCGGGTGCGCGCGTGGTTGCCGAGGGGATCGAGCACCAGGCCGAGCTGGAGGTGCTTAGAGAGATCGGCGTCCCCTTCGGCCAGGGCTATCTCATCGGTAGGCCCGGGCCACTCCCTGTGCACCTCGGCCAGGTCGACCTGATGGCCGAGGCCGGCGAGCGCTAGCGCCGACCCACAGTCGGCGATCAGGCCCGCGAGGCCGAAGACCCCCAGATCGTCCCGAGGGGACCGGCGGCTTCAGCCGTCCCGGGAACCGGCTCGGGTTCGGGCCGGATCTCCAGAATTACCGTTACTCGTCTCCGGAGATCTCCTCACGCGAGCGCGCGATGACGGGGAGCAAGTCGCCGGCTTCTGCCGTGGCGTCTCCCTCGGGTTCTTTCCGCCAAAGGCTGCTACGCACGAGGCCGTTCTCGGTTTCGTGATTGGAGTTCGGCAGGCGTAGTTGCGCCATGACGGCGTAGCCGCGCCCAGCCTCGCCGAGCCGGCACTGCCATCCGTGCCGCACCTCGTCCCCCTCAGGTCAGCAGGCGATCTGCGAAAGCGGCACTTGGTGTGGCACCGGTGTAGTCGCCTGCTGGGGGCCGTAGGTTACCCACCAAAGGCTGTTCGCGGCGATACCGACCTCGGTGCTGAATGGATTGCGGGGAAGTGAAACACCGGAGGGAACCGGGCACCAGGCGCTCTTGCCTGGCGCCAATAGCAGAGCATTGGATTGGGGCTGTCCCACCTCGTACGCGAGCAGCGCACCGTTGGGGAGCAGGAGCAGCTGCCCGGCGGACACGCCCAGGCCGGTGCCTCCGCTCGTCCCCACCGCGCTGGGGGGCAGAGCCGGTAGCACCACATTGCTCCAGCTCCTACCTCCATCGGTGGAGAGTAACACCGGGTACTCGGACTGGGAGTCGATGGCGAGCAGGCGGCCGGCGCCGATGCTCGCAAGCTCGGCACTGGCGCACGCCGAGAGCGCCCCTGGCCACCCGGCCAGCTGCCAGCCCGCTCCCGGACCGGGCGAGTAGAGGATCGCCTGGCTGGTGCCGGTCATGGCGCAGTTGCCCGGCGCGAAAGGGCCGAGCGTGGCGCACGGGCCGCTGCTCGGGCAGGCCAGGCTTCCGCTCTTCCAGCCGGCCGCGGCGCTCGTCATCTCCACGGTGTCAATGGTCGGCTGTGCGGCGCCCCCCGGGGTGCCACGGCCGGCGTAGACGGCCTCGAGCGCGCCACCCGCGAAGCGGAAGCCTCCGAAGGTGGTGGGGGAGGCTCCCTGAGGCGGGGGAACCGGTGTCCAGGTGCGTCCACCGTCGATTGTGTAGAGCGCGACGTTGTAGACCGGCGGAGCGTAGTTGCCTTGGGATACGGTGAAAGCCGCCGCAACGGCCGGGGCAACTCCCGGATTGCCGGGAAGCGGGGCGATGGCCGCGCAATTCGGGGCCGAGGAACCCATGAAGCCGTAGCCGAGTGAGGCTAGAAGGGTGGCCGCTGACTTGGTGGGGATCTGCTCGGTGCCGGATTGCCCGGTTTCGCTCAGGTAACCGCCTGTGCACCAGAAGACGGTGGCCGGGTCGGTGGGGTTTGCCGTCAGCGACCCGGGTCCGGCGAAGGTGGCCGGCCCGGGAGACAGGACACCCAGCCCTGCGAAGGTGAGTGCCTGCCCGATTTTGACGGGTGCCTGGCCGAAGAAGGCCTCGGTGCCCCCCTTGGCCAGGGTTTTGAACTCGACCTGTGAACCTTCCGGTGCGCCCTGCATAACCTGCATCTGGAAGTCGAAGGGCTGGTCGGAGCCGATCACCGAGACCAGGGGTGCGTAGCCCTGCACCTTTATGATCTGTCCCGGCACCACCGTGGCGGGTCCGGCCGACAGCGATGCGCAGTCGGCGCCGGAGCCGCACCAGGAGAGCTTCTTCACCCCGGTCATGGTGAAGGTGGCGGAGCCCTCCGCTCCCCCAAGGCCGCAGCCTTTGGCGACCAACAGGCAGTTGACCCCGATGGTGAAGGTGGCGGCGCGGGGCGGGATGATCCGGACCGGGTTGGACTCCACCCACGGTGCGGCCGGCACGACCAGCCGGGCGGTGAAGGTGGCGGTGCCGCTCCAGTCAATCGGTACCCCTGAGTACTGCAGCCCGTTTGCGCAGCCGTCCCAGCAGAAGTTTGCGTACTGGGGGAGCGGCCGGAGCGTCTCGGCGACCGTGCCCTTGATGGTGATGGTGGTGCCCGGAGCTCCGTTCGCCGGGAAGAGGGATAGCTTTACCACTGGCCCGGAGGCCCGGGTTGTGCCCGTTGACACCCCCTTTGCCATGATGATCTGCTGCAACGAGACGTGGTAGGCGCCGGCACCCAACGCCCCGGCACGAAGGCAGGCGGTGACCTTGCCGTCCATCGCCTGGACTATCTCTCCGCTGCCGCCGGCGCATCCGGCCTCGGTGAAGGAGGTGGTCGCGGCGACCGCGATTGGCGCGGGTGAAGTGCTGGTGGTCGTGGCTGATGTGGTTGCCCCAGGGGGGGTGCCACAGGCGGCGAGCAGGAGGCCCAGGGTGCCCAGCACGGCGGCGTGGAGCGGTTTCCTCTGACCGGCCATGCATCACCTCTGGTGGTACTCGCATCGCGGTCCGCGCGCGGCGCCCCCTTGGAGCCAAGGCTCGGGAATCCGCCCACGTAGCGCTTGCATGCGGCCGGCCACCCTTGCCGTGCAGGCAGCCGGCGCGCCCGGTGTCATGATATCACCGGCAACCTGCCTGTCTGGTTGGCCGGCGCCGTTCGAACATTTGCATCGATCGGGACTTTCGACACTGGCAACGAGGCGGAGTATTGGATACCCTTGGTCTAGCAGCGGCCCATGCCGCGGCGCGGAGCGTCATGGGCCCGCCGCACGCCGGGCGGAAAGGCAGGGGGAAATGTGTCTTGGAGTCCCGGGTCAGATACTTGACCTCTTTAGGGAGGGCGAGAGCCTGATGGGCACCGTCGACTTCATCGGAGTGCAGCGCAAGGTGTGCTTCGACGCTCTTCCGCAGGTCTCGGCCGGTGAGTACGTGCTGGTGCACGTAGGTTTCGGCTTGGCCAAGCTGGACGAGGAAAATGCGCTCCAGACCATAGAGCTCATGAAGGGCATGGGGTCCTATGAGGAGGAATTCGGGCCCGCTTTCGTCCAAAGGACCGGCAGCTGAGCTGCGCGCGTCCGGGATCCTAACCGAGGGGGGCGGGGTCTAGTCGGCATGGCGTCTTTGGTGCGCATTACCGGAGTGGTGCAAGGAGTCGGTTTCAGGCCGCACATCTATCGCCGGGCCACGGCGCGCGGCCTTTCCGGCTGGGTGGCCAACGACGCCTGGGGGGTTCTTCTCTATCTGGAGTCGGACCCCGAGGCCGCACGCGATGCGGTCGGATCCCTGCTCGATGAGCTCCCGCCGCTTGCAAAGGTGGATGAGGTGAGCGTCGTCGAGGTGGCCAGCCGCAAGGTGGAAGGCTTCTCGATCGCGCCCTCGGTGGGAGGGGCCACCACCACCGCGGAGATTGCCAGGGATATCGCGGTCTGTGCGGACTGCCTGTCCGAGATGCGCGACCCCGGCGATCGTCGCCACGGCTACCCCTACATAAGCTGCACCAACTGCGGCCCCCGCTACTCGGTGATGACGGCACTTCCATACGATCGCTCTAACACCACCATGGCCCCCTGGGAGCTCTGTTCCGACTGCCGGGCGGAGTACACCGACCCAAATGACCGGCGCTTCCACGCCGAGCCGATCGCCTGCCCCGCATGTGGCCCGACCTACAGGATCCACCTTCCCGGCGGGCAGGGAGCTTTCGAGCCCGGGGCCCAGGGGGCGGAGGCGATATCGCTGGCCGCGCATTTGCTTTCCCAGGGCCGGATCGTTGCGGTCAAGGGAATCGGCGGGTACCACCTGGCCTGCGACGCCAGGAGCCCGGAGGCGGTGCGCCGCCTGCGCCAGGCCAAGTTCCGCAAGGAGAAGCCCTTCGCGCTTATGTTGCGCGACCTGTCCGCCGCGGCCCGGCTGGCCGAAGTTTCGATCGAGAACGCCAAGCTGCTCAGCTCTCCCTCGGCTCCCATTGTCCTGCTTCCGGCCATCGTGGAGCTGCAGGGGGTGGCTCCGGAGACCGACATGGTGGGGGTGATGCTCGCCTACACCCCCTTGCACCACCTCCTCTTCGACGCGGGCGCGCCGGAGGCCTTGGTTATGACCAGCGGGAATCGCTCCTCGGAGCCGATCGCCTACCGGGACGAGGAGGCGTTGGCCCGTTTTGCGGGCATGGCCGAGGCGGTGCTGGCCGGCGAAAGGCCGATCGCTCGCCGCCTGGACGACTCCCTCTATTCTCTCGGCGGCCCGGCACCGGTGCTGCGCCGCTCCCGGGGGATGGCCCCCTCCTTTTGCGCGGAGCTCCCCACCGACGCTCCGATGCTTGGCTGTGGTGCCGACTTGAAGGGCAGCGTGGCGCTCGGGGTCTCCGGCCGGGCGCTCGTCTCGCAGTTCCTGGGGGATCTGGAGTTCCACGAGGTTCAGCAGGCCCACCGTGAGACCGTGCTCGATCTGGTTCGCATGTACTCCATCGACCCCGCCTCGTTGCTGTTGTGCGCCGACGCGCATCCGCGATACTTTTCACGCACCCTCGCCGAGGCGTACGCCCAGGAGTTCGGCGCCGATGAGCCGATACTGGTCCAGCACCACCGTGCGCACATCGCCTCGGTGCTCGCCGAGCGCGGGATGTGGGAGTCGCGCGTGGTTGGAGTCACCCTGGACGGGACCGGCTTTGGGGATGACGGCACCATTTGGGGCGGGGAGTTTTTCGTCGGCTCGCTGCGGCACGGGCTCGTTCGCCGATCCTGGCTGGAGCGTGCCCAACTACTGGGAGGCGAGGCGGCGGTGCGGCGTCCCATGCAGGCGCTGGCCGGCTTCGTGGCCGATGACGAGGTCTGGAAGGCGCTCAGCGAGCCCTCTTTCGGACTGGAGGATGCCGACTTCCGGGCGCTGTCGGGCCTGCGCCGCCGGCCCCTCGGAGCCGTGGCCACCACCTCGGCGGGACGGCTCTTCGATGCGGTGGCCGCCATCTGCGGCTTCACCCGAACCATGACCTACGAGGGGCAGGCGGCTATGTGGCTCGAGTCCCTCGCCCGGGCCGCCGGGCAGGGCGGCGTGGCGGATGGGTACTCGTTCTCCACTGGGACCGCGGGCATCCTGGGATACCAGGGCGTGCTGGCCGCGGCGATCGAGGATCGCCTGGCCGGCTTGCCCGTCTCTGTGATCGCAGCCCGCTTCCACACCGGCTTTGCCGAGGCCGTGGCCGGACGAGCGGTCTTGCTGGCCCGTGCCGAGGGAATCGGGGCGGTGGTGCTCTCGGGAGGCGTCTTCCAGAACCGGCTGCTCGCCGGAGAGGTGGAGCGCCTGCTCACCGAGGCCGGATTCGGGGTGTGGATGAACTCGACGCTTTCGTGCAATGACGAGAACATATCCCTTGGCCAGATCGCCTTCGGCGCGATGGCCGGACGGGGTAGGGGCTGAGACGCATGTGCCTTGGGATACCCGCCCAGGTTATGGGGCTCGAGCTCATGGAGGAGGGCTTTGCCGAGGTGGAGGTGGCCGAGATCCGGCGCCAGGTCCACCTGGGGATGCTCGCCGGCGAGGAGATTGCGCTGGGAGACTGGCTGCTCGTGCACGTCGGCTTCGCCATCGCCAAGCTCGACGAAGAGGCTGCGCGCAGGCAGCTTCTGTTCCAAAGCCGCTACGGGGAGGTGTACCTCGAGGAGCTGGCCGCGTTGCGGACGGCTGAGGTGGAGGCAGCTCCCGAGCCAGGTGGCTAGTTGGCGCGTGCCAGCGTATCCGATGGGTTCTCTCCGAAGCGCCTCCTGTAAGCCGCGGCGAACCGGCCCATATGAGTGAAGCCCCACGATCTGGCCACCTCGGCTATGGAGTAGATGGAAGGCGCGATTCGGCTGGAGCCATCGCGAAGTTCATCGTGCACGCGCCGCAGGCGTTGATCGCGCACGTAGACGACGGCGGAGGTTCCCAGCTCGCTGGCGAAAGCCGCTTGGAGCGTCCGCGGGCTGCAGCCTGCCGCGGCGGCTATGTCCGCGATCTGGATCTCTTCCGCGAGGTGAGCGTCGATGTAATCCACCGCTCGCCTAAGAGTGCGGGACGCCGCTGTGCGCCCTGGGCTCCGCAGCGCCGCCGAGTAGTTGGATTGCTGGACAAGGAGCAAGGTAGCGGCAATGTAGTCCTCAAGCGAAGTGAGGCCGGTTTCCATCTGCGACAATGGAGTTGGATGGGCGATCTCCTCGTGAAGCAGCTGGATTGCAGAGAGCCAGCGCATGGAAGTCGGGGAAAATTGGGCCAAGGTGGACTCGAAGCGTATCTCCGAGGTGAGTGAGCGTCCGAGCATGCGTGAGAGCTGACGTTCGAGGAGTGCCCGTTTTATGCACACGAACAGGTGTGGCGAGTCGGCTTCGAAACGGAACTTGAGAGGCGCGCCCGGCCGGGCTATGAAGGCTCGGGCTGTGGAGGAGGATACCAATTCCCCATCGAATTCGAAGTGTCCGGCTCCATTGGTGGGCATGAATACGATGAAGCGGTCCGGGGGAAGAGCGCGGCAGGTCACCTCCACCGATACGCGGTAATCGAGGTAGCCGAAGGTGATATCGCGGAGTTGTGCCGCGTGAAGGGTTGCCATGAAGTCGGAGGTGTCGCGTGCGTGCACCGCCAGGCGGTGGCTGCCGAAGATTTCCTCCGCGCCGCGCTCGGCGTCCCGGATGATCCTCGAGGTGAACGCCTCGTAGCGCTCGAGCGCGGGTGGAATGCCGCGCGAGCGCCCGCGCTGAGGAACGCTTGCGTCGGTCCGAGTGGCGTCGAGGAGGTGCAACCGCGGTATCGCCATTCACCCAGTGTTGCGCAAAATGGATATCCGAAGCGCTATCCGTCCAGCTTTGCTTGCGTTTATTGCGTGAAAGGGCTAGAAAGTGCGCCAATTGGATAGATGCGGCCTTGTGGTGCCCTTCGCAGCGGGCGTACCATGCGCAAAACGCTCTGACCAAGGGGGGTGCGATGAGCAATCCGTCATCGGGCGACGTCCAACGCCGACTCGCCTCCGACCTTCTGGCCGACAAACTTGCAGATCCAGCGGCAGAGGCCGCCCTGTGCGCCCTCATCGACCAGGCAGGAACTCTCGCGTTCATCCTCCAAGGCGTGGACGAACTGCTTGCCCGCGGTGATGTGATCGCCGACTCGCTGGCTTCCGGGGTGGGTGAACTCAAGTTGGTGACCGCTCTGGACGCGGCCCGTGCGCGCTCACTGAGGCTGGCCGATGTCACCTCCAACTTCGCCAAGCTGACGGTTTCGCTGTCAGAGTCTTCGCCGGCGATTGCTGAACTACTTGATTCGGGAATGTTCCGGAGCGACGTGATGCAACTCTTGGCAAAGGCTGCCGACGCCGCTGTGGAGGCCAAGGAAAGGGCCTCCACAGGAGCCTCCCGCGTGCAGGGCGCGCGGTCGATCCTCAAAGCTCTAAAGGATCCGGAGGTCCAGCGCGGGATGACATTCATCGTCGAACTGGCTGCCGCACTCGGCCGGAGGATCTGAACCGTGCACGAGCTTTCGATTGCGCGTTCCGTGGTGGATGAGGTGGCTGCAGCCGCTTTCGCACGCGGCTTCGCATGGGTGAGCGGCGTGCGCCTTGAAGTGGGGAGCCTGTGCGGAGTCATTGACGGAGCGCTGGAGTTTGCGTTCGAGCTGGCAGCGGCCGGTACTCCGCTGGAGGGTGCCTGCTTGGAGATAGTCCGCACCCCGGTGCGCCTCTGGTGTCCCACCTGCCTGAAGGTGGTGCAGCCCGCCGAAGACGCGATGTTCGTCTGTCCCGATTGTGGCAATTCCTGCGGCGAACTCGTATCGGGCCGGGAACTGGTGATCTGCGCCTTCGTCGGGCAAGTGTCGGCCGCGGCGGCTGCGGAATGAGCACGATCGGCACCCGAGGGACCCTGGTCGAAATCAACCTGAGCGCGCTCGCCAGCAATGACGCGGCGGCGCTTGCTCTGCGCCGGCGCTTCTCGACTGCGGGGACCAAGGTGGCAAATCTGATCTCCTCTCCCGGGACCGGTAAGACCGAACTGGTGGTGAGGCTTTGTGAGGAGGCCTCGCGACGTGGGGTGCGGATGGCGGTCTTGGTCGGTGACTGCGCGACGGACAACGACGCGAGGCGCATTGCCACGGCCGCTCCCCATGCGCGCCAGATCGTCACAGACGGCCTTTGCCACCTGGAGGCGGCAATGGTCGAGGCGGCCCTGGAGGGCTGGGAGTTGGAGGAGATCGACCTGCTCGTCATCGAGAACGTGGGCAACCTGGTCTGCCCTTCTGGATTCGATTTGGGAGAGAACGTCAAGGTTGCGCTCGTCTCAGTGACCGAGGGCGAGGACAAGCCCGTCAAGTATCCGCACCTGTTTTCGAGCGCGGGCCTGGTGGTGATCACCAAGGTCGATCTGGCCGAGGCATGCGAGACGGACATGGAGGAGTTGCACGCCAATGTGCAGGCGGTCAACCCCGCGGCACCGTGTCTCGAAACCTCGGCAAAGCGTGGAACGGGGCTGGCCGGATTGTTGGTCAGCCTCATCGGGGGAGAAGACGTGCAGGGTCCGCTGAGTGTGGATTCCGGCCGTTGGGGATAGCGGAAGGAGAAGTAGATGGCGACGGTTCTATGGCTTCAGGGCGGAGCCTGTTCGGGAAACACGATGTCCTTTACCACCGCCGAGGAGCCGAGCGTGGTCGACCTTATTGTCGACTTCGGGCTCGAACTCCTCTGGCATCCGTCGCTGGGTGTGGAGCTTGGCGACAACGCGCGGAAGATCTTCGATGACGTGGCCTCGGGTGCAAGGCCACTTGACATCCTCGTCTTTGAAGGCACGGTTATCCAGGGGCCGAACGATACCGGGCGCTTCAACATGTTCGCAGGGCGGCCGATGCGCGACTGGGTGAACGACCTGGCATCCCAGGCGCAGATCGTGGTGGCGCTTGGAGACTGCGCCTGCTGGGGTGGGGTACCGGCGACCGAACCAAATCCCACAGACTCGACCGGGCTCCAATTCCACAAGCGCGCCAAGGGCGGTTTCCTCGGATCCGACTTCAAATCCAAGCTTGGATTGCCGGTCGTGAACATTCCGGGCTGCCCTGCCCACCCAGACTGGATCACCCAGGTGATCGTGGCCCTTGCCTCCGGCCGCGCCGGCGACATAGCCCTCGACGAGCTTCATCGGCCCCAAACCTTCTTCAAGAGCTTCACTCAGACCGGCTGCACGAGAGTTCAGTTCTTCGAGTACAAGCAGTCGACCACCTCCTTTGGAGAGGGCACCCGCACCGGCTGCCTCTTCTACGAGTTCGGGTGCCGTGGTCCTATGACACACTCGCCCTGCAACCGGATCCTCTGGAACCGGCAGTCCTCCAAGACCCGGGCGGGCATGCCGTGCACAGGTTGCACCGAGCCTGAGTTCCCCTTCTTCGACCTGGCGCCGGGGACGGTATTCAAGACGCAGAAGGTGAGCGGAGTGGTGCCCCGGGAGGTTCCGGAGGGCAACGACCATCTCACCTATATGGCGCATTCCATGGCCGCCAGGGTGGCCGCACCCCAATGGTCCAAAGAGGACATGTTCGTCGTCTGAGCCCGATGCGCCTGGGCGAAGTTGCCCTTTGGCGTGGTACGCAACAAGGAGAAGATGCAAATGACTGCAGTTGACCTGCATGTGAGCCCGCTCGGACGGGTGGAGGGCGACCTTGACCTTCGGGTGACCATCCAGGATGGCGTGGTCACGTCAGCCTGGACCGAAGCATCCATGTTCCGCGGTTTCGAGATAATCCTGAAAGGCAAGGACCCCCAGGCTGGGTTGATCGTCACCCCGCGCATCTGCGGGATCTGCGGCGGGAGCCACCTTTACAAGTCCGCGTACGCGCTCGACGTCGCCTGGGGAACCGAGATGCCGGAGAATGCGACGCTGGTGCGCAACATCGCCCAGGCGACTGAGACCCTGCAGAGCATACCCAAGTACTTCTACGCTCTTTTCGCGATCGACCTGGTCAACAAAAACTACGCGGGTTCACCTCTCTACGAGGAGGCGGTTCGCCGGTTCGCGCCGTACGTTGGGGAGCATTACCAAAAGGGCGTGATCCTTTCCAACAAGCCGGTGGAGATCTATGCCATCTTTGGCGGACAGTGGCCCCACTCGAGTTTCATGGTGCCGGGTGGCGTCATGTGTGCGCCGACTCTTTCGGACGTGACAAGGTCGCTTTCGATACTGGAGTACTGGAAGAACGAGTGGCTGGAGAAGATCTGGCTCGGATGCTCCGTGGACCGCTGGCTGGAGAACCAGACATGGGAAGACGTGCTGGCATGGGTGGACGAGAACGAATCGCAGTACAACTCCGACTGCGGGTTCTTCATCCGCTTTTGCCAGGAAGTCGGCCTGGATCGCTACGGCACGGGGGTTGGGAGCTACTTGGCAACGGGAACCTATTTCGACCCGTCACTTTATGCCCACCCGACCATCGAGGCTCGGAACGCGGCGCTCATCAATCGCTCGGGAATCTACGCCGGGGGCGAGTTTTTCGAATTTGACCAGGCCCGGGTTCGCGAGGACGTCGCCCACTCCTTCTACGAAGGCGCTACCCCGCGTCACCCCTTCGAGGGCGAGACCAAACCCATCGACCCGGCCGATGGCAAGAAGCAGGACAAGTATTCCTGGGCCAAGTCCCCTCGCTACGACGTTCCCGGAAAAGGTTACGTGCCCCTGGAGGTCGGACCGCTGGCCAGGCGGGTGGTGGCCGGTGCTCCGGGCGCGGCCGGGCACCAGGACTACGATCCGCTCTTTGTAAACGTTCTGGCGGCGATCGGGCCGTCGATCATGGTCCGCCAGCTGGCCAGGATGCACGAGGCTCCCAAGTACTACAAGTGGGCTAAGGAGTGGCTCGGGCGTCTGGACCTCAGGGAGAGCTTCTACCGCAAGCCGGTGGAGCTGCCAGATGGCCGGGGCTTCGGCGGTACCGAGGCTGCCCGCGGGGCGCTCTGCGATTGGATCGTCCTGAAGGACGGCAAGATCGAGAACTACCAGGTGATCACGCCTACGGCCTGGAATATCGGCCCGCGCGATGGAGCCGGAGTGCTCGGGCCGATGGAGACCGCGATGATAGGGGCGCCCATCGTCGATCCGACCGATCCGGTCGAGCTTGGGCATGTCGCACGAAGTTTTGACTCGTGCCTGGTTTGTACCGTGCACGCCTACGACGGTAAGTCCGGGAAGGAGCTGTCGCAGTTCGTGGTGAATGGCCTGGTCTGAGCTAGGAGGCAAGATGTCCGAGACGGGGCGCGTCTCAGCGCTGCAGGCGGTGGGATATGGAGAGAGCGCACTTCCGCCCGCCGCGACGGTGGTGGTCGGCTGCGGAAACCTGTTGCGAGGCGACGATGCGCTCGGGCCCATCCTGGTGCGCGAGCTGGCGGGTATGGATCTGGGCGCTCATGTGGCCCTGGTGGATGGAGGCACGGCCGGCTTCGACGTGGCCTTTCGAATGAGAGGGGCGAAGCGGGCCATCCTGGTGGACGCATGCCTTAGTGGTGGTGAGCCGGGAACCATCTATAAGGTCCCGGCCAGCCGGCTCGTCGAGCTTCCTCCGCTGGATGGACTGCACAGCCACGCCTTCAGGTGGGACCATGCGCTGGCGCTCGCGCAGTGGCTGCTCGGTGACGAGATGCCATTGGAGGTGACTGTGTTTCTGGTCGAGGCGCAGAGCCTGGAGATTGGAGACCCCCTTTCTCCGCTCGTGGACGATGCGCGCGCCAAGCTGGTGCACCTGATTTCGGATGAGCTTGCCGGTGCGCGGCCGTGAAGGGCACCGGCGTGACGTTTGGCGTCGAGAAAGGCTACGTGGAGATGTCGAGGACCGTCCCCGGGGAGTTCTCTCCATCCGGCGCGGTCGGCATTGCGATAGGGAACGGCGAGTTACGGTTATTCCCTCCGTTCTCCCCCGTGAGCGGCTGCGTCACCTCGGGATCAGAGACGCCAGAGGTGCCAGCTCGGCCCAGATTCTTAACCTTGCTACCGCCGGCTCGCCGATATGGCGGCGCGCCTGATCGAGCAGGGCGTGAACCGGGGCTAGCGGTATGGGCGTGAAGGGCGCGCGGAGCTGCGCCATGCATCTTGAACTCGGATTGCAGCCGCTGGGTGTGCTTCCGCTTCCAGCCGGGATGTTGTTGTTGCCTGACACGGAGGCGGCCGCGGAGACGGCAACGTTGCTCAGGCGAGGAAGGATCCCGGTTAGCTACCCCCCCGAGGCGGGCTACTACGCTCTGGCCGCAAGGGGCGCCACGCCCGAGGAGGTCTTGGTGACCCTCGGATCCGCCGGGGCAGAGTCAGCGTACAACAGGCTGGTGCTGACCGGCGACGCCGTGCTCCTTGAGGAGCTGCGGTTCTCGTGCTCGGGGGACATGCGGCTGCTCGTTGAGATCCAGGGTTTTCTAAGGGGTGCCTGCGATCTCCCACCCATGGAAGCCGCGCAGTCTGATTTGTTGAAGTCGCTTCTCGCCTCCGCGCACGCAGCACGCCTGATCGAGCAAGGAGCGCACGGGGAAGCAACCTCGTTGCTGCGGCGCGGGATCCGCGTGAGCGATGAGCTCTCACCCGTCCTGGCGGCTGGTTTACACGGCGACCTGGCGAGGATCCTCTCCGTGACTTCAACCGCGATGGACGAGGCAATTGATGAGTGGCGCGCAGCGCGCGCAGCGCTTTTGGGGACCGACTTTAAGGACGCTCTGGCCGAGGTCACGCTTTCCCTCGCGGTCGCACTTCATGGGGCCTGCGAGGGAAACCCGGGGCGCCTGAGCGAGGCGATCGGCCTCTACTTGGAAGCGGCCCGGCTCGCGTCATCGGAGTCCTCGCCGGGGGTCTTTGGCGGAGCCAATATGAACCTGGCGCTGGCGTACCTTGCCATTCCGATGACCGAGGCCTCGGATCAGCTTCGCTACGGAGTGGCGCTCTCGTGTCTGCGCACGGCGGCCAAGGTGTTCGCGGCAGCGGGTCTCGAGGAGGATTTGGCGGCCGCACGGATGAACCTGGCCAGCGCCCTGGTTTATGCTCCGTCAGGGCGTCAGGGTGACAATCTCGTAGAGGCGGTTGAAATATACGAGGAGGTGGCGGCTTGGCGTTCGGCCCAGGGTGACATGCTGGGCTATGCGCGGGCGCGCGCCAACCAGGGCACGGCCTTGGCGCACCTTGGCATTTTCGAACAGGGTATCGGCCGCCTTCACGAGGCGAGGGCCATCTTCGAGGAGTTCGGCTCCTTCGCCGAGACAGCCGGAGTTCGCGAGATGCTCGACCATATAGCCCGCGAGCGAGCGGGGCGTTAGGGGGGCAAGGCATGCACGCATGGGAGGCGCAGGTATTCGATTCTCTACTCGGCGGCTCGGTGCTCCGCTTTTTCGAACGGCTGCGTGCGGGGTTTGGCTCTGAGGAAGTAGCCCTGGAACGCCTGGCCGCACCCGACGAGGAGGTCGAGCGCCTGGCGGAGCGATTCGCGGAGGCGCTCTTCGCCGAGGTGGCGCTCGACAGCTCAGCCGGAAGCTGCTTTGTGCTCGAGGCGCTTGAGGAAAGGCGGGTCCGCTTGCCGGAGTTCGAGGGGAATGTGGCCGGCTTGCTGGCGGGAGTAGCGAGGCGAGCCTTCGCGGAGCTGCTGATCGCAAAGACGTCGGAGGCAGCTCAGCTTTCGCTCGCCTACGGATTCGAGGGCGCCGACCTGTGAGCCGTCCGGCTTTCGAAGATCTGGCCAACGAGCTGGATGTGGCGATCGCGGCCGTCGACTCACTCCCTGAACCCGCTCGCACGAAGGCGAAGAACGCTACGGAGGCGCTCGAGAGGTTTTTTTCCGAAGCCGTGGCCCAACAGGTACGCATCCTGCGTGACCAGGTGGAGGGCGGGTCCGCTGCTCTGGCCGCACTTGCTGCCGACCCGCTGGTGCGGACGCTGTTTCTTGCCACCGGAGTTTTGCGTCCTGGGCCAACCGAGCGGGCTGAGCGTGCGCTGGATTTGGTGCGCCCCTACGTTCGGTCGCATTGGGGAGAGGTGGAGCTGGTGCGAGTGGAGCCGCCAGTTGCCTACCTGCGATTCAAGGGTGCCTGCGACGGGTGCGTCGGCTCTCTTTCCTCGTTGGAGGATGTCGTGGGACAGGCCATCTTGGCGGCTGTGGCGGAGGTCGAAAGGATCGAGGTAATGGACGCGGCCGCAGTGGTCGGGGACCGAGATGCTCCTGTGGCCATGTCGGCGACACGACGCCATGGGGGAACCTGGCTGGAGGGCCCTCGATTCGAGGACGTTCCCGCACCCGGCGTGCTCGCCTGGCGCGCCGGGGAGCGGAACCTGCTCATCGTCTCTCACCAAGGATCGGTTAGCTGTTTCGAGAACGCCTGCGCGCACCTCGGCATGCCTCTTGACCGAGCTACGGTCGGTTCGGATGGCACCTTGAGGTGCCCGTGGCACGGGTTCACCTACGACGCCAGGACCGGGGAATCGCTCAACCTGCCCGGCGTCCAACTGTTGAGCTATGAGGCCAGGGTTACCGCCGGGCGCGTAATGATCAGGCTGGAGCGACGGTGAGGGCCCGTCCAGAGTGCTGGATTGGCTCTAGGCCGCCGGGAAGGCTCATGCTTCCCGACGCCTCTCCCCGCCTGGATTCTCTCTACGCCCCGCGCGGTGTCTGGACCGACGGCAAGCGCATGGTAGTCGCGGATACCGGGAACCACCGGCTGCTGATTTGGCACACGATGCCGGCGCAGGACCACCTCCCCGCGGACCTCGTGGTGGGACAGCCCCACGCCTTTAGCGAAGGTGCAAACCGGGTCCCAGGCTGGCTAGGCCTGAACCTGCCAACAGGCATTGCAGTTGTCGCAGGGCGACTCGTGGTGGCCGATGCCTGGAACCATCGGGTGCTTGTATTCGAGCGCATCCCCGAAGATCCTGGCGAAGGGCCGCTTTACGCGATTGGCCAGGATGGCTTGTTGGCTGCCGAGACGAATGCTGGTGGGCCGTGTGGCCCCACCACCCTGAACTGGCCGTTCGGAGTCGCCCAAGCCGGAGGCCGTTTCTGGATAGCGGACACGGGCAATCGGCGGGTACTCGGCTGGAGCCGGCTTCCCGAGCCTGGAGATATCCCTGAACTAGTCGTCGGCCAGCCCGACTTTGTTTCGAACCGTGAGAACCGGGGAGGACTCGGCCCGGCCAGCTTCAGGTGGGTGCACGATGTCGCTGAGGCAGAGGGACACCTTTATTTCGCAGATGCCGGAAATCATCGGGTTCTAGTCTGGCCTGCGGGGATAGACGGAGATTGCCCCGCGCTTGGGGCCCTGGGTCAAAGTGACCTGGAGAGCGCCGATGAGTGGGCCTACGGCCCACAGGGCCCCTCCGTGATGCGCTTTCCCTATGGGGTTACCGCAGGAGCCGGACGGGTAGCAGTGGCGGACACAGCCAACAACCGGGTCTTGGTCTTTGTGGGGGCGCCAGCTACGAGCGGAACCGCCGCCGATGCGGTCCTGGGGCAGGACAACTTTGACGAGTTTGGTGAGAACCGCTGGAAGGAACTGACCAGGGACTCGCTTTGCTGGCCCTATGGGCTTTGCATGGCCGGGGACGTGCTGGCGGTGGCGGACTCCGGCAACAACCGAGTTGTTCTTTGGAGCTTCGATGGTGATGCCGCCGGGTCCGGGGACCAGCGGGCGCCTATCCTGGCCCGCGCGCCCGTCGATCTGATTTAGGAGAGGAAGAAGCTCATGTGCCTGGGGGTTCCGGGAAGGGTCGAGGAGCTCTGGAAGGAGCACGAGATCCTCATGGGGAGAGTGGACTTCGTAGGGGTGGAGCGCAAGGTGTGCTTCGCCGCCCTACCGGAGGTGCAAGTAGGTGAATACGTCTTGGTGCACGTGGGCTTTGGTTTGGCCCGGCTGGAAGAGGAGAACGCGCTGAAGACGCTGGAGCTGATGCGCGACTTGGGCGTACTCGAGGACGAACTCGGTCCCCGCCAGCGCTAAAGACATTTGCCAGGCGCCATGAAGTGGGTTTGCGTAGCGATAACCTTGGCACGAGAGCCAATGGTTGGTGCGCGATTGCCGTATGCGCACGGCGCCCTCGGGGTGCCTCCGGCGTGGAAGGGGAAAAGGCCATGAAAATGGTGGATGAGTTTCGCGATCCGGAGCGAATTGTCGCGTTGTCTGACGCTATCCGAGCCTCGGTTGGCGATCGCGGGTTCCGCTTCATGGAGATCTGTGGAGGTCACACCCACTCGATCTACCGCTTCGGCCTCCCGGAGATGCTTCCGAAGTCGATTGAGCTTATCCATGGACCGGGATGCCCGGTATGCGTGCTTCCGGTGGGCAAGGTAGACGAGGCGCTGACGCTGACGGAGAACCCCGATGTCATCTTCACCGCCTTCGGCGACGTGATGAGAGTACCAGGCTCCAAGGCCTCTCCGCTCGAAGCCAGGGCGCAGGGCAAGGACGTTAGGATGGTCTATTCGCCGCTGGATGCTCTGAAGCTTGCGGTTGAGAATCCAGCCAAGCAAGTGGTCTTTTTTGCGATCGGTTTTGAAACGACAGCACCGTCCACCGCGCTTACCATCATGCGCGCGGCCCAACTTGGCATCCGCAACTTCTCGGTGTTTTGCAATCACGTGACGATTGGTCCACCGATACGATCCATCCTCGACTCGGCAGAACTGGACCTCGATGGCTTCATCGGTCCCGGACACGTCTCGGCTGTTATCGGCACCCGTCCCTATGACTTCGTGGCGAGGGAGTACGGGAAGTCTGTTGTGGTGTCGGGTTTCGAGCCGGTGGATCTGATGGAGTCGATACTCATGCTGGTAGAGCTGACCAAGGGCGGTAGCCCAGCAGTGGACAACCAATACATCCGCGCGGTAAGGAGAGACGGAAACCCGGCGGCGCTGGCCGCCTTGAGCGAGGTTTTCGAGGAGCGCGAGAGGTTCGAGTGGCGGGGCCTCGGCTTCATCGAACAATCGGCCTTGCGTATCAAGGCGAAGTACTCCGACTTCGACGCCGAGTCGCGCTTTTCCATCGCCGAAATCCGTAGCCCTGAGCCGGCAGGCGCCATCTGTGGCGAGGTGCTGGTGGGCTCCAAGCGCCCCGAGGAGTGCCCTCTGATGGCCACCCAGTGCACTCCGGAGAACCCGGTGGGAGCGCTTATGGTTTCCTCCGAAGGCGCCTGCTCGGCTTACTACACCTACGTGCATCGCGCACTGGGTGTGATGGGAGGCTGATCCAGTGGCCGCACAAGTGAAGTTCCTCGATCCGCAGGTCATGCTCTCCCACGGCGCCGGCGGCAAGGCGAGCCGGCGCCTGGTGGAGGGGCTGCTGGTTCCCCTGCTCGGAACGGGCGAGCTCAACAGGCTGGAGGACGCCGCGACCGTCCAGGTGGGCCGGAGCGAGGTGCTGGTGACCACGGACTCCTTCGTGGTCCATCCGCTCTCCTTCCCGGGCGGCTCGCTGGGCGAGCTGGCCGTCAACGGCACCGTCAACGACCTGGCCGTCTCAGGGGCGGAGCCCCTGGCCATCACGCTGGCCATGATCCTCGAGGCCGGACTTCCCACAGGCGATTTGCAGAGGGAGGTGGAAGCGGTGGGGAGGGCCGCGCGAGCGGCCGGAGTGGAGATCGTCGCCGGAGACACCAAGGTTGTAGAGCATGGCAAGGCTGACGGGATCTTCATGACCACTACCGGCATTGGCAGGCTTCACCCTGCAGCGGAGCTCGGCGTCGGGAGGGCTCAGCCGGGCGACAAGGTGCTTCTCTCCGGAGCGGTCGGCGACCACGGAATCACGGTGATGCTGGAGCGAGGCGAACTGGACCTGGCCTCGGACACCCTTCGCTCCGACACCCGCTCAGTCTGGCCCTACGTCAAGGCTCTCCTCGATGCCTTTGGCCCCCAAGTGAAGTGGATGCGCGACCCCACGCGGGGTGGCCTGGCCACGACGCTCAATGAGTTTGCCCAGGAGGCGCGGCTAAAGGTGATACTGGAGGAGTCCAAGATCGTAGTCCATGCGCCGGTGCGAGGTGCCTGCGAGATACTCGGCATCGATCCGTTTCATATAGCCAACGAGGGCCAGTTCGTCGCCATCGTCTCCGCCGAGGTGGCGGATGAGGCGGAGAAGCTGCTGCGCTCGCTTCCTGGCGGAGACGAGGCCGCCGTGGTTGGGACGCTGGAGCAGGCTGAATCCGGGCTCGTCCTTTGCGCGAGCCCGTACGGGGCGAGCCGGGTGATCGACATGCTGACCGGAGACCCCCTACCTCGTATCTGCTGAGCGGCCGGCCGCCGCCACCGTGACAGCCTGCACCCTGGCCTTCGCGGCTCTTGCAACGAAAGGCGATGCTGTCGCCATCGCAGAGGATGGGCCTTAGTCTCTCGAGATGATCCACCAGAGGGGGTTTGAGGACAGTTGGTGCACGATCTCTCCGACGATCCCGCCGCCATCGCCCGTGCCGCTGCGGCGGCCCGCAGCGCACTGGTGCATTACCAGGGTATGGCGCGTGCGTTGGTGGAGTTGATGAACGTCTCGGAGAACGCGACCTTCCTCGTGCTGCCGGAGAACGGGGAGCACAAGGTGATGCGCGTGCATCGCCAGGGATACCACTCCGAGGCCGAGATCGCCTCCGAGCTGGCCTGGGCTTCCGCGCTCGCTCGTGCCGAGGGGGTTCGCACGCCAGCGGCGCTTCCCAACCGGCAGGGCGGGCTGGTCACCAACGTTGCCGACCCCGGTGGCGGTCTGCGCCATTGTGTATTGTTCGACTTCGTCGAGGGAGCCGAAGCCGATCCCGCCCAAGCCGAGGAGGGTTTCGTCCTGCTGGGAGAGCTGGCCGCCCGGATGCACCGCCATGCGCGCCGATGGGCAAGGCCCGCATGGTTCCGGCGCTTCAACTGGGACTTCGACGCCGCCTTCGGCCGGGAGGCGCGTTGGGGGCGCTGGCAGCAGGGAATAGGCGTCGGCCGGGCGGAGACCGCCATCCTCTCACGCCTAGAGGACCACCTGCAAAGCCGCCTGCGAGCCTTCGGCACCGCTCCCGAGCGCTTCGGGCTGGTGCACGCCGACATGCGCCTGGCCAACCTGCTCTGGGGGCCTCCGGGCGAGGTGACGGTGATCGACTTCGATGACTGCGGCTTTTCCTGGTTCCTCTACGACCTTGGCGCCGCGCTGTCCTTTGTCGAGGACCACCCGCAGGTGCCTGCGCTCATAGACGCCTGGCTCAGAGGGTACCGCAGCGTGGCGGACCTGTCCCGCCAGGACGAGGCGGAGATCTGGACCTTTATCCTCTTCCGCCGCCTGCTCCTGCTGGCCTGGATCGGCACCCACCAGGCCGCTGAGATCGCGCGCAAACTCGGGCCGGTCTATGCGGCGGGTACGTGCGACCTCGCCGAGCGCTACCTCTCCCGGAGCAACGGCTAGCCCCCGGCAATTGCGCCGACCACCATAAGAACCTCCCGGCCGCCCGAGAGGGCGGTCGGGAGCGGGTCATCCGGGCCGAGGTTGGAGTAGTCCTGCTCGGCTACGAAGAAGCGGATAAAGGGCCTGCGCCGGCCGGTGGCGGGATCGCGGATGGTCCCCCGCAGCATCGGATAGGACGCCTCGATGGCGTCTATGACGCCCCTCAAGGTAATCTCACCCGCCACCTCCACCCCGACCTCTTTCCCGACGCCGGCCAAGGTACGCAGCTGCTCGGGGAGCCTGACTCGGATCACGACAGTGTCTGGACCTCCACTGACAGCACTGCTGGAAGGTCACGGACGATCTCGGTCCAGCTGTCGCCATCGTCCGCGGAGGCGTACACCTGGCCCGCGGTGGTACCGAAGTAGACGCCGCAGGGATCGAGGTCGTCGAGGGACATCGCCCCGCGAAGCACGTTCACGTAGCAGTTTTCCTGCGGTAGGCCGCTGGTGAGCGGCTCCCACTCGTTCCCGCCGGTGCGGCTGCGATATACCCGCAGGCGCCCTTCCGGGGGAAAGTGCTCGGAATCGCTGGTGATCGGCACCACGTAGACGGTCTCGGGCTCGTGGGCATGCACCCCGATGGCGAAGCCGAAGTCGCTCGGCAGGTTGCCGCTTATCTCGCGCCAGTTGGCGCCCCCGTCGTCCGAGCGCATCACGTCCCAGTGCTTCTGCATGAAGAGCACCTCGGGCCGTTCCGGGTGGTTGGCGATGCGATGCACGCAGTGGCCTATCTCCGCATCCGGGTCGGGGATGTACTCGGAGCTGAGCCCCCGGTTCATCGGCTTCCAGTTCTTGCCGCTGTCCTCACTGCCGAAGACTCCGGCCGCGGAGATGGCGATGCGTAGCTGGGCGGGATCGGCGGGGTTGGAGAGGATGGTGTGCAGGCATAGGCCGCCGGCGCCCGGCTGCCAGCCGCTTCCCGTGCTCGCGCGCAGGGAAGTGAGTTCGTCCCAGTTCCTGCCACCGTCTTCCGAGCGGAAGATAGCTGCATCCTCGGCTCCTGCCAGCACTACGTCGGGGTCCTCCCGTGACGGATGGAACTGCCAGATCCGGGTGAATTCGAAGGGTCTTTCGCTTCCGTCGTACCAAAGGTGGTTGCCGGGTCCTGCGCCATAGGCGAATTCGTTGCCGATCGGCTCCCAGTTCTTCCCGCCGTCATCGGACCGCTGGATCACCTGGCCGAACCAACCCTTGGAGAGCGAGGCGAAGATCCGCTTCGGGTCCGCGGGCGAAGCTTTGACGTGGAAGACCTCCCAGCCGCCGAAGAGCGGCCCCTCCACCATCCAGTCCTGGCGCTTGCCGTCGGAAGTAAGGACAAACGCCCCCTTGCGCGTGCCCACCAGCAGGCGGACTCCGCTCATGATGCACCCCCCCTTCCCGGCCGGGCAATGCCGGGCCGGTACAAAAAGGCTACTGCTGCACTGAAGTTCAACCCGGGGAAAGCGCGGCGAATGTAGTCGGCTATTCCGAGGGGCGGATTTGCGCCAAGTCCGGTGCCCGCCGTGCCGAATCCGTCCTGACGGAAGGCGCCAGCGCATAGGCAATGGAGGCGAGCACAAGGTCCTGGGCGGCTATGGCCGGCAGCAGTGCGGGATGGATCGCTGCGACCGCGGCCTCGGCCACCGCTCCAAAGGCAATGATCGCCCAGGCTCTCTTCGATGCGGTCATAGATGCGCGCAACTGGGTGGCGAGAGCGCGCGTCGAGTTGTGCAGGGCTCGTTGGTGCTCGGCGGAGCCGGGCCCGAAGAGCGCAAAGGCGCCCAGGGCCGCGAGCAGCGCCATGGAGACGGCATCCAGCGCCGCTCCGGCGCGGTCGGGAGTGGTGAGGATCCATGAGAAGGCCGCAGCCGCACCTAGCGCCGCCAACGGTGCGCCGGCCGCAAAGAGGATCGGGAGTAGGAGCGGGAGATAGCTGCTCCAGAGAATCGGGGTGGCCAGGAGCGCGATGGAGACGGCGCCCGCGAAGGCGCGGCTGTCCGAAGGGTCCCGATGGCGGACGCGCACCATGCCTAGCGCGGCTGCGATGGCGGCAAGCTGCGGGACCAGGCGTGCAAGGCCGACGCCGGCCAACGGCGCGAGGATGGCACTGGAGGACCACCCTTGCACCGACTCGTGCTTGGAAAGGGACAGCAGTAGCCGGGCGTATTCGATGGCGTCGATGGGTCCGATCAGAAAGCCGGCGCCCAGCAAGGCTGCGGAAAATGCCAAGGAGAGCAGGAACGCCTTATAGCGGCGAGTGGCGGCGAAGAAGACCAGCAGCGCCAGCAGGTAGAGCTTCGACGTCCCTGCCAGTGCCACGGCCGCTGCGGCCACCGCCGGCGAGTCCCGCCAGTGCCAGGCCACAGCGACGCCGAGCACGAGAAACGGGGTGAGCGTGCCCATCTGCAGGCTGACGATTACCGGCGTGGCCAGGCCGGCAAGGAAGAGAGCCGGGCCGGACGCCATCCCCATGAAACGTAAGGATGCTGCATAGGCACCAAAGGAAAGCGCGACCCAGAGTTTGGCGGCGGCGAATGGCGTGAGGAGCGTAAGCGGTGTCATGGCGGTGGCCACCCATACCGGATAGACGTAGGAGGAGCCGTCGTAGACCTGAGGGCTTCCCAGGCGCGGGTAGGGGTTGTGGCCATGGGCCAGGGCGACGGCGGCCTTGTAGAAGACGAGAAAGTCGGCCTGGTTGTCACGGCTCGCCATCAGGAAGGCAAATGCAAGGCCGGCGATGAACCAGGGCACGAGGTGCCTAAGGCTGCCTATCTCCATCCGCACCCGGCTGCTGCTCCCGCCTTCCATCAAGAAAGAGCCTACGGCCGAGCGCGCCGAAAGTGAGGCGGATGTGGTCGCCCCCCTTGTCGGCGGCCACGTGACGACCCTTGGCTCGAGACATTCCGCATTCGCTGATCCGGCCCGGCGATCGGGGGAATTGGTCCACCCGCCTCCGCCGAGGTACGTGTCCTTCGAGCCGATCCGTTTGCGCGCCAGTTGACCCGGCGCAAGGAGGTGTTTTCCGGGAGGAGGCTTTCCTCTGGGGTCGTTGCCCAAAGCGGGATGACCAGACCGGGTCGGACATCCCGTAAATACAGTCGCCGGCCGGCTAATGGCCGACCGGCGACGATCGAGCATTCTCAGGTGTCGCTCCGAGTGGTGCCTCTTAGGCCGAGCGGCGTCGCTTCCACGGGAAGACGAGGATTGCGCCGGTCATGGCCAGGGTTGCAAGCGCGAGCCTCCAACCTAGAGAGTCCCATGGCGCGCCTGTGTTTGTTGGCGGAACGGTAATGCCGGTGGTCTGGGAAGTGGATCCGCCGCTTGCCTGGTTATTGCTGCCAGTGGTAGTCGGCCCGCTCGATGTCGTGGTGCTGCCGTTGCTCGCCTGGTTATTGCTGCCAGTAGTGGTTGGCCCGCTCGATGTCGTGGTGCTGCCGTTGCTCGCCTGGTTGTTTCCGCCAGTGGTCGTGGTCGGCCCGGTCGTCGTAGTGGTCGGCCCGGTCGTCGTAGTGGTCGGATGAGTGGTCGTGGTCGTTGAGGCGCTAGTTGTCGAGGTCGAGCCGGTTGTGGTGGTTGGGTAGTCCTTGCCTGGAATGTCGCTCAAGTAGAGCCCAAAGTCGGCTTCCGCGTTGCCTGTGTCTATTGTTGCCTGTGCGCTGGTGGGGGTTAGTGGCGCTCCAGTGGATGGATCGGTGTTGCTGGTATTCTCGTACACCCAGATATGCCACGAGCCGCGTGTGTGAGACGTAAGTGCGGAAGTGGAAAAGCAATAGTCGCTCCAGCAGACCCGAAGATCCACGAAGTCGGACGTGGTGACGTTCGTGGGAATCTTGTTGACGATGAAGTTCCAATAGGTCCCGCTGTTCTTCGTCGTCGAGTTGAGCGAGCCCCCGGCGGTGCACGTGGTGTTCGGCGTCTTGTATGTACAAGTTGACGGACCGGTTGGTAGTTGTGCGCTTGCGGCCTCGGGGAGGATGAAGACTGCTCCCAAGGAGGCGCCGCCAAGCGCCGCCGATGCCAGCAGACGAATGGTGCGACCCATGACTGCGACCCTTCTTTATTTACAGGTAGTTTGCGACCCGCGGCATTCGGCTTGCGAGACCCAGCCGCCACAACTCGTAGCAGCTGCATGCCATCGGATCCTGACACTACTCTGAGTGCAGATTATAACTCATCGACTTGGCCATGAAAATAGAGTGGCGTTGAAACATTTGTGCCATTGGCCACAAAAGAGTGTCAATCCGACCTGTTGAGGGCGATGGGTTTTTCGTGGCGGACCTGCCACTTTACCTGCTCCTCCGGCCCTCAATGCTAAATGGGCACCGACTCCGCCACCATTTGTGGTGATGCAGTCGCACAGGCTTGGCTGCAACCGCCCCGTGGGGGCTTCGCAAAATCTTTGCAGGATGCGCCCTATTTGGTCACTCTGCGCGTACACGCCTGCCGTCCGAATCCGTGTCGCACTGCGTTGCAACGGGCGATCGGAGGCGGCCCTCGCGCCCCGGCCGACCGGTTGTCACAGCGAGATGCTATGGTCTTCGCCGGCTCCAGATTGTGCCCTAAGGTCCTCCGGCCCGGTGCAAGGCAACCGTCCCGTGGAAACGGTGCCCCCGGAGGAAGAGCCGGCCCGCGCGCAGTGTGCAGGCAAAGCACGGAGGCCGGCGGTAGGCGGGTCTCCCAGCAGCGGAGGTGTCGCCTTGGGCTTGACCGTTCATGTTGGGTGTGGATTCCTGCAGGGTCAGACCGAGTTCGGTGAGCAACGATGTCATTGCTCACCCGCCTTGAAGTGGCAGCGTGGCGACGTCCCCGAGCTTCGCCAGCTTTGCCCTTCCTGCCTGTCGGCTCCGGCGGGAGGGCCGAGTCGCTGGTCGGTCCTGGTGTGCCGGAGGTGCTGGATGGAGAACAGGGCCAAGTATCACCTTCCGCTCGCTCGCCATTCCATCCCCAACGCAATCCTGCTCGAAGCAGATGCAGGCTCTGAGGAGGTTGCCAGGTTCCAGGCGGAGATCCTGGGGATGGTCGATGTCCAGCGGCGCCTCGGCGAGTGGCGGCGAGTGCGCCTGCAAAGGCTGCTCGCCCACGCTGGGTTCGAAGCGGTGGCCGAGATGCCGGAGGATCTGGTCCATCTCCTGGCGCGGCTGTATCTTCCACCGCCCCACGAGGCGATCCTCGGCCTGGCAGCTTGGCTCAGGGAGGGAGGATCGGTGCCAGCCGGCTGGTAAGGCGTACTGACGCCCAACCCGTGGTGCGGCGGCCTGGCGGACAACTCCGCCGGAGGTGTTTCAGCCAGCGTTCAACGGCGGTGCGCTAGATTTCAGCGGCGGATGAGCGAAGTGACCGAGTGGCATGGCGGTGGGCGTAGGTTTCTTCCACGCGTCAATCGCGTGGTTCTTGCCATCCTCGCGTCCGCCACGTCGATGCTTCTCATCGTGGGAGCCGTCCGCCTGCGTCAGGTGACGGCTCCGCCTCCGCCCGCCGCGACCGGACGTGTGTCGGCTGAGGGCCAACAGGTGATCGACGGCTTTGGCGCGTCAGGGGCCTGGTGGTCCGGCCCCGTCTATGGAATGCCGTTAGCGACGCGGGAGGATGTCGGGAAGCTGCTCTTCTCGAAAGCCGGCCTGGAGCTCAGCCAGTTCCGTTACAACATCGGCGGTGGGGGAGTGGGGGTGCACACCCCTTGGAAGGCCGCACCCACCTTCTTGACCTCCTCCGGATCATACGATTTCGGCGCCGACCCGGCAGGGATCTACTTCCTCAAGATGGCCGCCTCCTACCACGTGCGGGACCTGATCGGCTTTGTCAACTCCGCCCCCGCGGTCTTTACCAGCAATCATCGATCCTGCGGCGGCACCCTCATCCGCAGCGATATCGCCGCCTATGCCAACTACCTAACCAACGTTGTGCTCGGCATCCGGCAGCACTTCGGAGTGAAGCTCAACTTCGTATCGCCCATGAACGAGCCCGATGGTGCCATGACCCCCTGCGTCCAGGAGGGAATGCGGGTACCGGTCGAGGAGAGGGCCACCGTGGTTGTCAGTCTCGGCCGCGACCTTGCCGCCAGGGCTCCCTGGGCCAAGGAGATCGCGGACGAATCCTCCCAGGTTGCCTTCCAGCTGATGCCTGAGCTCCCGCGCTGGGTGCACCGTGACGGGGCGATCCATTACCTCGCCTACGTGGCCCACCACACCTACGACTACCCCGGCCCACGGGTCTTGAGCGCGATGCATGCGCTTTTGAAGCGCCTCGGGCTCCACTCCTGGATGACCGAGATCTGCTGTTACAACGGGGCGAGGTTCGGCTACCAGTACGACCCGACCATGGTGTCGGGGATGTGGCTTGCCAAGTCCATCTATAACGACCTCGTCTACGGAGGGGACTCGGCGTTCCAGTGGTGGACGGCGCTCTCTCCCAACCTTGGGTGCGAGCCCGCCAGCGACAAGGGCTGCGCCAAGCGGGCGAACATCCTCGGGCGGAACGACGGTTTGGTCTACTATGACCTCAACTACCGGCAGGACGGGGACACGAATTTATACACCACCAAGCGCTACTACGTCATGGGCAACTATTCGCGCTTCATCCCCCCTGGCTCAGTGTTGCACCGCATCACCGGCCTGCCTCCCGGATTGGAGGCTCTTGCTGCGCTCAAGCAGGGAAGATGGTCTCTGGTGCTGATAGATGACCGTTCGCCTAACTCCCCGCGTTTCCGGGTTGCCATAGCCCTGCCTGGCCATCCGCGCAAGCTCCGGCTTGAAGGTTCGGCGGTTACAAGCCAGAGCGCCTCCTGGGCTAAAGTCAAACACGTGGCGGTCTCGGACAGCGGGGTGGTGAGCTTCCCGACGTCTGGTCAGGACGTGATCTCGCTCGAACTCGGGCCGCCAGGTGTCTCGGCCTAGGAGTTCCGCCTTGGCGGCCGACTGCTCCGGGGCTGCGAGAATGTTTTCCGAGGAGAGGGGTGCAATGGGGGAATCTGCCAGGGTGCGTTTCGCGGTGGTGCTGGCCGCCGGGGAAGGCACCCGGATGAAATCTTCACGGCCCAAGCCGCTTATCCGCCTGTGTGGCAAGCCGATGATTGCCCACATCCTGGAGGCCCTCTTCGCGGCGGGGCTCGAGGAGGCGGTGGTGGTGATCGGTTTCAAGAGCGACTCGGTGCGCGAGAGCGTCAACCGTTTCGCCCCGGCCGGCATGCGCATCAGCTTCGTCGAGCAGAACCGTCAACGCGGTACCGGCGACGCGCTGGCCGCCGCACTGACCGCGCTTCCCGATCCTCTGGGGTATGCGGGTAAGGAGCCACCGGTGGTTATGGTGGTCCCGGGCGACACCCCTTTGCTCCGGGCCGAGACCATAGCCTCATTGCTGGACGCCCACGACTCCGCCAGGAGCGCGGTCACCCTGGCTTATTCGGAGGTGGAGGACCCCGCCGGTTACGGAAGGGTGATCTTCGGCAAGGGTGATGCGGTCGCCAAGATCGTGGAGGACAGGGACGCCAGCCAGCAGGAGCGTAGCTCCAAGCTGATCAACGCAGGGTTCTATGCCCTCAACCTGGACTTCCTCGCCCCGGCGCTCCGGCGGCTCAATCCCAGGAACGCCCAGGGTGAGTACTATCTGACCGATGTCATCGAGATCCTGGCCAAGGCGGGCTACTCGGTGGCGGGTTACCGCCTCGGCGACCCCATTGAGGCCCATGGGGTGAACGACAGGCACCAGCTTGCGGAGGCCGAAAGGCGGATGCGGGAACGCATAAACGCCTCCTTCCTCATGCGCGGAGTCAATCTTGTCGATCCGGCCAGTATTTACATCGACTCAACCGTGGAGATCGGCCAGGACACTACAATTTGGCCGGGATCTTTCTTGGTTGGCCAGACCGCGATAGGAAAGGGCGCCGAGATCGGGCCGGAGGTGAGGATCTCCGACTCCGTGGTCGACGACGGCGCGCGCGTGGTTCGCTCCGAACTCGAGGGCTGCCACGTCGGCCGCGAGGCGGTGGTGGGTCCGTATGCGGTGCTCAAGTCCGGGGCCAAGGTGCCGCCGGAGACGGAAACCGGATCGTTCGTGGTTTTGGAGTAGCGGTGGAACTGGTTCCTAGGAAGCGTTTGGAGATCTACAGCGGGCGGTCCCACCCCGAGCTGGCCGCCGAGGTGGCTTTCCACCTCGATGTGCCGTTGGGCAAGGTGGACTTGCGGGAGTTCGCCGACGGGGAGATCTACTGCCGCTTCGGAGAGTCCATCCGTGGCAAGGACATCTTCATCCTCCAGTCGCACGCCTATCCGGTCAACTCCGCCATCTTCGAACAGCTGAACATGATCGACGCCGCCAAGCGCGCCTCCGCCAAGCGCATCACCGCCGTCTGTCCCTACTACGGCTACTCGCGCCAGGACCGCAAGGCCTCGGGCCGCGAGCCGATCACCGCCAAGCTGGTGGCCGACATGCTCGCAGCCGCGGGTGCCGACCGGATCATCGCTGTTGACCTGCACTCCGGCCAGATCCAGGGCTTCTTCGACGGACCGGTGGACCACCTGACCGCAATGCCTGTACTCATCGACTACCTGCGCGCCAACGCCGACACCGACACCGTCATCGTCGCCCCCGACGCCGGCCGGGTAAAGGTCGCCTCGCGTTTCTCCCTCTACCTGGACATGGAGCTGGCCTTCGTGCACAAGCGCCGCCCCCGCGGCAAGGCCAACGTGGTGGAGGCACTCGACGTGGTGGGTGACGTCGAAGGCAAGCGCTGTGTGATCATCGACGACATGATCGACACCGCGGGCACCATTACCGCAGCGGCGGAGCTGCTGATGAAGCAAGGGGCGGCCGATGTGTGGGCCATGGCCACCCACGGCATTCTCTCCGATCCGGCCAGCAAGCGGCTGATGGACTCTCCCATCTCCAAGGTGGTGATCACCAACACCCTTCCGCTCGCGCCCGAGCGGCGCATCCCCAAGCTGGAGGTGCTTTCCATCGCGAAGGTGATCGCCCAGGCCATCGGCGCCGTCTTCGAGGACACCTCGGTCTCGGACATCTTCGGCGGGGAGAACCTCTCCTAGGGCTGGCAAGTCGGCGCAGGTGGCGCCAGCGGTTACCACTAGGATTCTTTGGGCTGTATTGAAGCCCGGTCGGGCTTGAAAGTTTTCTCTGCGAGGTTCCCAAGGTGTCCGATGTAGTCATGCAGGCCGTTAGCGGCCGTGAGCTGGGTAGCCGGGCTTCGCGGCGCCTGCGTGCCGAGGGCTTCGTCCCGGTCGCTCTCTACGGCGGAGCCGGCCAGCCTGAGGTTGCCGCAGTCGGAGCGCGTGAGCTGGGTAACCTGGTGGCCCATCGCCCCATCGTCGGCTCGATCCTCGAGATCGAGCTGGACGGCAAGCGTCACGCCACCCTGGTCAAAGAAGTCCAGCGCCATCCGGTCAAGCGCTCCCTGCTTCACGTCGACCTCCAGCTTCTCACCGCCAAGCAGTCCGTTACCGTCGCAGTCCAGCTGATCGCGGGCGCGGGCCTGCAGCTCGTGCGGGACACCATCGAAGTGACCGGCTCCGTCTCGGCGGTCCCGGTCTCGATCGAGGTGACCCCGGCCATGGTCGTGGACGGGGCGGTGGCCGCGGGGGCGCTCAAGCTCCCCAAGGGCATCGAGCTTGCTTCCGATCCGGAGTCCGTGGTGGCTACCGAGGTCGACGGCCAAGAGGGAGAGTGAGCGGGCGGCGGTGAAATCCGTCAAGATCGTGCTCGGTCTCGGTAATCCGGGGCCGGAGTATGTCTGTTCCCGTCACAACTTCGGCGCACGTTCCCTGCAGGTGGCGTGCAAGCGGAGGGGGCTAAGGCTGGTCCCCTCGCTCTCCAGCCGCTCGCTGCTGGCCGAGGAGCGCCAGGGCCTGGAGGTTGTGGCCTTCGCCTTTCCTCAGACCTACATGAACGACTCCGGTGCAGCTCTGCGCGGCCTGCTCCGTCGATACCACATCACCTCGCCGGCCGATCTGATCGTCCTGCACGACGAGTTGGACCTTGCCCCCGGCGTAGTGCGCATCAAGGCCGGAGGTGGCGTGGCCGGCCACAACGGCCTCAAGTCCATCGTGGTGCACTTCGGCTCCTCCTCCTTCACCCGCGTGCGCGTCGGCATCGGCCGGCCTACTGGCAGCCAGAGCGTCACCGACTACGTGCTGGCCCGCCTTACCCAGCGTCAGCTGGAATCCTTCGAGGCCGAGTTCGAGGCGGCCGCCGACGCGCTGGACCTCATCCTGGCTAAGGGAGTGGAGGCGGCGATGAACGAGTTCAACGGACGCTAGGCCCATCGTGAGTGTGATCGGCTACCTGATAAGCCGCCTGGTCGATACGCATGCGCTCTCCGCCGCCGAGAGGCCCGGCTCCTCCTTCGTGGCCGGCGAGGCGGCGTTCGCTCCTACCCTGGCCGCAATCGCCTCCGAGCTTGCTCCCGACGCCCACCTTGCAGTGGTGGTGCCCAGCGAGAACGATGCCACGCAACTCGCCGCGACGCTGGCGGCATACGATCCGGTGGCCGGCGCCGCCCTGGTTCCGGCCTGGGACACCTTCGCCCTTGAGCGTGTCTCGCCCCGGGCCGAATCAATGGGCGCCCGCCTGCGCCGGCTTCGCGCCCTGCGGAGGCGCGAGGGGGATGGGGCTCGCATCCTGGTCTTCTCCGCACGCTCGGCGGCCCAGCGCATCTCGCTCGCCATGCTCGACTACGAGCCCCTGGTGCTGGCGCAGGGTGCACAGATCGACTTGGACGAAGCCGCGGCCCGCCTGGCGGCTATGGGATATCGCCGGGAATACCAGGTCGAATCGATTGGCGAGTTCTCCATTCGCGGCTCCATCCTCGACGTCTTTCCCGCCGATGCCGCGTCACCGGTGCGCGCGGACCTCTTTGGCGACGAGATCGACCGGCTGGTGGAGTTCGGCTTGGCGGACCAGCGCGCGGGTGCGGCGCTGGAAAGGGTGGAGGTGCATCCCGCCCGGGAATTCCGGCCGCTGGAGGAGCACCGCGCAGAGGCCTCCAGGCTGGCGGAGCGATATCCTGCCCTTGCTCCCGTCTTCAGCCGCATCGCCGAGGGCGAACTCTTCGACGGCATGGAGTCCTTCGCGGCCTTCTTTGCCGATTTCTCCGCCGGCCCCCTCTCACTCCTGGCGCCGGGTGACCGCCTGGTGGTGAGTGAGGCCGCCCGGGTGACCGAGCGGGTGACCGCCCTGGTCGAGGAGGAGCGGGACCTGCTCAGGGCCATCGGTCCCACCTGGCAGCTGGAGGAGGAGGGGCTAGAGGAGCTCAGCCTCTACAGCGATGCCTCCACCCTCCTGGAGGGCTCCTCGGTCCCGGTCTCGTTGCGCTCCGCCGTTGCCTCCACCGGTGGCGGAGCGGCGGTGGCCGTCGACCGGGCTGAGCTCGCCGACCGTCGTGACGAGTCCATCGTCGCCGCGTTGCGCCGGGACCTGGCTGCCGGGATGCTCACAGTGATCAGCGCCGACACCGTCGCCATGGCAAATCGCATCATCGCCTCCCTGCGTGAGGCAGGCGTTGCCTCCAAGCCCCTGCGCAGCGGGGACGAGCTTGCCGCGCTTGCCCGCACGCCGGCGCGTTCCCGCCCGGTCGCCTGTGTCATCACGCCCCTGGAGGCGGGCTTCCGCTCCGACAGCGCCGCCCTGAGCGTCTACGCGCCTTTCGATCTCACCGGGCGCAGGCCCAAGCGGACCACCGCGCGGTCCTCGGCGCGGGCCACCTCCGCGCTCTTCGAGAGCCTGGAGCCGGGCGCATACGTGGTGCACGACTTCCACGGCGTCGGTCAATACCTGGGCATGGTCCGGCGCGAGGTGGACGGGGTGGAGCGCGACTACCTGGAGATCGAGTACCGCGACAAGGCGCGGCTCTTCCTCCCCACCGACCAGATGTCGGTCATCACCCCCTACACCGGAGGCGAGAAGCCGGCACTCTCGCGAATGGGCGGCCAGGAGTGGCACCGCACCAAGGCCAAGGTGCGCAAGAATGTGGAGCGCATCGCCCAGGAGCTGGTTCTCCTGTATCAGAAGCGCATGAACGCCGAGGGCTTCGCCTTCGCCCCCGATTCGCCGTGGCAGGCGGAGATGGAGGACCTCTTTCCTTACACCCTCACGCGCGACCAGGCCTCCGCGGTGGAGGCAGTCAAGTCCGATATGGAGGCCGCCCGCCCCATGGACCGGCTCCTTTGTGGCGACGTAGGCTTTGGCAAGACCGAGGTTGCCTTGAGGGCCGCCTTCAAGGCGGTCCAGTCGGGCAAGCAGGTGGCCGTGTTGGTGCCGACCACGCTTCTGGCTCATCAGCACCACCAGACCTTCGCCGAGCGCTTCGAGCCATTCGGGGTGCGAGTCGAGGTGGTCTCGCGCTTCCTGGGACCGGGTGAGACTCGCGAGGTGCTGTCCGGCCTGGCCACCGGGAGGGTGGACGTGGTGATAGGCACCCACCGCCTGCTCTCCAGGGACGTGCACTTCTCCGATCTTGGCCTCTTGATCGTCGATGAGGAGCAGCGCTTCGGCGTCAACCACAAGGAGGCGATCAAGAAGATGTCCGTTGGTGTGGACGTGCTCACGATGAGCGCCACCCCGATCCCCCGGACGCTCGAAATGTCGCTCACCGGCTTGCGGGACCTGTCCCTGCTGACCACCCCGCCCGGCTCCCGCCAGCCGATACTCACCTATGTCGGCTCCTACGACGAAGCCACTGTGGAGGAGGCCATCCGGCGCGAGCTCCTGCGCGAGGGCCAGATCTTTTTCGTGCACAACCGGGTGATGGACATCGAGACAGTGGCCTCACGCCTGCACCGGCTGGTGCCGGAGGCGCGTATCGCCGTGGCGCACGGGCAGATGGATGGGACCGAGCTGGAGAAGGTGGTGGACGCCTTCTGGCAGGGCGAGACGGATGTGCTGGTCTGCACGACCATCATCGAGTCCGGGATCGACATGCCGGCTGTCAACACCCTGGTGGTGGACCGGGCGGAGTGGATGGGCCTCTCTCAGCTGCACCAGCTGCGCGGAAGGGTGGGCCGTGGTGGCATAAAGGCCTATGCCTATCTGCTGCATGCCCCGGACACCAAGCTCACCGACGAGGCGTACGAGCGCCTGAAGACCATCGGCGAGGCTGTAGAGCTGGGGGCCGGGTTCAGGATCGCCATGCGCGACCTGGAGATCCGTGGGGCGGGAAACCTGCTCGGGCGGAATCAGTCCGGACACATCGCAGCGGTTGGTTACGACACGTACGTGAAGATGGTTAAGGACGCGATCGCCTACTTGAACGGCGAGGAGTCCACGGCGCGCCCCGAGGTGCGCGTGGACGTGGCGGTGACCGCCGCCATTCCGAATTCCTATGTGGCCAAGGACGACCTGCGGCTGCAGGCCTACAAGGAGCTGGCGGACTGCTTCGACGACGCCGCGGTGGACGAGCTGGCCAAGGGGTGGGAGGACCGCTTCGGGCGCATCCCGGCCGAGACGTTGGCCCTGATCGACGTCACGCGCATCCGCAACCGGGCGGTCGAGGTAGGCGCCTCAGAGGTGCGCGCCGAGCGTATCGGCGGCGCGCTGGGAAGGCGCCTGCGCCTGCGCGTGGTGGGCGCGTCTTTACCCCAGAGCGCGCTGGTCAACTTCCAGCGCCGGTTCGCCAAGGCCGCCTTCCACGAGCACTCCCGGACGCTCACCCTGGAGGTGGTGGGCCATGAATCGCCCACCAGGCTGGCGCTGGAGGTACTGGACCTGGTGCTGGCACGTCAGAACCCCAATACATCCCGGCACAGCTAGATTCTTTCTTGTTGTGTGCAGTGCTCGTGGACGGGAGGAAGATGGCGCAACCTGGAGCGTCGCTCACGCAGTTCGCTAAGAGCCTGTCGGCCTTCCTTGTCGAGGCCGGCTGGGAGGAGGACAGCAAGGAGGACTTGACCACCTTCCTTGGTGGCACCACCACCGACAGCCTCGAGCTCGGATACATGTGTAATCTCGCTCCCGACTCCGACCAGGTGGCCGTCTCCGTCGTCTTCGAACATCGCGTCGAGCCCGAGCTGCACATGAAGCTGCTGATGCTCATGAACGAGATGAACAAGGGCGCCCTTCCGGGCGCCGTCTCCTATCACTTCGATGACGAGCTGGTGGAGGTGTGCTCCAGCCTCCTGGTGGGCGGCCTCGACGAGCTGCAGGCGGAATGGGTGGAGGAGATCGCCGTCGACTCCTTCCTCCAGGTGCATGAGCTGCTTATCGGCATGGCGCTGGCCGCACACATGGCAATCTCCGAGCTGGCGGGAGGCGCCGGCGTCGAGGACGCATTCTCCAAGTTCACCGGTGCGGTCGATGCCTTCATCGCCGCACTGGAGATCGACCTGGAGGACGACTGATCTTCGCCCCCGTGTGGGCGGAGCCTGATCCGGAAGGAAGTAGATGCCCATGCGGTTTCGCCGCAAGTACGGAGTAATGCTGCCCGCCGTTCTAACGGCCGGCCTGGTTGCCTCGGGCTGCACCACCACCCCGTATGCCGCCAAGGTCGGGTCCCAGGTGATCAGCGTGGCCGCCCTGAATCGCGAGGCCTCGGACTTGGCTTCCAACTCTGCCTTCGTCTCGACCATCTCCCAGTCGGTGCAGGTGAAGGGGAGTGGAACCAACACCTACACCACCAGCTTCATGGACACCGTCCTGGGCCGGCGCATCGCACTGGTTCTGATCCAGCAGGCTCTGAACAAGCTCCGCATCGGGCTTTCCACATCCTC
This sequence comes from Actinomycetes bacterium, assembly GCA_021786375.1. GTDB lineage: Bacteria > Actinomycetota > Acidimicrobiia > Acidimicrobiales > Acidimicrobiaceae > Acidithrix. The sequence goes on from JAJYNL010000085.1 coordinate 35,766, forward strand.
GCCGATCGCCATCCTGACCGCCGAGCAGTCCTACGGGGGCCCCCAGGCCTTCGCCGCCTTCTCCAAGTCCTATCAGCGCCAGCTGATCGCCGACACCGCCGACATCACCGCGCTCGAGGCCTACCTGACCAAGACCAACATCTCCATCCCGGCACTGCGGAGCTTCTACAGTGCCCATCCGGAGCAGTTCACCCAGATCTGCTCCTATCACATCCTTTCCTCCACCCTCTCGGCCTCCCAGAAGATCTATGCGCAATTGCAGGCGGGAGCCAACTTCGCTCAGCTGGCCAAGGCCCAGTCCGCCGACTCGGCCTCCGCTCAGGCCGGCGGCTACCTGGGATGCGGCACTTACGCCCAGTATCAGAACGCTTTTGGAACCGCTTTCGCCAACACCGTGGCATCGGCACCGCTCAACAAGCCGCAGCCGCCGGTGGCGGAGAAGAGCGGATACGGGGTGGCCATGGCCGGCTCTCGTTCGCTGATCCCCTTCCAGCAGGCGATACCTTCCGTGGTGGCGACGCTCTTCGGCTCCGCGGGCAGCACCGCCGTGGGCTCCTTCGTCTCCGGCCTGGCCAAAGCGGCCAACATCCGGGTAAATCCGGCATATGGTTCGTACAAGATCTCCGGTACCACCGCCCAGGTGGTGCCGCCTCCCACTCCCGCCCCCTAGGCCATGGGCGCTTCCGGCCCACCCAAAGCCCGCGTGGCGGTGGTCGGCCTTGGCCCCGGCGGCGAGGGCACGGTCACCCTGGCGGCGCTGGACACAATGGCCTCGGCTGACGTGGTCGTACTCAGGACCGCCGTTCACCCCGGGGTGCGCGAGCTTTTCACCCGCCCGGAGCTGGCCGCGAGCAGCGTCTACTCCTGCGACCCGCTCTATCTGACCTCCTCGGACTTCGAGGAGGTTTACGCCTCCATCGTCGAGCGTTTGACCTCCCTGGCCGGGATGGGAGAGCTCTCGGCCGGCCAAGCCCTTGCCGGGCTGGAGCTGCTCTCGGGCCCTTTGCGGCAGGAGCCCTTTAAAGGCCGGGTCGCCTATGCCGTCCCCGGATCGCCACTGGTGGCCGAGCGAAGCGTCGAGCTGCTTGTTGGGCGCATGGGTGGGGAGGTGGAGGTGGTGCCCGGCCTCTCCTTCTTCGACCTGGCCGCCTCGCGGGTCCAGGTGGACCCCTTCTCCTCCTCGTTGACCCTGGTCGATGCCGAGGAGCTGCTTGCCAGGCCGGGGCGATATACGGGCGACCTGCTCGTGGCGCAGGTCTGGAGTGCGGAGCTGGCTGCCGAGCTGCTCGGGCTGGTCTCGCCCGGCGAGGGATGCCGGCGGGCACTCCTGCTGTCGCACCTCGGGCTTGAAGAGGAGCGCGTGGTCGAGCTGACGGGCCGCAGCGCGAGCGAGGAGAGCTTCGACCACCTGAGCAGCGTCTTCGTGCAGGGTTTCACCGCCTCCGCGGCGCACTCCTTCATGGAGCTGGCCGAGGTGGTCGGCAAGCTGCGCATCGAGTGCCCCTGGGATCGCAAGCAGACCCACAAGAGCCTGGGCAAGCACCTCCTGGAGGAGTCCTACGAGGTGCTCGACGCCATCGACACGCTGGAGGCAGCCCGAGCAGCTGACGGAGCCGACGGCGGCTACGCGGGTGAGGTTCAGTATCTGGCCGACGAGCTAGCCGGAGAACTCGGAGACCTCCTGGTCCAAGTCTTCTTCCACGCGGTGATCGCCGCTGAGGAAGGCTACTTCGACCTGGCGTTCGTGATGGAGTCCATCCGCGCCAAGCTGATCCGCCGCCATCCCCACGTCTTTGCCGGCCTGGAGGTCTCCGGGGTCGAAGAGGTGCTTAGCAACTGGGAGGAGATCAAGCGGGCGGAGAAGGAGATCTCCGAACCCGCCGAGTCGGTGCCCTCCTCGATGCCCGCGCTTCTCTACGCCGCCAAGGTCATCCGCAAGGCGCAGGCCTTCGGTTACCGTCCCCCCGAGCCGGGCGAGGCGGCCTCCCGCCTGGCGATGCTGGCCGGGTCCGCCCAGCCCGAGAGCCTGGGGGAGCTGGCCTTCGCCTTGGCCGAGCTTGCCAAGCTGGCAGGGGTTGATCTGGAGGCGGAGCTTCGCCAGGCGACGCGGGACTTCTCGGCGCGTTTCCGCGAGGTGTGACCAACCCAGGTGGCGCCGACCCACTGATTGCGCGTAGGGTTGGTGGAAATCTTTTCCCCCGGAGAGGCTGCGAGGTGGCTATGTCTGAGGTCAGGTCGGTTTTGGCCCGCGAGGTCCTGGATTCCCGAGGCAATCCTACGGTAGAGGTCGAGGTCACCTTGGCCGGCGGGGCCATGGGCTCGGCGATCGTCCCCTCCGGAGCCTCAACAGGCACCGCGGAGGCACTTGAGCTGCGTGACGGCGGGCCCCGCTACGGCGGCAAGGGGGTGCGCAACGCGGTAGCCAATGTCAAGGAGGAGATTGCGGACGCGCTGGTGGGCAGGGACGGTACCGACCAGCGTGGGGCCGACGAGGCCCTTATCGCTCTGGACGGGAGCAAGAACAAGGAGCGCCTGGGCGCCAACGCCATCCTGGGAGCATCGCTGGCGCTGGCCCGCGCCGCCGCCCGGGAGCTGGGACTTCCGCTCTACCGCTACATAGGCGGGGTGAACGCCAATCTGCTTCCCACCCCGATGATGAACGTCATCAACGGGGGAGTGCATGCTGACAACTCCCTGGACCTGCAGGAGTTCATGATCATGCCGGTGGGCGCCCCCAGCTTTGCCGAGGCGCTGCGCTGGGGCGTGGAGACCTACCACTCCCTCAAGGCGCTGCTCAAGGAGCGCGGGCTCTCCAGCGCAGTGGGAGACGAGGGCGGCTTTGCCCCCAGCCTCGCGCGCAACCAGGACGCGCCTGCGATCCTGGTGGAGGCGATCGAGCGGGCGGGCTTCAGGGCGGGTGCCGACATCGCCCTCGCCATCGACCCGGCTTCGAGCGAGTTCTTCAAGGGCGGCAACTATGTGCTCTCCGGCGAGGGGAGGACGCTGAGTCCCCAGGAGATGAGCGACTACTACGTAGCGCTCGTGGACGAGTTTCCCATTGTCTCGCTCGAGGACGGTATGGCCGAGGGTGACATCGAGGGCTGGAAGATTCTCACTGCCGCCATGGGGGACCGAATCCAGCTGGTGGGGGACGACGTCTTCGTGACGAACCCCGAATACCTCGCCAGTGGGATCCGCGAGGGCTTCGCCAACTCCATCCTCATCAAGCTCAATCAGATCGGTACTCTCACCGAGACGCTGGACACCATCTCAATGGCGGCCCGCTTCGGGTACTCCTCGGTCATCTCCCACCGCTCCGGCGAGAGCGAGGACCCCTTCATCGCCGACCTGGCCGTGGCCACCAACGTCGGCCAGATCAAGACCGGTGCCCCGGCGCGCTCCGACCGGGTGTCCAAATACAACCAGTTGCTGCGGATCGAAGCAGAGCTAGGTGGCCGTGCCCGCTTCCGTGGCGGCTCCATGATCAAGCCCTACAGGCTCTGAGGCGGGTTGGTGAGGCTGGGCCTTGAGGCGAGCTGGACGGCACTGGTAGGCTTTCGGCTGTGACCGATCTCTACGCCGAGGCGGCCCCACGCCGGGTGCGGCGGGGCTATCTTGCTCTAGGCGCCGGTGCAATTGTGCTGGCCGTGGCACTGATCCTGCCGTCGCTTTTCGCCTTTCGCTCGGAGCATAGCCAGCTGGCGTCCACCCAGGCCAAGCTGGCCAGCGCCAGCAGGGTGCATGCCACGCTCCAGGCCGAGATCAAGCAGCTCCAGGATTTGCGCGAGGTGGCATACCTCGCCAAGAAGGAGCTCGACATGGTCTATCCCGGCTCCACCGGCTACGTGAGCCAGCCACAGGGCTGAGCCTTCGCGGGCTGGGCGGGGCCCGGGCATCATTGGCTGCGGCGTCGAGCACGCGGGTGCGTGCGCTAGTCTTGCCCCGGTCAAGACGGCTAATCGGGGAGGCTCCATGAGCATACTGGGCAACCGCGTACTGCGCAGGGAGGACCCAAAGCTTCTCACCTCCGGCGGAACCTACGTGGGTGACTTGGCGCTTGCGGGGATGGCGCACGCCGGATATCTCACCTCTAGCGTCGCTCACGCCCGGATCGCCTCGCTCGACGCCACGGCCGCCCGAGAGTTGCCGGGAGTGCTGGCGGTCTTGACCGCTTCGGAGATCGATCTTGCCCCCATGGCGGCAGGGCGCACCTTTAACCAGGCGATGGGCCGCCCCTGGCTTGCCACCGGGACCGTTCGCTTCGTGGGCGAGCCGGTGGCCCTGGTGGTGGCGGAGAGCCCGGCGCTGGTGGAGGACGCCTTGGAGCTCATCGAGGTGGAATACGACCCCCTCCCGGCCGTGGTGGACCCGGCGGAGGCGATCGGGGATCTGACGCTGCTCTTCCCCGAGGCGGGGACCAATGTCGCCTTCCGAATGGATGTGCCACTCTCGGAGGAGCTCTTCTCGGGCTGCGACGTGGTGGTCACGGGAGAGCTGCGGAATCAGCGCCTTGCCCCCGGCTCGCTGGAGGTGCGTTCGGCACTGGCCAGTTGGGACGGTGACGAGCTGCTCTTCCAGGTCTCCTCCCAGGTGCCCCACACCCATCGCGACGTGGTGGCCAAGTCACTGGGGATCGACGCCGCAAGGGTGCGCGTGGTGGTTCCGGACGTCGGGGGAGGCTTCGGGGCCAAAGCCAGCGTCTACCCGGAGGAGGTGCTCGTCGCATATGCCTCGCGCGTGGTGGGCCGCCCCGTCAAGTGGGTCGAGAGCCGCTCGGCGAGCATGACCGGCCTGGGGCATGGACGGGGCCAGCTGCAGCGCTTCACCATCGGTGCCGACCGGGACGGGAAGGTTCTCGCCTATCGCCTGGAGGTGATCCAGGATTCCGGCGCCTACCCCATGGTCGGCTCATTCCTGCCCTTCTTGACCAAGATGATGGCCACAGGCGTCTACGCCATTCCCGCCTGCGAGTTCAGCTCCCTCTCGGTGGTGACCAACACCACCCCGGTGGTCTCCTACCGCGGGGCGGGACGCCCCGAGGCGGCGGCCGCGATCGAGCGCGCGATCGACACCCTCGCGGACGAGATGGGGATGGATCCCGCCGAGCTCAGGCGCCGCAACTTCATCCCCGCCGGCGAGTTCCCCTACGTGACCGCCACAGGCAGCTCCTACGACTCGGGCGACTACCGTCGCGACCTGGAGCAGCTGCTGCGCGCGGCGGATTACGAGGGGTTGCTGGCCGCCCAGCATGCCCGTCGCGCCGAGGGGTCGGTTCGTCAACTGGGCATCGGCATCTCCACCTATGTGGAGGTGACCAATGGGGTGATGAGCCCCGAATTCGCCCGGGTGGAGGTGCTCCCAGGAGGCGTAGCCAGGGTCTTCACCGGTGTCGCGCCGCAAGGGCAGGGGCATGACACCTCCTGGTCCATGCTTGTTTCGGATGCTCTCGGGATGGAGATGAGCCGGATCGAGGTGGTGCACGGCGACACCGCCCGGGTTGCGCGGGGAGTCGGGACTTACGGCTCGCGCTCGCTGCAGGTGGGAGGTTCGGCCATACACCTGGCCGGCCTGGAGGTGGCCAAGCTCGCCGCCGCCGTCGCGGCGGACCATCTGGAGGCCGACCCGGCCGACATCGTCTTCGATGCGGCGGTGGACGGAGCCCATGTGGCCGGTGCTCCAGAGCCTTTCGTCACCTGGGCCCAGATCGCCGGCCTGGCGGCGTCCAAACGTGTGGAGCTGGCGGCTGAGACCGACTTCAACCCGGAGGGGCCAACCTATCCCTTCGGAGCTCACCTGGCAGTGGTCGAGGTGGACACCGAGACCGGGGAGGTTCGGCTGCTGCGGATGGTGGCGGTCGACGACGCCGGGAGCATACTCAACCCGATGCTGGCCGAGGGTCAGATCCATGGCGGGCTGGCCCAGGGGATTGCCCAGGCGCTTTACGAAGAGGTTCGCTACGACGAACTCGGCAACCCGCTCACCTCCAACTTCGCCGACTACCACCTGGTCTCCGCGGACACCATGCCCTACTTCGAGGTGCACCACACCTCCACCCCCACGCCCCGTAACCCGCTCGGCGCCAAGGGAATCGGCGAGTCCGGCACCATCGGCTCGGTCCCGGCGGTCTGGAACGCGGTGGTGGATGCCCTCTCACACCGGGGGGTGCGCAGCCTCCCCATTCCCGCTACTCCGGAGACGGTTTGGAGGGCGATACAGGGGAGCGCGTGAAATTTTGCGAAATTCTTTTCGGCTCAAGGATGAAATCCGGGCGGCCGATGGTTGCACCTAAGAGCAACTTCCCCCATTGACGGCCCGCTCCCCCCTCGGGGGCGGGCCGTTCAAGTTGCCGGGGAAAGTGCCTCCTTGGGCTGAGGCGTTAGAATCTCCTCAGTTTCTATGATCACCTCCACACCGAGCGGTCGACCGGCTCAGGATCCGCGTTCGCGCTGGAACACGCCGCTTAACCTTGGACTTCTCACCGTCGCGCTGGTGCTGGTGGTCGTGGCCGCCATGCTCGGCATCCAGGCCATCTCATTCCATCACAAGGCGGTGGTCCTGCACGCTGCCGCGGCGAAGTCCAAGCCGGTCACCAAGGAGGCGGCCAACGACTCGCTCCCCCCCAAGGGCAAGGCGGTGATCACCCTCTCCGGCAGTGGGACCCGGACCTCAAGGATCCATCCCCTCGACTTTGCCTGGACCGGGGCCTGGAGCGCCGACTGTCGTGACGATCCAGGCTTGCATCAGCTGCGGATCTCGCTTTACTCGCCTGCTGGAGCGCAGGTGGGCAGCTACTCGTTCCAGGTGAGCGGATATCAGTCAGGTAGCATGGCGGGCACCCGGATTGCCAACGGGTACTTCCAGGTCTCCTCGGCATGCGATTGGAGCCTGGCGGTGGTGGATAACGAGCTGCCCTCGCCCTAGCAGTGATGCCGCCGCGGCCTGAAGACGGCCAGCGCCAGCCAGACCAGGAACCCGGCCGCGGCCACCTGCATGACGATCGCGAGAAGCGGTCCCAGCACCATGTTTGCCGTCATGGCGGCCATCCCGCCAAACATGGGCAGGAACAAGAACGCGGCCAAGGCGATTAGTACGATCCTCCCGCGGTGGCGTGGCCGCCTGGTTCCGGGCAAGGCCAGCCCGGCGGGGGCAGTCAGCCCCGGCTCCGGACGCCGGTGGTGCGCGGAGATCTCCCGGATGACCTGTTTGCCGCCGGGAATGTCCTGGACCAGGTGAAGCAGGTCCGCATAGGTCTTGGAGGCATTGAGCTTGTCGAGGCGCTCAGCCAGCTCAGTCGTGTCGATGTAGCCGTGCTCGAGCGAGCCGGAGAGGAACCTCGTCACCCGCTCGCGATCGACGTCGCCGGCCCGCAGATACATCTCGTCCGCCATGCCCCAAACATATCACCGCGAGCGCACGCGCACCAGTGGGGCTCTAAGGTCTCAGCCCGGGTTCAGATCAGGAACCGCTCCATGTAGAAGCGTCGTTTGGCCTGCCATTCCTCGATGGTGACGGCGAAGATGGCATGGTCCTCCCAAGCGCCGTTGATCTCGATATACCGCTCGGCCAGCCCCTCGTTGCGCAATTCGAGCTTGGCCACCACCCGCAGGCTCGCGGTGTTGCGCGGCACGATGCTGATCTGGATGCGATGCAGGCGGAGTTCCTCGAAGGCGAAGCGGAGGAGCGCTGCGCAGGCCTCGGGGATCAACCCCTTCCCCGCCTCGGCCATGTCCACCCAGTAGCCGATGTTGGCGCTTTGCACCGGGCCGCGCTGGATGCCCGAGAGGTTGGCCTCGCCCACGAAGCGGCTGCCTAGGAAGACCCCGAAGGCGTAGGCGGTCCCCAGGCGGGCCTCCTGCTCCCGGGAGATGCAGCGGGAGACGAAGAGGCGACGGCCGTTGGGGTCCCCGTAACCGTCGGGAGGCAGTGGCTCCCAACGCGTCAGCCACGCCCCGCACCGAGTGCGGACCTCGTTCCAAGCCTCGAAGTCGGACTCGCGCAGGGGGCGCAGTGTAACCCTTTTCGCCCGCAGTATCAGCGTCATCGTCCATCAAGCTAATAGAGTCGCCGGGCGCGTGCCTGCACCATGGCGGCTCCAGCCGGGAACGATGAAGGTGCAGGAAGATCAGGTATTCAATCCGGAGGCATGACTTCTTTGCTAGCTTTAGCCTCGTTGTCTTCCAAGCCAGCCATAGGGGGGCCCAATGCAAGTGACAATGACGGTTAATGGCAAGACCGTCTCCCGCGACGTCGAGCCAAGAACACTCCTCGTCCATTTCCTCCGAGACCATGTAGGGCTGACAGGTACCAACGTGGGTTGCGACACATCCTCGTGTGGAGCGTGCACCGTGCACGTGAACGGCGAGGCCGTGAAAAGCTGCACCATGCTGGCCGTCCAGGCCGACGGGCAGGAGATCACCACCATCGAGGGCCTGGCCAGTGCCGAGGGCGAGCTGCATCCGATGCAGAAGGCTTTCCAGGAGAACCACGGCCTGCAGTGCGGCTTCTGCACCCCTGGAATGGTCATGGCGGCCACCTCCTTCCTCAAGGAGAACCCGCATCCCACCGAGGCCGAGGTTCGCCTGGGCCTGGAGGGGAATCTCTGCCGGTGCACCGGCTACCACAACATCGTCAAGTCGGTGCTGGCGGCAGCTGCAGCCGCGGGGGAGTGACCTGAGATGACGACAACCGAGACCACCAGCGGGACCAAGGTTCTCGGCCAGCGAGTGCTGCGCCGGGAGGATCCCAAGCTGCTGACCGGGGAAGCCAAGTTCGCCGACGATCTGGCCGTCCCTGGCGCCCTGCACATGGCCGTGCTGCGCTCCACGGTGGCCCATGCGCGGGTCACCTCCATCGACACCTCGGCCGCCAAGTCGCGCCCCGGCGTGGTGGCGGTCTACACCTACCAGGACCTGAAGGACGACTGGGCCGGGCCGATGCCTTGCGCCTGGCCGGTGACGGCGGACATGAAGAATCCCGCCCACTTTCCTCTGGCCAACGGCAAGGTCAACTACGTCGGTGACGGCGTGGCGGTGGTGCTGGCGGAGTCCAAGACTGCCGCGATCGACGCCCTCGAGGCCATTGAGGTCAACTACGAAGAGCTCGATCCAGTGCTCGACCTGGAGGAGTCCCTGGCCGACTCGAACGTGATTCACTCCGAGATCGGCACCAACCTCAGCTACACCTGGGAGCTGATACCCAACAAGGACGGCGTCGACGAGGCCTTTGCAAACGCGGCCTACACGGTGTCGGAGCGCTACATCCAGCAGCGCCTGGTCCCCTCGGCCATGGAGCCCCGTTCGGTGGTGGTGGTGCCGGCGCCCTTCGGGGGTGACTTCACCGTCTATTCGGCCACCCAGGTGCCTCACATCCTGAAGGTGATGCTTGCCCTCACGGTGGGCGTATCCGAGACCAAGCTACGGGTGGTGGCGCCCTCGGTCGGGGGCGGCTTCGGCTCCAAGTTGAACGTCTACGCCGAGGAGGTGCTGGCACTGGCGCTGGCCCGCAAGCTTCGCCAGCCGGTGCGCTGGACGGAGGAGCGCTCGGAGAACGCGGTGGCCACAATCCACGGCCGGGGGCAGATCCAGCACATCGAGCTGGCCGCCGACGCCGACGGCAAGGTGACCGCGGTGCGTGTCAACCTGGTGGCGGACATGGGGGCCTACCTGCAGCTGGTCACACCGGGCATTCCGTTGCTCGGCGCCTTCCTCTACCACGGGGTCTATGACATCCCCAATTACTCCTTCACCTGCCGTTCGGTCTTCACCAACAAGACGCCCACCGACGCCTACCGTGGCGCGGGGCGCCCGGAGGCCACCTACGCCATCGAGCGCGCCATGGACGCCTTGGCACGCAAGGTGGGGGTGAGTGCGGTGGAGATCCGCAAGCGGAACTTCATCCCGGCCGAGAAGTTCCCCTACAGCTCCTCCGCCGGACTGGTCTTCGACTCCGGCGATTATCGGACCAACTTCGACAAGGCCCTCGAGATGATGGGCATGGAGGAGCTCCTGGCCGAAAAGAAGCTTCGCATCGATGCGGGCTCGAGGAAGCTGCTCGGCATCGGCATCTCCTTCTTCGTGGAGATGTGCGGCCTGGCCCCCTCGCGCGTGCTCGCTTCGCTGAACTACGGGGCGGGCGGCTGGGAGGCGGCCACGGTCAGGATCCTCCCCACTTCCAAGATCCAGGTGGTTACGGGCACCGCCCCGCACGGTCAGGGCCATGAGACCGCCTGGTCGATGATCGTGGCCGAGAAGCTGGGCGTACCCCTCTCCGATATCGAGGTTCTGCACTCCGACACAGCGATCGCCCCCTACGGGATGGACACCTACGGGTCGCGCTCACTGGCCGTGGGCGGCTCCGCCATCCACATCGCCACCGAGCGGGTGCTCGACAAGGCCAAGGCGATCGCCGCGCATCAGCTGGAGGTGGCCGAGGAGGATCTCGACTACGCCGAGGGCACCTTTACCGTGAAGGGCTCCCCGGATCGCGCCTTCCCGCTGGCGGCGGTGGCCTTCGAGGCCTTCACAGCGCACAACCTTCCCGACGGCATGGAGCCCAACCTGGAGGCCTCGGTCTCCTGGGATCCGCCCAATTTCACCTTCCCCTACGGCAGCCACATTGCGGTCGTGGAGGTGGACACCGAGACGGGCAAGGTGGACCTCATCCGCTATCAGGCCGTCGACGACTGCGGCAACCGCGTAAACCCGCTCATCATCGAGGGGCAGATACACGGGGGCATCGCCCAAGGCGTGGCCCAGGCCCTCTTCGAGGAGGCCTCCTACGATGCGGCGGGTAACCTGATCAGCGCCACGCTGGCCGACTACCTGGTACCCTCCGCCGCGGAGCTTCCCTTCTTCGAGCTGGGTGAAACCGTGACACCAAGCCCCACCAACCCCCTGGGCGTGAAGGGCATCGGCGAAGCGGGGACCATCGCCTCGACTCCGGCGGTGATGAACGCCGTCGTTGATGCTCTCAGCCACCTCGGCATCGAGAACATCGAGATGCCGGCCTCCCCGGAGCGGGTGTGGCGGGCCATCTCGGCCGCGACGCGCCACTGAGACTTGGACAGGATTAGACGAAGGGATTTTTCCAGATGTTCCCATCCGCATTCGATTACGTCCGCGCCGGCAGCGTCGCCGAGGCCATCTCCATCCTCGACGGCTCGGAGGATGCCAAGCTGATCGCCGGCGGGCACTCGCTGCTGCCGCTGATGAAACTGCGCCTGGCCGCGCCCTCCACCCTGGTGGATATCGGCCGGCTCTCGGAGCTGAGCTTTATCGAGGACCGCGGCGACCACGTGGCGATCGGGGCCTTGACCCGCCATCGCGACCTGGAGACCTCGGCTGTGCTCAAGCAATCGGTACCGATCCTTGCCCACGTTGCGGGCGAGGTCGGCGATCCGGCGGTGCGCCATCGGGGCACCATCGGCGGCTCCATCGCCCACGGTGACGGAGCCTCGGATCTGCCCGCCGCGGTGCTGGCGCTCGATGCCACCATGGTGGTGCGCAGCGCCTCCGGGGAGCGGACCGTTCCGGCGGCCAGCTTCTTCAAGGGCTTCCTGGAGACGGACCTGGGACAGGGTGAGGTGCTGACCGAGATCCGCGTGCCCAAGGTCTCAGGCGGCTGGGCATACCAGAAGTTCAACCGCCGTGCCCAGGATTGGGCGATTGTCGGAGTCGCCGTGGTGCGCAACGGGTCAACTAGAATATCCCTGGTAAACATGGGATCGACGCCGCTGCGCGCCTCAGCCAGCGAGAACGCAATCAACCAGGGAGCCTCAATCGAGGAGGCCGCTCGCCTCGCATCAGAGGGGATCGATCCGCCTTCCGACCTGAACGCTTCGGCCGACTACCGCCGTCACCTGGCCAGCGTCCTCGTACGCCGCGCGCTGCAGGAGGCGTCCGCATAGATCTGGAGTGGCATTGGCCCAAGGTGGCAAGCTGACAGAGGAGCGCTCTGAGGCGCTGCCTTCGGTCTGCGCCCAACTCGGAATAGGCAGCCCGGCCGAGCTGGCCGGGCGCCTAGCCGAGGCCGACTACATAGCTTCGGAGTCGTTGGCGACCTCGATCTACCTGGCGCTGGCGCTGCGGCGCCCGCTCCTGCTCGAGGGCGAAGCCGGGGTGGGCAAGACCGAGGTGGCCAAGACGCTGGCACGCCTGCTCGGGTCGCCACTAATCCGTTTGCAGTGCTACGAGGGCATCGACGCCTCGCAGGCGCTCTACGAGTGGAATTACTCGGGCCAGCTCCTGCACCTTCGCACGGTGGAGATGGTTCGCCAGTCACACGGCGAGCAGCTTGATGCGAGCATCGAGGACGAGCTCTACTCGGATCGCTTTCTCGTCCGCAGGCCGCTCCTGCGTGCGCTCGATCCGATCGGCTCGGGCGATACTCTTCCAAGCGTCGATGGCCGTCTCCTGCCGGCGGTGCTTCTCATCGACGAGCTCGATCGTGCCGACGACGAGTTCGAGGCGTTTCTCCTGGAGGCGCTCTCCGACTATGCCGCGACCATTCCGGAGCTCGGCACGATCGTCTCACAAGTGCCCCCGGTGGTGATCATCACCTCCAACCGCACCCGGGATCTCCATGACGCGCTCAAGCGCCGCTGCCTCTATCACTGGGTCGATCACCCGGACTTCGAGACCGAGGTGAGGATCATCATGACTCGGGTGCCCGGGGCGACCGAGCTGTTGGCCAAGGAGGTCGCGGTCCTCTCCGAGCAGCTGCGCTCCATGGGCCTCTTCAAGCCGCCGGGGGTGGCCGAGTCGATCGACTGGGTGCGCTCGCTCCAGGCGCTCGGGGCGGCTGACATTACCGAAGAGCTCTTTTCCCAGAGCCTCGCCTCGGTGGTCAAGTACAAAGAGGACGCCGAGAAGGCCAAGAGCCAGGACGTTTCCGAGCTGATCCGCCTGGCGGTGGCCAGGGCTCGCTAGGGCGGGAGGCCCTCAGGATGGCCGATACCTATCAGATGGCAGCAGCCTTTGGCCGTTACCTGCGCGCTTTCGGGGCCGAGGCCGACCCGGACTCGCTCTCCAGCTTTGTGCGCTCCCTGGACCTGGTCGGGATGGGTTCCAGGCCGCTCGTGCACGACGCCGCCCGGGCGACGCTCATCAAACGGGTCGAGGACACGCCTCGATTCGAGCGCGCATTCTCCGCCTTCTTCGAGAACACCTGGCCAGGCGCCGGTTCGGAGGAGGAGCCCCGGACCAAGGAGACTCTCTACATCGACATCGGCGAGGAGGGGGACAAGGACCGGGGCGGGGAGAGCGAGCCCGACGACGGGGAGAAGCGCGTGCTGCGCTTCTCGGCACGGGAGGTTCTCTCCAGGAAGGACTTCGCCAAGTGCACCCGGGTGGAGCTGGACCAGCTCTATCAGCTGATCGACCTGATGCACCTGCGCGGGAGCCCCAAGTCATCCAGGCGCATGATCCGCTCCAGGCGTCCGGAGAGCATCGACATGAAGCGCACCGTCGCCAAGGCGATCGAGCGCTACGGCGAGCCGATCGAGCGTGCCTACCGGCGGCGGGGTACCCAGCTGCGCCGGGTCGTTTTCGTGCTCGACGTCTCGGGCTCGATGGAGCCCTACGCCCGGGCTCTCCTGCGCTTCGCCCACGCCGCGGTGGTGGCGCGACACAAGGTGGAGGTCTTCACCTTCGGCACCCGGCTCACACGCGTGACACGCGAGCTTGCGTGGCGGGATCCCGACCGGGCCCTGACGGAGCTCTCCGCCAGGGTGTCCGACTATGCGGGCGGGACTCGCCTGGGGGCGACTCTGGGCGAGTTCAATGGTGGATACGGAGTGCGCGGCATGGCCCGCGGGGCGGACGTGGTCATTCTTTCCGACGGCTGGGACCGGGGAGACCCGTTCGAGCTGGGGCGGGAGATGGAGCGGCTCTCCCGGGTGGCTCGAAGAATCATCTGGGTGAATCCGCTAAAGGCGCACGAGGGTTACGCCCCGCTTGCGCGCGGGATGGCTGCGGCCCTTCCGCATGTTGATCTCTTCGTGGAAGGGCACTCCTTGGACGCTCTCCGGCGGCTCGCCACCGTATTGGAGATGGCCTAGGAGATGCCCGAGGGTTGCCTCCGGGTGGGTTCTCAACCGCTGTCGCGGGAGAGGGCCCCTGCCCGGAGAGGGACGGTTTTGGGCCAGGAGGCTTTGAGATGCTTGAGATGGCTACGGTCGAGGTGCTCGAGGACCTGGTTCGCTGGGCGGCGCAGGGGAGGCGGGCGGCGATAGCCAGGGTGGTGGGCACCGAGGGCTCCTCGCCGCGGGAGCCGGGGGCAACGATGGCCGTCAACGAGCTCGGAGAGGTTTCCGGATCGGTCTCGGGCGGCTGCGTCGAGGGTGCGGTGGTGGAGGAGGCGCTGGCGCTGATGGGTGTCACCCACCTGGTGACCGAGAGCGGTGCCAGGATGGAGCTCTCCGCCGGCGTCGGGGAGGCGTGCCCGACGGTGTCGGTCTTCGGCTACTCCGACGACGAAGCCTTCGCGGTAGGGCTGACCTGTGGCGGGACTTTGAAGATACTGATCGACCCCGAGACCCCCGGCCTATATCCAAGGATGCTCGAGTTGCTGCGCGCCGAGACGCCCTTCGTGCGCGCGACCGTGGTCGCGGCGGCCGATTCGACCGCCGGGGCGGAGGGGGCGGAACTCTCCACCGAGGGAGTGAACGCCTATGAGGTCTTCGGACCGCTTCCGGCGGCCGGAGCCAGCCTGCTCATCGAGGGCGAGGGCAGCGTCCATGGCGACCTGGGAAATCCGGAGCTCGCCGCGGTGATCGTGCGTGACGCCGCCGGCGCGCTGGCGGCCGGCTCCACCATGGTGCGCCATTACGGGCGCAACGGGCAGGCCAAGCTGGACGAGGTGGAGGTGCTCTACGAGGTCTACGCGCCGGCGCCGCGCATGGTCATCTTCGGGGCGGTCGACTTCTCCGCCGCACTGGCCCGGCTCGGCAAGATGCTGGGGTATCGCGTCACCGTATGCGACGCCCGGCCGCTCTTCGCCACCCGGCAGCGCTTCCCCATGGCCGACGAAGTCGCCGTCGACTGGCCCGACCGCTATCTGGCCCGGGCCGGTGCCGGCCTGGGGCCACGCGACGCTGTGTGCGTGCTCACCCACGACCCGAAGTTCGACGTCCCGGCCATCTCGTCAGCTCTGGCGACCAAGGTCGGCTACATTGGCGCCATGGGCTCGCGCAGGACCCACCAGGAGCGAACCAAGCGGCTGGTGGAGGCGGGGGTGGACCCTGCTGCAATGGATCGCGTAATGGGCCCCATCGGCCTTGACATCGGCGCGCGTACCCCGGAGGAGACCGCGGTCTCCATCATGGCCGAGATAATCGCGCTGCGCTCCAGCCGTGCTGCGGGGTCGTTGCGGGAGGTGTCCGGGCCGATACATGCGAGCCTCGAGAGTACGGGGAGGCTCTAGCAAATGGCCGAGGAGGAGGGCGCTGGGGTGGTGGCCGTGCTGCTAGCCGCGGGGTTGGGCACCCGCTTCCGCGGTCCGGCGCACAAGCTCATGGCCGGTTTCCGTGGCGCTCCCCTGGTCAGCCACGCCCTGGCCGCTATGCGGGCCTCCGGCATCGCCCGCCGGGCCGTGGTGGCGGGCGCGGTGGAGCTGGACGGAGTACTGGACGACGAGGTCCTGCTGGTAAACCCGGAGCCCGCTCGCGGACTGGCCTCGTCCTTGGCAATCGCGCGCGACTGGGCGCTTTCCAACGGTGCGGAGGCCATGGTGATCGGCCTAGGAGACCAGCCGTTGATTCCGGCTTCGGCCTGGTCAAGACTTGCGAGCGCCCGTGGGGCGCCTATTATGGTGGCAACCTACCAGGGAAAGCGCCGCAACCCGGTGCGCATTGCCCGAGAGGCGTTCGACCTCCTGCCGGAGAGTGGAGACGAGGGGGCCAGGGTGCTTTTCTCATCGTTTCCCACCCTCGTGCAGGAAGTGGAGTGCGAGGGAGAGCCCGTCGATATCGACACAGTTGAGGAGCTGGACGAATGGAACTGGTGAATAACTTTTCGGTCAAGGTCCCGGTCGATCGCGCATGGGCCCTGCTCACCGATGTGCAAAAGATCGCCCCGTGCCTGCCTGGCGCCACCTTGGAGGAGGTGGAGGGCGATGAGTACCGCGGATCGGTGAAGGTCAAGGTCGGCCCGATCACCGCCGCCTACAAGGGCAAGGCGCGTTTCATCGAGATGGATGAGTCGAGCCACTCCGCGGTGCTGAAGGCCGAGGGCCGTGACACCAAGGGCCAGGGAAATGCCTCGGCCACGGTGGCCGTCAAGCTGAATCCCGAGGGCGACTCGACCAATGTCAACGTCACCACCGATCTCGCCATCACCGGCAAAGTGGCATCCTTTGGTCGCGGCGTGCTGGCGGACGTCTCCACCAAGCTGCTCAGCCAGTTCGTTGCCGCGCTGGAGGAGCTGATCGCGGGGGACGGCAAGGAGCCGGAGGCACCCGCCGCGGTCACCGCCGATGGCGCTCCCGCCGCGGAGTCCAAGCCGTTCGTGCCCAAAGAGGCCGAGCCGGTGAATCTCCTGGGCGTGGCAGGCTCGCCGATCATCAAGCGTGCCATTCCCGCCATCGTCGGAACCATTGTCTTCCTGGTCTTCGCCTTCCTGCGCCGGTCGCGCAAGCGGCGCGGACGCAAGGGCTGAGTTGGCCCGCTGGCCCGATCCGGCTCCCGCTGACGCCGAGGCGGTAGCGCGCCTCCTTTCGCGTGAGCCTGAGGGGCCCTACGCCGTGGTGGTGCGGCGTGCCGATACGGGCATGCCTGCCGTGATCGCCTGCTGGCCCTTCATGGGCGGGGCCACGCCCATGCCCACGCTCTTCTGGCTCCTCGACCCGATCCTGGCGCGAGAGGTCTCCGTGGTGGAGTCGGCAGGGGCGGTCCGCCAGGCGCGAAGCGCCGTCGATGCGCAGGAGCTGGCCGAGGCGCATCAGCGCTACCGGGCGCTCCGTGACTCCCTGGTTCCCCGCAGCCATACAGGAGCACGGCCGAGCGGAGGAATCGGAGGCACGCGTCAGGGCGTGAAGTGCCTGCACGCGCACATGGCCTGGCACCTGGTCGGGGCCGGTGACCCGGTGATCGCCTGGGCCGGGCAAACCTACCCCGGCGCGTTCTCCCTCTCGGGCTTGCAGGTGGGCCCGTTCCCTCCCGGCCTGGAGTCACTCCAGCCGCTGTCAAGCCGGGCCGGGGCGCGCTAACCCGCCTCGATTCAGACGAGAGGTGAGAGGTCGCCCGACTCGGATGCGAGCAGTGTCGGCAGGGTGCGCCCGTGCGTGTCGAGCGAGAGGAGCTCCTCGGGAAGTGCCTCGATCTGGGAGCGGTGAAAGGCGCGCGACTCGTTAAGGCTCGTGTGACTGAGGCGCTCGCCCTCTTGGACCAGCAACTCCTGAGCGGGCAGAAGCTCGGCAACCTTTAGTGAAGCCGCCAGATCAGGTTCTGCGTCGCGGAGCCCCAGCACCTCCAGCGCCAGCTTTCCTTCAGAGGTGTATCCCCGCCGAGGATTCTTCGCGTTTGCGATGGTCTCCTTGTCGGCGGAGAGCTTGGCAACCCCGCGCCCCCCGGCGGCAACCAGCTTGTAGACGAAGTTGCAGGTGGGATGGCCGGAGCCGGTGACCAGCCGGGTTCCCACCCCAAAGGCGTCGATCGGGGAGTCGGCGAGGGCGGCAATCCGGTACTCGTCGAGGTCACCAGAGTAGACGATGCGCGTCTTGTGTGCCCCGAGCTCGTCCAGCAGGGCTCTTGCCCGCTTGGACTCGACCCGGGGGTCTCCCGAATCGATACGGATGGCCCCTATCCCCGTCCCTACGATCTCCACCGCGGTGCGGATTCCCTGCTCGATCTCGTAGGTGTCGACAAGATAGGTGGTGTCGGGGCCCTGGGCCGCCAGCTGGGCCCGGAAGGCGTCGGCCTCGGCGGGGTGGGCCAGTATGAAGGCATGGGCCACGGTTCCCGTGGTCGGGATGCCCCAGGCCCGGCCGGCCTCGAGGTTGGAGGTGGCCATTGCCCCGACAAGGTAGGCGGCGCGAGCCGAGGCCACCGCTGCCAGTTCGTGCGTACGGCGCGATCCCATCTCCACGATCGAGCGCCCGCGTGCTGCCAGTACCATGCGTGCCGCGGCCGAGGCCACCGCCGAGTCGAAGTTGTAGATCGAAAGCAGAACCGTCTCCAGCACCAGGCACTCGGCAAAGGTGCCGTCCACCTGGAGAAGGGGGGTGAACGGGAAGTAGAGGCCCCCCTCCGGGATTCCGCGCACGCTGCCGCCGAAGCGGTAGGACGCCAGATAGTCGAGAGCCGGCGTTGAGACGATCCGGTTGGTCGCCAGGAAGTCGAGTGCCGCCGGGTCGAAGGCGAAGTCCCGCAGGGCGTCCAGTGCCCGAGCCGTGCCCGCCACCACCCCGAAGCCACGACCGCCGGGCAGGCCGCGAGCGAAGAGCTCGAAGGTGGCCGGGAGCCAGGCGGTTCCATCGGCCAGGGCGGCGTCCAGCATGGTCAGTTCGTAATGGTCCGTTAGCATGCCGGTGCTGGGTCTCATCCGCTCCCTATCCGCGCGTGATCCCTGAAAGTATAGGACGACGCCACCGGGGCGCCCAAGGAATGACGGTCAGGAGCCCGCCTCGCCGGCGGCTCCCACCGGAGCCCGCTTTGGCGTGGTGGAGCGCGGCCGGTTGATCACCACCAGGGCGATGATCGAGGCTGCGATAAGCATGAGCGAGAATACCTCGACCGCGTCCCAGAGCTTCGGCACCGCCAGCCAGAAGTACTCGTCCCAGAAGCGGGGCATCGACCAGAGGAGCAAGGCGGTGAAGGCCAGGGTGCCGTCAGCGAGGGGCACCGCTCGTGTGCGCAGGCGCTTCTCGATCTGCAGCACTATCAGGAAAATGACGAAGTCCTCCAAGGCCTGGAAGATCGGCACCGGTATGCGGTAGCCGACCTGTCCCGCGTACTGCAGGCCGTACCAGGCGTTGGTCGGGCGCCCTCCGCCCTGGTACATCAGCTGAGGCCCGAGGATCCTGCCCAGCGCCCAGGCGGCGATGAGAACCGGTGCCACCAGGTCGAAGGCACGCGCCAGCGAGAGCGAGGGTGCGTAGCGGCGCTTGAGGTAGATGGCGGTGGGGATGGCCCCGGCCAGCCCGCCGAAGGAGGAGAGCCCGCCGTGCCAGATCAGGGGGATCTGGGCGGGCTCCTTGAGGTAGAAGGAGATGTTCGCCACCACGTGGACCACGCGCGCGCCGATCACCGCACCGACGATGATCCAAATGAAGGACTTGCCCACCCAGTCGTGCGGCTCGCCGGCCTTCTCCAAGCGCTTCTCGTAGTAGCGGAAGGCGAAATAAAAGGCTATTGCGAGGCCGATGCCGTATGTATGGATCTGCAGCGGCCCGATGTGGAAGTCCACCGGAATAGGTTTCATCTTCTATTAGAGGGTAGCGCAACGCCGGGCCAACGCGGCGAGGGTGGCGCCGGCAAGGAGAGATGCGTGATGACGACTCCGGAGGATCTGTTTTCGCTGCGTGGGCGGGTTGCGGTCGTGACCGGGGCCTCCAGCGGCATCGGGGAAAGTTTTGCCCGGGTTCTGGCCGCCGCCGGCGCCAACGTGGTGGTGGCGGCGCGCCGCGAGGGCAGGATTGCGGCGTTGGCAGAGAGCCTGGGGGAAGTTGCCGCCCATTTCACCTGCGACGTAACCGACCAGGAGCAGGTCGTCTCGCTGATGGACTTCGCCATGCGCCGTTTCGGCGCCTTGGACGTGGTGGTGAACAACGCCGGAGTGGCGGACCCCCGTCCGGCCCTGGAGGAGCCTGTGGAGCGATTCCGGGAAGTGGTGGAGACCAACCTGGTCTCGGTCTTCTCGGCCTGCCAGGCGGCGGGTAGGCGCATGGCGGAGGCGGGATCCGGCTCCATCGTCAACGTTGCCTCGATACTTGGCCTGGTGGCCTCGGGCAGGATCCCCCAGGCCAGCTACACGGCATCCAAGGCCGGGGTGGTCAACCTCACCCGCGAGCTTGCGGCCCAGTGGGCGGGGCGGGGCATTCGCGTGAACGCGATCGCCCCGGGATGGTTCCCCACGGAGATGACCTCGGTCATGTTCGAAGAGGGGAAGGGGCTTGCCTTCATCGAGCGCAACACGCCCATGCGAAGGGGCGGGCGCCTCGAGGAGCTATCCGGAGCCCTGCTTCTGCTTGCCTCCGACGCCGGAAGCTACATCACCGGCCAGACGCTGGTGGTCGACGGAGGCTGGACTCTCGCCTGAGCCTTCGTCCTTCAGCTTGAGGATGTCGATGCGATTGGTGTCACCGGACTGGCGGCCGTGCGAACCTTGCGTCAGCAGGACCAGCTGGGCGTCCGGGTCGATCTCGGCGATCACTTCTCGGGTCTTGGTCTCCCAGGTGGCTTCGTGGGGCTTGATCACGTAGGGATCCACCCCGGCGGTGAAGAGCAGGCGCCTGGCCGTCGACTCGAAGGGGCTGAGCGCGATGATGCGGGGCTGGGGCCGGAACTTGGCGATGCTGCGCGCGGTTGCGCCCGACTCGGTGGGAGTGACGATGTAGTCCGGCTTCAACCTCTCCACGGCCGAGAGCACCGAGACCGATACGACCTCCTGGATGCTGGCAGCGTCCCGCCGCAGCTGCTCGGACACCCGTTCCCGGGCGGGCAGGAAGGTCGCGTGTTCCTCGGTGTAGCGTGCCACCCGGGCCAGTGTCGCCACCGCCTCGACCGGGAAGCGCCCGACCGCCGACTCCTCCGAGAGCATGACCGCGTCGGTCCCGTCCAGGATGGCATTGGCCACGTCGGTCACCTCGGCGCGGGTGGGGCGGGGAGAGTCCAGCATGGACTCCAGCATCTGGGTGGCGGTGATAACCGGCTTGCCGGCCACGTTTGCCCTGAAGATGAGGTCCTTCTGGACCAGAGGGATCTCCTCCAGCGGGAGTTCGATTCCGAGGTCGCCTCGGGCGACCATTATCCCGTCCGCCGCCTCAAGCACGTTATCGATGTCCCTGAGGGCGGCGGGGTGCTCGATCTTGGCGAAGAGGAAGGGCGCAAAGCCCTGTTCCGCTGCGATCGCCCTCGCCCGGTGCAGGTCGTCGGCGCGCTGGACGAAGGAGATGGAGATGGCATCGGCACCTCGGGAGAGGGCGAAGAAGATCAGCTCGGCGTCCTTCTCGGTGAGGGAGGAGATCCCGAGCGTAGCTCCGGGGAGGTTGATCCCCTTGTGCGAGGTCAGTTCGCCGCCCGCTGTCACCGTGGCCACCAGGCTCTCGCCCTCCACCGAGAGGACTCGAAGTGCGATGAAGCCGTCGGCCAGATAGATAAGAGACCCGGGATGCACTGCGGCCGCAAGCCCGGGGAAGTCGACCGGTATGACCTCCTCTTCCCCCTGGCGGACGGAGTTCGAGGGGGCGAGGCGCACCCGCTGGTTCGGCTTGAGCACCATCGTGCCCGAGACCTGCCCGATGCGCATCTTGGGGCCGGGCAGGTCCGCCAGGATGGAGATCATCTTGCCCGTATGACGCTCGGCTCGGCGCACCAAGCCGATTAGGCGCACTATCGAAGCGGGCGAGCCGTGGGCCAGATTCAGGCGGGCGATGTTCATGCCCGCCTTGGCCATGGCTACTACGGTGTCGATGTTGGCGCTGGCCGGCCCCAGGGTGGCAACTATCTTGGTCCGCTTCTCTCTCAGCAACTTGCCCTCCGGCCCGTGATCACACCCACGAATCTAGCAACGGGGGCCTGGATGGACCATTTGCCCCGTCTCGGACCCCACGTGTGGGGGAGAGGGGAGCCAGGTGGGCAGGAGGCCTCAGAAGGCCAGAACCAGCTTGCCCTGCTTGGAGATCGAGGCGAAATCCGCATAAGCGCCTGGGGCGTCCGCAGCCGGGTAGGCACGCTGCAGGTTGGGCTTGAGGGCGCCGCTCGCCAGATGGGGGACCATGCGCTCGCTGAACTGGCGGGCGATCTCGCCCTTCTCCCCTTGCGAGCGGGGCCGTAGAGTCGAGGCGCGCACGATCGCGCGCTTCATCATCAACAGGCGCAGGTCCAGCTCGACCCGGGAGCCCTGGCCGACCCCGATAACCACGATGCGGCCGCGCGAGCGCAACTCCGAGAGGCAGGAGTGGAACTGCATCCCGCCGATCAGCTCGAGGACCACGTCGAAGGGCCCGTTACCCAGGACTTCGTCGGGGTCTATCGCCTTGGCGCCAAGGCCCTCGATGTAGGCTCTTCCTTCCTCGGTGCGCGAGGTGCCGAGCGTCTCGGCACCGGCCAGGACGGCCATGGCAACCGCTGCGGAGCCCACTCCGCCACTGGCGCCTCTTACCAGGACCCGCTCGCCGATCGAGAGCCCGGCCTGGATGAAGAGGGCGTCGTATGCGGTGATGTATGCCTCGGGGACCCCGCCCGCCTCGACGAGGTCGAGACCCTCGGGGATCACGATGGCCGAGCTGTGGTGCACGGCAACCAATTCGGCCTGGGCCGCTCCGCCGAGGACCCCCATGACCCGCTTACCCACCAGGTTGCGCGGGACGCTCGTTCCTTGGGCTATCACGGTTCCGGAGAACTCGAGGCCGGGGATGTCCTCACGGATTCCGGGCGGGGGAGGGTAATTGCCCGCCGCTTGCATGAGGTCGGCAGCGTTCAAGCCTGCGCCGGCCACCTTGACCAGGAGCTGCTCGTCGCCGAGCGCCGGATCCTCGGTCTCTGCGAAGCGGACAGAGCCGTTCTGGATTAGGACTGCCTTCATTGCACCTCCTGGCTTTGACGAGCTGCTTTCGAAGCTAATGGCGCCCAAGGCACCATCTTGCCCGTCCCGGGAGGCGCCGGAGAGGAGTCAGACGCGGCCGTACTCGGTGGGGATACCGTCCCAGAAGACGCTTGCCTCGATCACGCCGCTGGAGGGGTTGTTGGCCTCGACCACGTTCCCGCCGCCGATGTAAATGCCGACGTGATAGATGGGCGAACCGTAGAAGACCAGGTCACCAGGTTGGAGCTGGCTGTAGCTGATCGGATGGGAGTCGGCTGCCTGGGCCGCGGCGTTGTGGGGGAGGTAGACCCCGGCCTGGCCCCAGGCGTACATCACCAGCCCGGAGCAGTCGAAGGCGTTGGGCCCGGCCGCGGCAAAGATGTAGGGGTCGCCGAGCTTGGACAGCGCCACCCGGACCGCGGTCGCCGCTCCGCCACCCACCGGCGGTGGATTGTACTGAGTGGCAACCGGCGTGGCCGGCTGGCTTTGCGAGGAGTTCTGCGGCGCGGTCCTTTGTGTGTTCTGCTGGGTGGCCTGTTGCGCGGCCTGCTGGTCGGCCTGCTGGCTGGCTTGTTGCGCGGCCTGCTGGGCCAGCACCAGCTGGCGAGCCTTGGCGGCAGCGGCCGCGGCCGCAGCGGCCTGGGCCTCCTGGATGAGCTTGGAAATGGTGGAGTTGACCGAGCTCAGCTGGGATTGAGCCTGGGACTCCGCGGCGACGGCGGCGGAGCGGGCGCTTGCCGCCTGAGAGACCGCTGCAGCAGCCTTCCCCTCTTCCGACGAGAGGGTCTTTTCCTGGGCGACAAGCTGCTGGCTCGCAGCCTGGAAGCTGCTTACCAGGGCTTGCTGCGAACCGGCGACCGCACCCGCGTAGACGTCGCGGACGGTTATGTCGGTGGAGGTTCCGCTCAGAAGGGCGGTAATCGAGGAGATATTGCCACCCTGGGTGTAAAGGTTGATCGCCTCGTTGGCCAGCTTGGTCTTCAGATCCTCGATCTGCTTGCGGGTGTCGGAGATCTTCTGCTGCTCAGCCTGAATCTGGCCGTTGACGGTCTGCAGCTGAATATTGGCCGCATCATACTGCTCGGAATAGAAGGCGACCTGGTTGTCCAAGGTGGAAATCTGGGCCGCTATCTGGGCTGCCTGGGCTTTTTCATACGACAGCTGGTCAGCTGCCGCAGGTGTCGAACTTGCCAGCACCGGTACGGCTCCTAGTACCGCTGTCCCTGCCAGGAGAGCTACGCTTCTCCAGCCGGGATGCTTCCGTGCCTTGATCTTGGATACGCCCAACATTCTCTCTTTCGCTAGCAGGGCGCTCAAGATTTGAGGCGCCGGTAGATATGAGATGAGGTATGGACCCCGTGGTAGGTATCGGTCTCCTTGTGCCAGCTTGTTAGTTTCGCAAAAGCACTCGGCAGAGTTTACATGGACCGTGGGCGGCATGGCCCGAATTTTCACATTCATACGCTCACCACCGGATCGCACGGAATTAGCCGCCACTTTTTGGCGGTAGTAAGATCGCAGGCCGATGACAACGAACGATTCAAGCACCGAATACCGGATCGAGCACGACTCCATGGGCGAGGTGCGGGTTCCTCGCACCGCCAAGTGGCAGGCCCAGACGCAGCGCGCCGTAGAGAACTTCCCGATCTCCGGCCTAACTATCTCCCGCTCCCTCATCTGGGCGCTTGCCAGGATCAAAGCCGCCGCAGCCCTGACCAACACCGAGCTCGGCGTGCTTTCGCCCGAGATCGGCGAGGCCATCTCCGCCGTCGCAGAAGAGGTGGCCGGAGGTACTTACGACGGACAGTTCCCGGTGGACGTCTTCCAGACCGGCTCGGGCACCTCTTCGAACATGAACATGAACGAGGTCCTCTCGACGCTGGCCACCGAGCTTCTGGGCGGGGCGGTTGTCAAGCCGAACGACCACACCAATGCCTCACAGTCCTCCAACGACGTCTTCCCCTCTGCGATACACCTGGCGGCCTCCTACGAGATGCAGGAGCGCCTCATTCCCGCCCTCGGCGAACTTGCTGCGTCGTTGGAGGCCAAGGCCGCCGAGTTTGCCGAGGTGGTCAAGTCGGGGCGCACCCACTTGATGGACGCCACACCTGTCACCCTGGGGCAGGAGTTTTCCGGTTACGCTGCTGCGATCCGCTACGGGATCGAGAGAGTGGAGGTCGCACTCCCGCGAGTCGCCGAGCTACCGTTGGGCGGCACCGCCGTGGGCACGGGAATCAACACCCCGGTCGGGTTCGCCGCTAGGGCGATCGAACGCCTGTGCGAGACCACCGGCTTGCCGTTGCGCGAGGCCCGCAACCACTTCGAGGCCCAGGGAGCGCGCGACGCGCTGGTCGAGGCCTCGGGAGTTACCCGCACCATCGCGGTCTCGCTCTACAAGATCGCCAACGACCTGCGCCTGATGTCCTCCGGACCTCGCTGCGGGCTCGGCGAGATTCACCTGCCTGACCTCCAGCCCGGCTCCTCGATCATGCCGGGAAAGGTGAACCCTGTCGTACCGGAGGCCGTCTGCCAGGTGGCCGCACAGGTTATCGGCAACGATGCCGCCGTGGCCTTTGGCGGCGCGGCGGGAAACCTGGAGCTGAACGTGATGCTTCCGGTCATCGCCCGGAACCTGATCGAGTCGATAATGCTCCTGTCCTCGGTCTCGGTCGCCCTCGCCCACAAGTGCGTGGACGGGATCGTCGCCGACGTCGAGCGTTGCCGCACATTCGCGCTCTCCTCGCCCTCGGTGGGCACGGCGCTGAATCCATACATCGGCTACGAGGCGGCTGCCAAGGTGATCAAGAAGTCCCTGGCCGAAGGCAAGGACCTACGCACCGTAGTGTTGGAGGAAGGCCTGCTCAGCGAGGAGGAAGTCGACCGGGCCCTGGACGTCATGGCGATGACAAGGGGCGGCATCCTCAAGTAGTCTCTGGGTATGAACCCGCTCGAGGTACTTCGCTGGATCGCGCGCCTCGAGGAAGAGGATCCCCAGGCCGTAGCGCTTTCCGCCCTGCAGTCCCTCGAGGAACTTGCCGACCGTCCCGAGATGCTCTACGTGGCCGTCCGCCAGCTGCTGGCGGCACAGCCGCGCAACGGGGGATTGTGGTCGGTCGGAAATAGGCTTCTCCTTGCCCTCGACCCTCACGAGGAGGCATGGTCGATCCGCCGCGAACTCTCGCGGGACTCCACGCTTGGCGAGCTGCGCGCCATGGCCGATGCGGGTGTGACTCTCTACCTGCTCGACGTGGACCGTGCCTACCGGGCGCTGGCGGGGCGCCGCGGTTCGGAGCACGCCGTCTATTACGACCCCTCCCGGGGGGCGCAGCGGCTTCTCAGCCGTGCGCTTTCCGGCGGCGAGAGTGCGCTGGTGATCGAGCCGTGGTCCTTCTCCGATGGCGGAGCAATCATCTCCCGCGAGCACATGCAGCTTGCCGAGCGCGCCGTGAGCGGGGGCCTGGGAGTGTTGTGCCGGGTCCCCGACGGATTCGAGCTTCCCGCGCGGCTCTTCGAGGCACAGGCACGACTGCTTGCCAAGGCGCTCGGCCAAGGTGGCGAGGACCCGGAGGCGGAGTGCCTGGCCGACCTGTACGGCTTGCCCGCCTTCCGCGCCAACCCGGAGTTGGTCACCTTTCTTTTTGGTGCGAACCGCGAGCGGTACACCGCTTCGGTGGCGGAGGAGCTGTTGGCGCTCTGATCCCGAGTTCCGCCTGGCCGGCACCGGATAGCTTTGCCGTTGGACACGAGGATTCAAAGGAGGGGCTATGCCCAGTAGACGAGACCTAATCCGCATGACCGACCAGGAGGTTGCCGCGTTCCTGGCCGAGCCGCACACCATGGCTGTGGCCACCAAGGGTCCGGGTGAGGACATCCACCTGGTGGCGATGTGGTACGGGTTCGTAGGGGCCGACGTCGCCTTCTGGACCTATGCCAAGAGCCAGAAGATGCTCAATCTGCAAAGGAGCGGCACCCTCACCGCGATGGTGGAGGCCGGCGAGACCTATGATGCCCTGCGCGGAGTGGAGATGATCGCCGACGCCGAGATAGTCACCGACCATGAGCAGGTGCGTGAGATCGGGAGCTCCATCTACGGCCGCTACGGGGGGCTTGATCAGAGCGCGGAGGCCAAGCAGGCCTTCCTTGCCAGCGCGTCAAAGCGCTACGGGGTGATCATCCACCCGCGCAAATTGGTCAGCTGGGACCATCGCAAGCTGGGTGGCGTGTACTGAGCCAGGTGGGCGGGCACTGATCCGAAGCTCCGTTGGCCGGCCGGATTACGGCTCCGCATCTCCGGGACGTCCGGGGCAGGGGATCGCCAATCACGCGCCTGGCGTGCAGGCACCCTGGCAGGTGGTCACCTGGCCGCAAGCCCAAGTCGTGGCTGGAACTCGCGGAAGAGCGCCGCAGGCGGACTCTCCTGCGTCGAGGAGAGCGCCGGTCGGGAGCCGCGTCGAAGCGGCATTACCGCCTTGCGTAGTGCCAGACCCGCGTCTCTTTGGATGGTGCGATGAAGTACCCCGGCTCCTCAGGTGTCCAGGCGGTCCCGGAGCACGTGCTTGAGTATTTTGCCGGATGGATTTCTGGGTATGACGTCGAAAATCAGCTCGCGGGGCAACTTGTAATCGGCTATCAGCTCGCGGCCGAATGCGCGAAGCTCCTCCAGCGTCAACTCCATTCCGGGCCTCAGGGAAACAATGGCCACCACCGTCTCCCCGAACTCTTCGGAGGGCCGGCCAACAATGGCAATGTCGCCGATCGCAGGGTGACCAGCCAAAGCGTTCTCCACCTCGACCGAGTAGATGTTTCGACCACCGCTGATGATCATGTCTTTCAGCCGGTCCACCAGGGTGATGTAACCCTCGCTGTCGATGCGGGCCAGATCGCCGGTGTGCACCCAGCCGGCGCGGACAGTCTCAGCGGTTTGGTCGGGCTTGCCCCAGTAGCCCTTCATCATGGTCTCGCCGCGCATGATCATCTCACCAATCGCTCCGGGCGCGACGTCATTGCCCGCCGCGTCCACTATGCGCACCTCGGTATTGGGCAGGGCGCTGCGCCCGCTCGCCTCCGGGTGGGCCATCACCTCCTCCGGGGTGAGGACGATGCCACCAGGCCCCCCTTCCGTCTGGCCACAGGCCTGAACCAGGCGGGCGTCGGGAATCGCCGCCAGTATCGCCCGA
>JAJYNL010000087.1 GCA_021786375.1 Actinomycetes bacterium
CGGCGCCATCTGCATCCCATTCACTGCCGACACCGAAGCCGCGCTGCGCGCCCGGCCAGCAGTCGCCCGTCTCACTGCGCGAACTCAACTCACTACTACCGGAGGTGCACTCTGATGACGTCATCGAAGGAGCGTGCCGACACCTCGTGCGCGACCGTTTCGACCTCACCGGGGCTCGTTGGTCCCTCGACGGAGCAGAGGCGATGTTGAAGCTCCGAGCTGTCCGCGCCAACGGCGACTGGAACGAGTACTGGCACCACCACCTCACCGCGGAGCGCGAGCGTCCACGCATCCCGCTACGCCGGCGGAGTCATCCCGGCAGCTGCCTGACCTCGGTCCCTCCAGGAGAGCCGCACCGTGTGCCCATCAGCTCGGGCACCCATGGAAGAAGGGGCGTGTCCCGATGACATGAGATAACCGAGCGAACTGAGGAGAGCCAACCAGGGAAGGTCTGGTCCCAGGAGACGTCCGGGTCCTGGGTAGGGACGCCCCCGTGCGTGGTCGAGAGGCCGGGTGCGAAGCGGGGTGGAACAACTGGCCGGTCCGTAGCGTGTGTGAAGTTGCGAGGCCTGACAAGCGTCGTCATCTATGGAGAGGGAGCCGAGCCGTTGGTGTGGCGGCGAAGGCCACGGAAGGTGCCAGGGAACCGGAAGCGGGCACCGAAGAACCCTCCGGCGCAGTGGGCTCGGAACGGTCAGATGGTTGTCCTCGGAAATGGGGAGATCCTCCTCGGCCCCGCCACGACGGGCGGCGGGAAGCGATGCCTGCCTATAACCGGTGCCCCCGGGAAGTGGTAGTGCGGCCGAGAGGAAGTCGGAGGGGGTCGCAGTAGCAGATGACGGTGTGGGAGGACACAGCCCCGCCCGATGCGAAGGACCCCTGGTTCATCGATGCACGACGTTCGAAGCGAAGGAGTCGGTCAGTGACCAACGGTCTAGATCAGCCTGCCGCACCTGATGCCCCGCAGGAGCTGCGTGCCCTTCGGGCCAGCTCCATCAGGCGGGACGAGGGCGTGGACGCGTTCCAAGCGCTCCAGCGCGTGCTCTACCGCAGTGCCAAGCAGGACCCGGAACGGAGATTCCATGCCCTCTACGACAAGCTCACCCGTCGTGATGTGATGTGGAGAGCATGGGTCAGCGTTGCCACCAACTCTGGCGCCCCCGGAGTTGACGGCGTGAGTATCGCGTCGATCGAGGAGGGGGGCGTCGAGGGGGTACGGGCCTACCTCGATGAGCTGGCTGCAGAGGTGGAGACCGGGAGCTACCGGCCTTTGCCGCTGCGGCGGGTATCCATCCCCAAGCCCGGCCAGCCGGGCAAGTCCAGACCACTTTCGATCCCCGCTGTTCGGGATCGGGTGATCATGGCAGCGGCCAAGTCCATCCTGGAGCCGATCTACGAGGCGGACTTCCTGCCTTGTAGCTTCGGGTTCCGACCGAAGCGGTCGGCTCACCAGGCCCTGGAGGCGGTGCGCACCATGGTCAACGCAGGGGCGGTCTGGGTGCTCGACGCCGACATCTCGGACTGCTTCGGCTCTTTGAGCTTCGACGCCATCGTCTCCCAGATGGAGCGACGGGTGTCGGATCGCAAGATGCTGAAGCTGATCCGGAGCTGGCTTCGAGTGGGGGTGCTCGAGGGCGGTGCGGTCACCGGACAGGTGGCCGGCGCCGCACAGGGCTCACCCGTCTCTCCGCTTCTCTGCAACATCGTGCTCCACGTCCTCGACCGGGCGTGGAGCGAGATGGGCCAGGGGCTGGGAACGCTGGTCAGGTACTATGACGACTTCGTCGTGCTCGCTTCGACGAGGGCCAGGGTCATAGAGGCCAAGGCTCGGATCGAGGCGATCCTGGAGGACCTCGGGTTGCGCCTGCACCCCGACAAGACCAGGATCTCCCTCCTCGCAAAGGGGCAGGACGGGTTCGTGTTTCTCGGATTCGAGCATCGGATGCGAGAGTCCTGGAAGCACCGGGGTTACTGGTACTTGAACAAGTGGCCGTCGCCGAGGGCCACGGCCTCGATCAGGGCCAGGGTCAACCAGCGTACGGCCCGCAACCGGGCGAGCTGGCCGCTGAAGGAAGTCGTCGCCGACCTCAACCCCGTTCTACGGGGCTGGTGTGCATACTTCGCCGTGGGTAACTCCTCGGAGAAGTTCAGCGCCGTCGACGTTTACGTCCACTTGCGGATGGCCCGCCTCGCCAGCACCAAGCACGGGCTCCACGGGCGGAACTGGGCCACCCGATTTACCTACGGGTGGCTCACCGACCTGGGGATCTACCGCCTCAGCGGGAAGGTGCGCTACTACGGGACTGCGTCTGCCTGACGGTGAACGATGTCCGAGAGCCGGATGAGTGGAGAACCTCATGTCCGGATCGATAGGGGGCGGCTGGCAGAGCTGACACCCATGGCGAGGCAGAACAAGCACCCAGTCGGGAAACCGGTGGGACTGAGCCTGCCCGACCTACCGGTGACGGCCGAGCCAGCCGCCTACCTCACCCATCGAATGTGGTCGGAGTCTCGCCTTCGCCTCCGCTCTCGACTGGCCTGGCTGGAGCCGCTCGGGGCGCGGCGAGGAGGCGGCGGCGGTGCGCACCGCCGTCAGCGAGGTCCTCGCCGCTGCGAGGAGCGGCGAGCCACTCGGCGGGGTAAAGGGCTGGCCGGCTCGCTACGCGGCGCGTCGTATCGCCTGGCACGC
>JAJYNL010000040.1:0-8709 GCA_021786375.1 Actinomycetes bacterium
CGGCGCAGCCCTCGGGCTCTATGCGCGGGTTTCGTCACACGACCAGCGAGGTGACCTGGACCGCCAGGCGGCGAGGCTGTCGGAGTGGGCTGCCAAGGCGGGTCACCCGGTCGTCCGGGTGGAAGCTAAGGTCGGCTCGGGAATGAACGGTATCTGGGAGGGACATCCAGGCGCTTGCTTTTTCGGGCGCTGCCACTTGCCCCGGCCGTCCGGGTCGGGCGCAGGGCTGGGGATGCCACGGGGAGCGGTCTTGCCTGAGTTGGCGCGCGGAGTAGGAGAACCGGGGTCTTGCGCCGGTGGGGCGGGTTCAATGGGGGCCGATGATCGAGGACGCCTGATGGGCCGTCCAAGCTCCCGGCATCGACGACTCCCGGCCGACGCTGCTGTCCCCGGTGTCGCCGTGCATCATGTGCATGGGGGCCAGCGGGTTGTCCCTCGAGCGGACGTGGGCCGCGGACGTGGGCCGCGAACGTGATAAGTCTGGTCTTGGCTCGCAACGCTGCTGGCGATCCACCGCCGGCCGGCGACCAAGCGCTCCGCGATACGTCCGCCACCGTGTTACAGCAGCGGAGCTGGTTTCCTCGGAGGATACTCCAGCAATTGTTACGTGGACACCACGCGGTATCGAGTGCCTGGTCTTCCTCGGGTTGGGGGGCTCCGACCATGGATGTGGCATGGAGCGGCTGCTTTCGCAGTACAATTCGTTAGCCATGGCGGCGGAAATAATGTAGTGTCATCTCCCAATGAACTACGAGCGGCTTCTAAAGATCAATCGGCAACTCGCCTTCGACTTGGTCCGTGAATATCCAAGCATTCCGTACCGGCTTGCGGCATTTGTTGCGGATTATCGTCGTTGGAGACTGCGCAGGTCGGAGTCGATAGAGCTCCTCGGTAGTTCTCTCATTCGGCGCTCCATCTCGATCGAATTCTTGATGCCGGAAGCTGATGTGAGTATCTTGTCTGGGCTTCTTGTAGGCGATATTCATGGGGACACACCGCAATTGGCAATCCCGCTGGCTACGCTTGAGAAGCGATCACTGATCGGTTTCTCCCTGCGCGACGACGCCGGTCGGGATTTGCCGCACTTGCTGGCTGGTGAAAACGGCGTACTTAGTGCACTGCTCCTACTTGGACTATGCAGTTATGAGCTGAACCTCGAAGGTGGTCAAGTTGAGGAATTACTGGATCTTTCGCTCGCCGTTGCCTTTGCGCCCCCACGCGATGGGCGGGAATGCCCTGAAGCCGGCGAACTTGTCAAGGCCGCCCAACTGGCCGGCTCGAGAGACAGGTCGCTGGTGCGCTACTTTGCCAGCTCGCTTCAAACGGGGTTTATTCTCTACGCAGCGATGGAGGCTACTGGCCCATCTCGGCGTATAGTCCACTTCGACTACTTAGATAGTCTTAAGAGCCAATCACTTAATTGGTGGGAATCGCTGAGGGCTGGAGCACGACATCCAGGTGTGGCCGAATACGAGCTACTTTTACCGGCAGCTGCTGACGCGCTGAGTTTCCATGTCAATATTCAGGTTCCTCACTCCGTAGCGATCACTAATACAAAGGTTGAAGTTGACCCCGATGGCGCGGAATTCGGCCTCCCCGACCAAGGTGTTGATCGAGAGGCGGATGAATTGGGGCAGGATCCCGGGAATTGGTCCACGCCCGAATTTGAAGCTGTGGCAAATGAACATACGGCTTATGTCCACCTCGAGCGATTTCCCGTTGGGCAGCCTGTGCGTCTGTTGTTCACGGTGAAGTTGCAAAGGTTCACGGGCCCACCTTTGGCTGCTCTGTACTCAGCAGCGATTCTTTTTGTGGCAAGCCTGGCTGTGCTGGCTACCCCCCGTCCATCGCTGGCTTCTCAGGACGCTCTGTGGGTGCCGATTCTCCTGGTTGTGCCTGCAGGATACGCGCTGTTCGTCGGTGATGGCGGGGAGCCGCACTTGCTAACCAGGATCCTCCGACCATTTAGAGATGTTGGTATCGCTGCGTCAATCGTTCTCGTTCTTCTCGCGTTTTCAATCCTGTTCCAGGGTGACCGATATGTCCACTACATGTCAGGGCTTGGCCTTGTGGTTAGCCTCGCGGTGTTCGGTTACTTGCGGTACTGGTATCTTCGGAGGTCTTGAGTCAGTCGCATTATCGTGGTAATGTCAGGCCGCAAAACAGAGGGAAGGGGACATTGGATGGGTGCAAGGGCCAGAAGAGGCACCAAGTCCGTGGTCTCGTATGTCCAGGAAGTGTCAGTCGAGCAGCAGCCCCCCAAGGTGGATGACCTCAGAGAGTTTGAAGCGTCACTCCGCAAGCTTGCAAGCAGCCGTGGGCGCCGCACCCTCAGTTAGCGCCCTTCGCCGGTGCCAGTGCGCGCGCACGGTCGTAGCGAGCGAGGACGGGTTTTTCTGTGAGGAGAGCCACGTGCGACTAGTACCCGTTGCCACACCACGTTGTCGGTTCGGTGCGATCTACGCACGAATCGGCTTTTCCGGCTTGGCCGAGTCGATCCCCGCAAGTATCGTGCATACCTGGTCCCGTGGGAAAACGATCGTCGCTTCCAGGCTCTTGGCCGTGATCCCGGACATATCAAGGAGATGGCCGTGGGCGATGCTCGAGGCGAGCCCGCGAACCGGAACGTCATCGTTGCAGACAATCGTGCTTTCGCATCGCGAGGAGCATGGCTGGCGGATCTGATCCGCGTAGTTGGAGTTCACCTTCACCCGTTTCTCGAGCTCCTCCAGCCAATCTGGGATTTCGCGGCTCCCTCGCCCCCTATGAATCAATCCAACATCTGGAAGACCGCTTGATCCGGCGACGAGAGTAGTCCGGGGCATGGTTTGCCCGGACTAACCATGTCGGTAATTGCTGGAGACGGGTAACGGGATCTCTCGAGGGCGTTGACGGCAATACTGGAGATCTTGGCTATGTCCCACTCACTTCGGGTACCGGGTGCGCCCGACGCGGCCCCCTCATTTTCGCCGCCGCAGTCCGGAGGCGCGCGCCGTCAGGCCAGGCGCACCTGGACCGAGGCCCCCAGGTTAAAGCCCACCTCGAGTGCCTTGTTGTTCAGTTCCGCCAACTCGCGCTTTACGCGGCCGGTCACTGCGGCAGCCAGGCTGAACCGGGTCACGACCTCGGACATCGCCACCAGCGCGCCCAGGCCGACGATGTTGGTGGTCAGCTCGTTGCCTAGCTCGAGTGCGGTGGCTCGGAATGGAAGGTAGACGGTGCTCTCCGCCTCGCCCATCTCCTCGGCCATGGACGAGTCCGCGATCAGCAGGCCGCCTTCAGCCAGGCTTTGTGCGTAACGCAGGTAGGCCGCCCTTGACAGACACAGGATCAGGTCCGCCTTCTCCACCTCGGGATAAGCGATCTCGCGGGTGGAGATGATTAGATCCGCCTTGGTCGCACCCAGGCGCGCCTCGGGGCCGTACTCCTGGGTCTCGGAGACCAGCAGGCCGTCACGCATGGCCGCCTCGGCCAGGATCGCGCCACCGAGCATGATTCCCTGGCCGCCGCGGCCGGTGAGCCGGATGCGGATGGGGTCGCGGTCAACCAGCCGCATAGCTGCCTCCTTGGGCTGCGCACATCTCGCGATAGACCTCGATGTACTCCGGGTCCTCCTCGTTGCGGAAGACCCCGGTCCGCAGCGGGCCGACCATCTCCTCCCTGGAGAGCAGCGTCACCGGCTCGTCGGCGGTGTGGTCGCGCTCCCAGATGAGCATGTCCGAGGGGTCTCCGATACGGTTCAGCCTGCCGTAGTAGGTGGGGCACTGGGTGAGCACCTCCACTAACGAGAATCCCTTGTGTCTGAGCGCCTCCTCGATGCGCAGGGGGATCTCCTGCATGTCGAAGGTGGTGGTGCGGGCCACGTAGCTCGCCCCTGCGGCCAGCGCCAGCTCAACGGTGTCGAAGGTGCGCTCCACCGCGCCGAGCAGCGAGGTGGTGGTGCGCGAGCCGACCGGGGTGGTGGGGGCACCCTGGCCGCCGGTCATCCCGTAGATGCCGTTGTTGTAGACGATGGCGGTCAGGTCGACGTTGCGGCGTGCCGCATGGATGAAGTGGTTCCCGCCGATGGCCAGGGCATCCCCGTCTCCCATGGTCACCACCACGGTGAGTTCGGGGTTGGCCATCTTCAGGCCGGTGGCATAGGCCAAGGCCCGGCCATGGGTGGTGTGCATGGCGTTGGTGCGCACATAGAAGGGGGTGCGTCCCGAACACCCGATCCCTCCTACCACGACCACCTTCTCGGGATCGAGGCCGATGCGCTGGAAAGCGGTGCCGATTCCCTCCACGATGTTCCCGTTGCCGCATCCCGGACACCAGACGGTGGGAAGCACCTCGGTGCGAAGGTATTGGTCGATGTCGAGGCCGAGTTTAGGCACCTTGCCCTCCTTGGACGGAAATGGCGAAGGCGGCGATGTCCTCCGGAGTGAGAAGCGTCCCGTCGGCTCGGTTTAGCTGGTGGAC
Source organism: Actinomycetes bacterium (assembly GCA_021786375.1). Taxonomy (GTDB): domain Bacteria; phylum Actinomycetota; class Acidimicrobiia; order Acidimicrobiales; family Acidimicrobiaceae; genus Acidithrix. Next base: position 4,462 of record JAJYNL010000040.1, read on the forward strand.
CTTGGCGGCGCCCTCGACGGCCGCGCGGACCGGCATCACCATCTGCCCCAGGTTGAGTTCGGGAACCACGATGGTCTTGGACTTGGCCGCCACCTCGCGTAGGCGCTCCTCGGCGAAGGGCCAGAGGATGCGCAGATCCAACAGGCCAGCCGCCACGCCCCGCTCGCGCAACTGGTCCACCGCCTCGCGAGCCGCCCTGGCGGTGATGCCGTAGGCGACGATTGCCACCTCGGCGTCGTCCAGGCGGTAGTCGCCGGTCCACTCGGCGCGGATCTCAGGGTCTTGGTCCAGCTTGGAAATGGAGTTGATGATCATCGCCTCGGTCTGCACTCCGCCCCTGGTCTCGGCCAGCCCGTCTCCGCCGTGGGAGAGGCCGGTGACGACGGTGATGGGGCCGTATCCGAAAGGCACGAAGGGAGCGTCACCGAAGCGTGGGTCGCCTTCGGCGAGTTTGGGGAAGCTCCGTACCGGTGGAGGCGGCGGAGGAGGGATCTCCACCGGCTCGCGCATGTGGGAGATGACCGCGTCCAAGAGCAGGACCACAGGCATGCGGTGGCGCTTGGCCAGCTTGAAAGAAAGGACCGTGGCGTCGTAGCATCCTTTGACCGACGAAGCGGTTATCACCAGAGCCGGCCGATCGCCGTGTGTGCCGAAGCGCGCCTGCATCGCATCACCTTGCGAGGGGAGGGTGGGCAGGCCGGTGGATGGGCCGCCGCGCTGGGAGTCGACGATTACGCATGGGGTTTGGGTGATCGCCGCATAGCCGAGGTTCTCCTGCATGAGCGAAAAGCCCGGGCCCGAGGTCGCGGTCATCGCGGTGGCGCCACCCCACGCGGCGCCGATGATCGCGGCCATGGCGGAGAGCTCGTCCTCCATCTGCAGGAAGACGCCGCCCCGCCGGGGCAGCACGCGCGCCATCTCCTCGAGGATCTCGGTGGCGGGGGTGATGGGGTAGCCGGCGTAGAAGTCGCACCCGGCGGCGATGGCCCCGAGCGCTACCGCCTCGTTTCCCATTATCAGCCGCCTGGTGTCCTTGCCGTTGGTCGACGTCTTAGTGGCCGTCGCCATCGCGACCCTCCTTGTTGCGCGTGCCGGCATCCAGCACGAAGACGAAGTCGGGGCAGCGCCCGGCGCATACCCCGCAGAAGATGCAGGCATCGATGTCGGTCACATAGATGAGGTCGTCCGCGTCGAGCTTCAAGATCTTGGCCGGACAGGAGTCGATGCAGAGCAGGCACCCTTTGCAGTACGCCCGCCGAACCGTGAGGCTCGCCTCCAGCTGCTCGTAGCGGATCACGTCCCCCGGTGCCAGGCGCGCCGGAGCGGTTTCGCCGGCCTTCACAACCAGCGTGCTCATCGAGAGCTCCTCTCCAGGATGAAATCGTGAGCGCCTTCGGCGGCGATCTTGCCCAGGCGGACCGCCTCCACCACGGTGGCGCCGCCGTTGACGGCATCCCCCGCTCCGAAGAAGGCGCTCGTCCCGATCCGGCCGCTGAAAGGGTCGATCACCAGGCGCCCGCTGTCGAAGGTAGCGCCTTCCACTCTGGCGAGAAGTGAGGTGCGAGGGCGCTGGCCGATCGCCTCCACCACGGTTCCCGCCTCGACTACCAGCTCCTCACCCTGCAGCGGGACCGGGCGGCGCCTGCCGCTCTGGTCCGGCTCGGAGAGCTCCATGCGCTGGCAGACGACGCGCTCCAGGTATCCCCGGCCTTCGTAACGGATGGGGTTGGTGAGCCAGGCGAACTCGACGCCTTCCTCGACCGCCTCTTCGTACTCCACCCAGAAGGCGGGCATCTCCTCGCGGGTGCGCCGGTAGACCACCGTGACCTTGGCGGCGCCCAGGCGCACGGCTTCGCGTGCGACGTCCATGGCGGTGTTGCCACCGCCCACCACGACAACGTGCTCGCCTACCTCAGGGAAGTTGCCACTCTTGATTGCGGCGATGAAGGGAAGGGAGTTCCAGACCCCGGGCAGCCCGCTTCCGGGAGTGCCGGTGGCGGAGTCCTCTCCCATGCCGATGGCCAGGATCACGGCGGAATACCTATCCCGCAACGTGGCCACCTGCTCCGGGGTCAGCTCGGCACCCAGGTGGAACTTGACTCCGAGCTCCAGCAGGCGCGAGGTCTCGGTGGGAAGTGGGTCGAAGACCTGCCTGTAGGGGGCGATGGCCGCCCGCACCAGCCCGCCGGTGTTGGAGTAGGCGTCAAATACTTCTACCCCGTGGCCCAGCTCGGCCAGGCGGCTCGCCGCGGCCATGCCGGCCGGTCCCCCTCCGACCACGGCGACCCTGGCCCCGGTCGCGGGGGCCTTGTCCGGGACAAGCAGGTCGCCGACCTTCTCGGCCTGGTCCATGGCGTAACGCTGCAGCCGGGCGATGTCAACCGGCCGCTGGCCCTGCAGGTTCAGGACGCACGCCCCTTCGCAGAGCTCCTCGGTGGGGCATACCCGTGCGCAGGTTCCGCCCAAAGGATTGGTGGATGCGATTATTCCGGCGGAGGTGACCGGGTCGCCGTTGATAATGGCCTCCATGAAGCCCGCCACATCGACGTCGGCCGGGCAGGCCACGGTGCAGGGAGCCGGGTTGTGCGGTCCGCCGCAGAGAAGGCAGCGGTAGGCCTCGATGTAGGCGTCCTCATGGGAGAGTGGCGGCTTCAGCTCGGTGGTCATCGCCTCCCAGGTGTCGGAGAGATGGGCGGCGTCGTAGAGATTCGGCCTCTCCGCGGCCTTGCGCAGCCCCCGCATGATCGGCTCGGCTCGCATCGCGATTCCTCCTTGGCACCCGCCTTGGGCACCATGAGCAATCTTCACCCCGGTACCGCGAGGGTGTCAATTCCGCGCCGGTACCGCGCGCCTTTTGCGCCGGAAATTGGGTCCTTGTGCCCTGGGCCGCGTGGCGATGCGCCAGGAGGCGGCGTCACTCGGGGGCTTGGACGAAAGCCTGAGTCTCGAAGAGCTCGCGGTATGTGCCGCCTTCGGCGATCAGGGAGGCGTGGGTTCCACGCTCGACGATCCGCCCGTCTTTGACAACCAGGATCTGGTCGGCCGCCAGGATGGTGGAGAGGCGATGGGCGATGACGATCGAGGTCCTTCCTGCCAGCAGGTGATGCAGTGCCTCTTGGACCGCCGCTTCGTTCTCCGCGTCCAGGTGTGAGGTGGCCTCGTCCAATATCACCACTTGGGGCCGCTTCAAGATGACCCTGGCGATGGCCACGCGTTGGCGCTCTCCTCCGGAGAGCCGGTAGCCGCGCTCGCCCACCAAGGTGTCGAAGCCGTCAGGAAGGGCCAGGATGGTCTCGAGAATCTGGGCCGCCCGCGCGGCTTCCACTGTCTCCTCCATGCTCGCCTCCGGCCGGGCGTAACGAAGGTTTGCGATGATCGAGTCGTGGAAGAGGTGGGGATCCTGGGAGACCACTCCGATATGGGTGGCGAGCTCGGAGAGGAGGATGTCGCGCAGGTCCACGCGGTCCAATAGCACCTGGCCGGCGTCGGGGTCGTAGAGGCGCGAGATGAGTGAGGCGATGGTGGTCTTGCCCGCTCCCGATGGTCCGACCAGGGCGGTCATTGTGCCGGGAGGCACGTGGAAGTCGATGTCGTGGAGTACCTGGGGCCCCTCGGCCGGCTCGGCCTGGCCGGGCGCGGAGAAGGGGGTGTCGACCGCCGGGTAGGCGAAGTCGACATGACGGAACTCGATCTCCCCGCGCGGAGAATCCAGCCTGACCGGCTCGGCGGGGTCGACCACGCTTGGCTCGATTGCCAATACCTCGGTGACGCGGTCGAAGGAGACCAGCGCCTGGCTCAAGTTCACCCGCGAGGAGGCGAGGTCGGTGATCGGGCTGTACAGGCGGGTGGCGTACTGGGCCAGGGCCACCAGTGTGCCGATGCTCATAGCCCCCTTGATCGCCAGGCGGCCCCCCACCAGGTAGACCGCCACGGCGCCCAGGCCTCCGATCAGGCCGAGCAGGCTGAAATAGAGGCGCCCGCCCAGCGCGAGTGAAATTCCGGCGTCACGCACTTTGGCGGCCTGGGTGCGGTAGTTGCGTGCCTCGGCCGCGGGATTGCCGAACAGCTTGACGAGGGTTGCGCCCGAGACGTTGAAGCGCTCGGTGGCATAGGTCGACATGGAGGCGTTCGCCACCATCTGCGCCCGGGCCAAGGGGGCGATTCGCTTGCCCAGGGTGCGGTCGATGACGATAAGCACCGGGATGATGACCAGCGCGAGAAGCGTGACCGCGAGCGAGAGCTTGATCA
>JAJYNL010000040.1:8925-15280 GCA_021786375.1 Actinomycetes bacterium
AGCGCGAGACAACGCCCAGCCCTGTAGTCGCCAGGTTGAGGACCACCGCAAGGATGACCAAGACGTAAAGAAGGCCATAGGAGTGCCTTGGGATGGCCGAGTCGAGTATTGCGCGCAGCACCAATGGTGGCGCCAGCCCCACGATGGCGGTAAGGGCGATGACGGCTATGTATACGGCGAGCTTGCCGCGGTAGTTGCGCGCGAACCCCCAGGCGCGCATTAGCGACTCGCGGCTGATTCCGGTGTTGGCTTCTTCCTCCCCGCGCGCCGCCGCGTAGCGCGCGTATCTCATGTACTGCAAGGGGACCTCTCTAATGGCTTTCCCATATCCAACAACGTCAAGCGCTGCTCATGCCCGGCGCGCGGTGCCGCTTTGGACCGCTTAGCCGGGAAAGCCGGATATGGCGAAGGATACCGGCCTCCACGCCATGGTATTCAACTGGGAGGGGCCAACCCGGTCAATGGCCGAGACGCACCGGCTGTGTCAGTCACCCCGGCACACCCATTCGAGGAGTGGGGCGGCATCGCCAGGCAGGAGGCGGGCCAACCCGGTCAGGAGTTGGGGCGGGAGATGGCGAAGCGAGAGTGCCGTGCCCGGCGCCAAGGTGACTGTGCGCAGGGTGGTGGTCGTAGCCGGGCACGGCCCTTGGGTGGCGCCGGTTCCGGATTGGCAAAGGTGGTTGGTTACCTGCGTCACTCGCGGAGAGGGGTTGGTTGAGGTGGGGGCTGGGATGTAGTAGCCCTGGACGTCCACCAGCACGTCGGTGGCGCCCGCGTTGTTGTAGAGCACCACCTGACCGTTTCGGCCAAGCGCCACCTCGACCAGATCGCTGCGTGTGCTGCCCGGGGACCAGTTGAGGTCGGAGGTGTATGGGCTGGACACTCCTGCCGGATAGAGCGAGAGGTAGGACGCGCCGGTGGTGTTGGTGGCCGTCACATCGAGAATTGCCGCGACGGCGTTTGCCGGCACTTCCCCGGTCGAGGCGTCGTTGGGGCTGGTGCCTGCCACCTGGATGGTGATCGAGCCTCCTGGTTGAAGGGTCTTGCCCTGGCACTGGTCGTTGAGGCCGGTGAGTTCCGATGGGTTGAAGGGTCTGGTGTCACAGATCCGGAAGGGGGATACGGCTTCATAGGCGGCGGGTGGGAGATAGAGGTATGCGGCGCCCGAGCTGGTGGTGGAGATCCCGGAGGGAGTCGTGACCGAGACCTCCACCAGTCCCGGGGAACTGTAGGCCGGGACGGTAGCGGTAATCGCGGTGTCCGCCACGACTTGGAAGTTGGTTGCCGGGGTGGAGCCGAAGTCGACGGCAGTGACTCCGTCGAAATTGGTGCCCGAGAGCATCACGGTGTTGCCGCCGGCGAGCAACCCTGATGCAGGCGAGATCGAAGATATGGCCGGTGTGAGCGCGGCGTAGGTGTAGACGTCGCCAGGGTTCTGCGCTGAGGTGCCTCCTGGACCGGTGACCGCGAGGTCCACTTTCCCTGCTGCCCCGGCCGGAGCGACCGCGGTTATCTCGCTCGAAGAGACAACGGTGAAGCCGGTGGCCGGTGTCGAGGCGAAGTCGACTGCGGTTGCCCCGGTGAAGTTGCTGCCATAGATGGTCACGGTCGTGCCACCGTCGGTGGTGCCGGTGACGGGCGAGATCGAGGAGATCGAGGGGGCGGGAGCGAGGTAGGTGAACGTGCCGGCCGCCGAGGACGGCGACGCTCCGTAGCTTCCCTCCACCGACACCGCCACTGTCCCGGACCCGGCGGGAGCCACGGCGGTGAGCTGGTTCGAGCTGACGACGGTGAAGCTCGTCGCTGCCACCGCGCCGAACATCACCGATTGCACCCCGTCGAAGCCGCTCCCTCCGATCGTCACCGTGGTCCCGCCGCCGGCGGGACCTCGTGAAGGCGAAAGTGAGGTTACGGCCGGCGCCGGTGGGGGAGCCGGGGGCGACGTGCTCTGCACCAGCATCGCGTAGGAGCTGTAGGTCGGGTCTTCCGGGCTGAGCGCCTCATCGAAGGATGCGCTCTGTCCGGCAGCGATGTTCGCGTTGGCGGTGTCGGCGTAGGCGTAGTTTTGTGCGACCACGGTCCCGGAGGAGTTGTAGAAGGTGAAGACCGCCTCGACCAAGTCGGCGGTGGTGGTGTTCAAGTTGGTGATCGTGCCGGCGATGTTCCGATATCCCGAGCCGTCGGTGTAGGTGTCCGTCACGACGGTCGCGAAATTGCGGTTGGCCGCAATGGTCGAGGCACTCGGGCTGACCGAGGTTATCGAGTAGTGCGTGTAGCCGGGTGGGGGAGTGAAGATGTCCTCGAAGGGGGACTTCTCTCCGGGAGCAAGCGGGTCCACCGTGGCGAAGGTGTAGTCGCTTCCCACCACGGCATCGGATGCGTTGTAGAAGGCGAAGTCGATTTCGATGAGTGAGGCGGTGACGGTGCCGGTGTTCTGCACCTCGCCGACGATGTGCTCGTAGCCACTCGTGTCGGGTCCCCATTGGGAGCTGGACACCGGCGTGATGCTGAGAGACGACGCGGCGGCGGTGCCCGTGCTGGTAGCGAATACGCCAAGCAGCAGGGCTGCAACTGCCACGAATCCAAACAGCCGGGAGGGACTACGCCGAGCGCTGCGCATTTTGCCACCTTTCTCAGTCGGGCAGCGAGATGGTAACACCCATATGAGAGGTGGTGGTGTCGGCTATTAAATACTGAAAAGAATTGAAATAATCTGGCCAGGCCATTCCGGCGGTCTCGTCGCGACCGTGCCCCGGCCTGCAATTCCAAGGCGGGAAGCGCCGGGACTCATGCCCGCGGCCGGCGCGGCAACCTCTTGACCGTCCGAAAAGGGGCAGTGGCGCAGATTGTTCGAAGGGTGGCGCCCGGCGGTGTTCCCGGCCATGCGGGGCACCTGGTTTGACGCCTTGCCTGTTCAGGACCGATGGGCGACGCTGATGTCATCACAAGGAGGGACATCCGGAGACCATACTGGATTTGTAACGTCTGACAAAAGCAATGGCACTTTTGTTACATGTCCCTAAGTGCAGGGACCGGTGCAACGGGCGCCGCGCGTTGTGCGCTAAGCCGCGGGTGAGCAGACTTGGAGACGCATTATTTCTTTTGGCTGAGACGCCCTTGGCTCAGGGCGCGTACTAAAAAAGGTTGCGGTAAATGCCCACCGGCGAAACGGAAGGTTTTCTCGTCATGTCTGCAGCGTGGTCACAGGCCGCCGAGTCCGAGTTTCCCAACCTTCCTGCGGGTGATGCGCAGTTCCTCGAGGCGCTGCGCGCCTCCTTCGACTCCTCCTTCCAGCGCCTCTTCGGCTCCGAGCGCATCGGGGTATACATGCGCACCACCCTTCAGCTGGCTCGCAAGCTGGGCAAGAGCTGGTACGCGTTCGACATCAGCTTTGGCGCCAAGCCGAACGACAGCGAGACCCCTGTGCTCCTCACCGTGGACATCGCCTCGGTCGACCAGGCCTTTCTGGTCGATTCCTTCGTCGCGCTCCTGCGCAGGTTCGGACTCGAGCCCGAGGCCTCGCTTCACCCCCTGGTGACCGTGGCCCGAAACGAAGAAGGAGCGATAGTCGCCGCTCAGCGCACCGGCAGCAAGGCGGCCGAGGGGCGGCTCGAGTCCTACGTCCACTTCGATGTCGAGGCCCGTCACGCCGACGTCGATCTCGCCCGTCTCAACGACGAGCTGAACCGGGTGTTTTCCACCCTTGCCGCCATCAAAGCCGACAAGGACGGCCTCTCGCGCCTCATTGCCCAGCCGGGGCGGGGACAGCGCAGCCTGCCCGAGGGGATGTTCCTGACCCTTGGTGCGGGCTCGACCTCCGGAGGCGGCCGCATGGGGCTGCTTTCCTCGATGGACGAAGCCGAAGCCGAGCTTCTGCGTAATGCCGCGGCCTCGGCAAAGGGCCTGGTGCTGGCCCCGGTCTACTCACCGGTGGTCTCCAACGAGACCATCGTCGTCGCCCGCTCCCAGCAGGAAGGCATCTTCGTGGCCGGCCTTCCCAGCCCGGCGAGCGAGTCCGACGAGGATGGAGAACTGCTTCAGGCGCTGGCCGAGAGCCTTTCCATTCCCCCGGAGAGCTACAGCTACCGGGAACTCGACGAAGTCCTGCATATGGTGCCGACCATCGAGCTTGCGCTTGTCCCCCAAGAACATCTCTACGAGGGCATCTCGGCCTTGCTGCTAGCGCGGGAGACCAATCAGATCGCCGTCTACGCCTCGGCCATGAACTCCGGCCAAGCGGTCCGCGTTTACGCCTACATCCCCACCATCCGCTACCACACCGGGATGGATCGCCGCATCCGTGCGGCCGTGGCCGCGCGGTGCGCCGGCTGCACCGTGCAGGCGCGCGAGGCGCACATAGACGCCAAATCCGCCCGGGTGGACGTGGACATCGCCTTGCCAGGCGGCTCTCTCTCCGAGGAGCAGCTGGTGGCGCTGGTGAGCGAGATCGCCGAGCGCGAGGCCCGCACCTGGATGGACCGGCTGGAGGCGGAGCTGGCCGAGCGGGTGGGCGAAGAGGTGGCCGACCACCTATGCCCCCGCTACGAGTTCTCCTTCGACTCGGCTTTCCAGAACGACTACAGCGCCGAGGTTGGCGCGGACGACGTACAGAGGATCGAGTCGGCGCTGGCCGGCGAGGGGATCTGGGTGGGCTTCACCACCGAGAAGGGGCGGCATCCCATTGCCTCCATCGCCCCCGGCTCCGGTCCGATACGGCTCAGGATCATCCACACCGGCCAGAAGCAGAAGCTCTCCGCTCTGCTGCCTCTGGTCGAGACCTTCGGCCTCTCGGTTCTGGAGGAGGTGCCCTACCGGCTCGCCTCGCCCGAGGACGGCAGCCCGATCTGGCTCTATGACCTTGGGGTTGAGCTCGGGGCCGCGGTCAGCGAGGTGAGCGAGGAGTACCTTTCCCGCTTTGCCTCCACCTTCTCCGAAGTCTTCCTGGGCGAGCTTGACGCGGATCTGGTGAACTCCTTGGTCCTCACGGCGGGCCTTGACACCTACGGCGTACTGCTGCTTCGCACTCTGGCCAACTACCAGCGCTTTACCGCGGCCGGCTTCTCGCCCGGCGTCGCGCTCGACACCATTGCCGCCTATCCCGAGGTGTCAAAAGCACTGGTCGACCTGTTCTCGGTCCGCTTTGCCGGGCAAGTCGCGAGTGAGCTCGAGTCCGAGGCGGCCACCTCCCACGCATTTGCCCTTATCGACCAGGTGCAGACCCTCGAGCACGACCAGTTCTTCCGGCTCATGGTGCGGGTGATCCAGGCCGTAGTGCGCACCAACCTCTTCGTGCGCTCCTCGGTGGTCGACCCGGTGGTTCTCAAGCTCGACTCCTCCGAGGTGCCGGGGCTGCCCGAGCCGGTGCCGGCGGTCGAAGCCTACGTCTTCGCCCCGATTGTCGAGGGCATCCACCTCCGCTCCTCCCTGGTTGCCCGGGGCGGCATCCGCTACTCGGACCGCAAGGACGACTACCGCACCGAGATCCTGGGGCTGATGAAGGCCCAGGCGGTCAAGAACGCGGTCATCGTCCCCCATGGCGCCAAGGGCGGCTTCGTCTTGCGCACCCAGGCCAACGACGACGCCACCGTAAAGCGCTGCTACGACGCCTTCATCTCCTCCCTGCTCTCCATCACCGACAACATCGTCAAGGGCCAGGTGGTTCACCCCGCTATCGGGCCGATCTACGACGGCGAGGACCCTTACCTGGTGGTGGCGGCCGACAAGGGGACGGCAACCTTTTCCGACCGGGCCAATGCCATCGCCCTGGCGCACGACTTCTGGCTGGGCGACGCCTTCGCTTCCGGCGGATCGGCCGGGTACGACCACAAGGAGATGGGCATCACCGCCAAGGGCGCCTGGATCTCGGTGCGCCACCACTTCGCAACACTGGGCATCGACCCGGAGACCGACCCCATCGCCGTGGTGGGCATCGGCGACATGAGCGGCGACGTCTTCGGCAACGGGATGCTTCTCTCCAAGTCGATGCGCCTGGTCGCCGCCTTCGACCACCGCAATATCTTCCTGGATCCGGATCCCGACCCGGAGGTCTCCTGGGCCGAGCGCAAGCGGCTTTTCGACCTGCCCCGCTCCTCCTGGGAGGACTACGACTCCTCCCTCATCTCGGCAGGAGGGGGTATCTTCAAGCGCGCGGTCAAGTCCATCCAGCTCTCCGAGCAGGCGGCCAGGGCGATCGGCGCCGAGGCGCGCAGCTACTCCCCGGTGGAGCTAATGCGGGCCATCCTCTCCGCGCCTGTCGACCTGCTCTGGAACGGCGGCATCGGCACCTACTTCCGGGCCAGTAGCGAGACCAACGCCGACATCGGCGACAAGACCAACGACGCGCTGCGAATCCCGG
>JAJYNL010000002.1 GCA_021786375.1 Actinomycetes bacterium
GGTCTTTAGGCGGGCTTTTCCCGCGCCTCGTTCTGATCCCGGCCCTGGTCGCCCAGCCACCGATGCCCGCGAGCGGATAAGGGTCGGCTTCGCCAAGGGAAGCCGGTTCTTCTTCGAGGCCGGCGCCGTGAACTTCTTCGGCGAGATCAGCCATGAGAAGCTTGCCTTGCTGGTCGCCGAACGGGTGCTCAAGCTGATCCGCCCATGGCTAAGGGCCGGTGTTTTGCTCAACGGGGTGTTTCCCGCGACTGCCACCGGAACTCGCCGGTGCCCATGAATTCAAATGCCTTATCGGTGGTAGCCATGGGCTGACCCGGGGGCGGGGCTTCGTATGCCCCACGGGTCCGGTTGCCCTACTCAGCGCTGCCCGGCTTCAAGCTGCGCGGCAAGATTGCCGACACGGTCATGAATCTCTGCAATAATTGGAACCCTGGCCCGCTACAGGTGAGCTGGATCCGGCATCACCGGGGGATATCCATGGCGAATCCCCACCACTTCATGGGACGCAATCATGGCGGAATACGTGGATGAGCATCGCAGGACCCAGCCCCCGCTGGCGGGCGACGAGGCGGCGACGCTGCTTGGATTTCTCGACTACCAGCGGGCAACGCTCGCCTGGAAGTGCTCCGGCCTCGGTTCGGAAGGTTTTTCCACCAAGGTAGGCGCCTCGCAGATCACTTTGGGCGGGCTGGTCAAGCACATGGCCCTGGTCGAGGACTGGTGGTTCAGGCAGTGGCTGAACGACGAGGGTTGGCGCCCGCCCTATGATGCCGTCGACTGGGAATCCGATCCGGACTGGGAATGGAGGACCGCAGCTGATGATTCGCCTGAGGAACTCCTCGCGCAATGGCAGGAGGCGATCGAGCGCTCGAGACAGCTGGTCGCCGACGCCTTGCAGGAGGGGGGTATGGGCCGGACGGCGAGGAAGGTCGAGGAGGGCTGGGGCTCGCCAAGCCTACGCTGGATCGTTTGCCACATGATCGAGGAGTACGCGCGCCACAACGGCCACGCCGATCTCATTCGCGAGTCGGTGGACGGCGAAACGGGCGAATAAGCGCACCGCGCCTTCTAATCGGCTAGAGCACCCCTGAGAGTCTGGCCATCCCCACGATCGGCTTGTTCAGCACCGTCCCGCCCATCGAGCCGTAGAAGTTGGCATCCCCGAAGCTGAAGATGCCCCCGTCCGATGCGACCAGCCAGTACCCCTTTCCGTCCGGCGTCGCGGCCATCCCCACTATCGGCTTGTTCAGGGTCATGCCCCCGGTGGAGCCGTAGAAGTTGGCATCCCCGAAGCTGAAGATGCCCCCGTCCGATGCGACCAGCCAGTATCCCTCTCCGTACGGAGCGGTTTCCATCCCCACGATCGGCTTGTTCAGCACCGTCCCGCCCATCGAGCCGTAGAAGTTGGCATCCCCGAAGCTGAAGATGCCCCCGTCCGATGCGACCAGCCAGTACCCCTTGCCATCGGGGGTGGCGGCCATCCCCACGATCGGCTTGTTCAGCACCGTCCCGCCCATCGAGCCGTAGAAGTTGGCATCCCCGAAGCTGAAGATGCCCCCGTCCGATGCGACCAGCCAGTACCCCTTGCCGTCGGGGGTGGCGGCCATCCCCACGATCGGCTTGTTCAGCACCGTCCCGCCCATCGAGCCGTAGAAGTTGGCATCCCCGAAGCTGAAGATGCCCCCGTCCGATGCGACCAGCCAGTACCCCTTTCCGTCCGGCGTCGCGGCCATCCCCACTATCGGCTTGTTCAGGGTCATGCCCCCGGTGGAGCCGTAGAAGTTGGCATCCCCGAAGCTGAAGATGCCCCCGTCCGATGCCACCAGCCAGTACCCGGGAGGCGGAGGCGTTATCACCAGCCCTGCGGGGCCGCTCAGGTTGCTCCCCGTCGCATTCGCGGCAATCAGAGTCGCCGGCGTGGGGCTTCCGGAAACAGCCAGTTGCCCATGGGTGAACTCGGCCACCGAGCCGTTGCCGTTCGAGCCGGTGTAGTTGGCCACCCACAGGTTGCCCCCGGAGTCGAAGGAGATGCCGTCGGGTGCCCCGATCCCGCCGCTCCCGTCAGAGCTGATGGTTATCGCCGGCGTCGGACTGTCGTTGGTGGCGCTCAGTTGGGCGAGCTGTGCGGTGGTGTATTCGACCAGCCAGCCCGAGTTGGGAGTGGTGAAGGACGGCGTGTTCGCGATCCAAAGGTTTCCGGCCGGGTCGAAAGCCAGGCCCGTCGGTTGCTCGAGGCTTCCACCGTTGGAGGTGATCATCAGTGCGGGCGATGGTGCGCCGGACTGGGCGAGCTGTGCGGGCGTGTACTCGGCCACCAGGCCGGTGGTCTTGGAAGCGACCCAGAGGTCGCCACTCGAGTCGAAGGCCATGCCCCATGGGTCACTTATCGTGTTGGACGGGCACGTGGAACCGCCGTAGACCTGGATGGTCACAGCAGGCGTTGGACTGTCGTTGGTGGCGCTCAGTTGGGCGAGCTGAGCGGCGGTGTACTCAATGATCGATCCGGCGTTGCAGTACAAGCCGTTGTTGGTGGAATTAGCCACCCAGAGGTCACCCCGCGCGTCGAAAGCCAGGCCGTCCGGTTGGTTGAGGCTCGAGGCGGAGTCGGGAAGGATCTGCGCGATGGGTGCCGCATTGCCGCCACCTGCCAACTGCCCGGCACTGAATTCGGCGATGGACCCGGAGGCAGATTTGAAGTTGGCCACCCATACGTCCCCGTTCTGGCTCGGATCGGGTGCCATAGCCATTGGTGCGTACAAGCCGGCGGTGGACGAGGTGGTCGCGGTCGAAGCGGCAGTGCCGGAGGCACCGGGTGCGAACTCGGTGATTCCCGGGGCGCCAACTCCTGACAGATTGCCGCCGTCGAGGACGAACAGGCTGCCGGGCGCGGGCAGGGACGAGGAGGCGGGTCTGCCGGACTGGGCGAGCTGTACGGGCGTGCCCGCCAGGGCCGAGGCGGTGACAATCGTCACTCCGGCAGTCCGTATCCAGGAGCGGAGATTCGGCCGCATGCCTGAACGAGGCTTGAACCTTCCCGCCATCGGACCCCCTTTGCTGGCGCGCTGTTTGGGGCTTCAACCCTGCTCCACTTTAGGTCGGCGCTTATTCGCCTGGCGGCCCCGGGCGGCATCCCGGCGGAAGGGGGACGGGCGCGGATCGGACGCCTAACACAAAAGGCTTCGCGCGTCAAGGTTCTAGACTGACTGCATGGAACGCACTGTACGCATGAAGGCGCGCATCGCCTCTGGGCTCGTAGGAGGCAGATGATGGCGGAAATCGAGATCGGCAGAGGAAAGTCGGGTCGGCGGGCATACGGATTCGACGACATCGCCATAGTTCCGTCGCGCAGGACACGCGATCCAGAGGACGTCGATGTCTCCTGGGAGATTGATGCCTTCAAGTTCGAGCTTCCCCTGCTCGCTTCCGCGATGGACGGCGTGGTCTCGCCCCAGACCGCGATCGAGATCGGAAAGCTGGGCGGGCTGGGCGTGCTGAACCTCGAGGGCCTCTGGACCCGCTACGAGGACCCTGAGCCCTTCTTTGCGGAGATCGCCAACCTTCCCGCCGATAAGGCGACCCAGCGGATGCAGGAGATCTACGCCGAGCCCATCAAGGAGACGCTGGTAACCGAGCGTATTCGTGAGATGAAGAGGGCCGGCATCGTCACCGCCGCCTCCCTCACGCCCCAGCGCACCGAGCAATACGCCAAGGCCACCCTGGCCGGCGAGCTTGACATCCTGGTCATCCAAGGCACTGTCGTTTCCGCGGAGCACGTCTCCAAGACCGTTGAGCCTCTCAACTTGAAGAAGTTCATCCGCGAGTTCGAGCTTCCTGTCATTGTCGGTGGCACCGCCTCTTACCAGGCCGCGCTGCACCTGATGCGTACCGGCGCGGTCGGCATTCTGGTCGGCGTCGGACCCGGCAACGCCTGCACGACCCGTGGCGTGCTTGGCCTCGGCGTTCCACAGGCTACGGCGATCGCGGACGCGGCCGGAGCAAGGATGCGCCATTTGGACGAAACCGGCGTCTACGTTCAGGTCATTGCCGACGGCGGCATGAGCAAGGGTGGCGATGTGGCCAAGGCGATCGCCTGCGGTGCCGACGCAGTCATGATCGGCTCTCCGCTGGCATCCGCCTTCGAGGCTCCCGGCAAGGGATACCACTGGGGCATGGCCACCTTTCACCCCACGCTTCCCCGTGGGGCGCGCGTCAAGGTCTCCCAGCGTGGATCGCTCAAGGAGATCCTGGTGGGGCCGGCGCACGAGAACGACGGCCGCCTAAATCTCTTCGGCGCCCTGCGTACCTCGATGGCCACCACCGGGTACGAGACCATCAAGGAGTTCCAGAAGGCGGAGGTCATGGTTGCACCCGCCCTGCAGACCGAGGGCAAGGCCCTCCAGCAGGCCCAGGGTGTCGGGATGGGCCACTAGCCCGGCGCGACACTTGCAATTCCGAAGGGGTGGACCCTGAACGCGGCCCACCCCTTCTTTGTCCCCCGGGGGCCGCTAGCCGGAGCCTCCACCCTTGGCGGAGACCCGGCTCCTGATTCTGGTGGCGAGCTCAGGTGGGATGGCCGAGTCGGGGTCGCGCTTGGAGGAAAGCGCCCCCTGCACGCGCACCACCGAGGCGTAAAGGCCGGGGCAGGTGGGGCAGCCCTGAAGGTGCTTCTCGAGCATCGCGCTTCGACCCGCGTCCAATTCGTGGTCGACGTAGGCGCTGATGAGGTTGCGTGCCTCGTAGCATCCGAGACCACCATATCGCACCATGGAATCCTCCTCGGCTTGGGCAAGGGCGGTGACCAGCATCATCCGGCCGCGCCGTAGGCGCGCCTTGGCGGCGGCCCGGCCAATCTCGAGCTCGGCGGCGATTTCTGGCAGCGTCAGGCCCTCCATGTCGTGAAGCAGGACCACCGCGCGGTAGCCGAAGGGCAACCTGAAGAGTGCTTCGGCCAGCATGACGGAGGACTCTGCGGAAGCTATGTCATCGGCGACGTCCGCGCTGTAGTCGTTCGCGCTCCACAGCTTTTCCACGTCGTCCACGTCGAGCTCGTGATGGGAGCGACGACCGGTGTCGATCCACACATTGCGCAGGATGCGCCTGAGCCAGCTTCTCGGGTTGGAGACGCCCGTCATTGCGCCGGGCCTCCGCCAGGCCCTGAGGAACGTCTCCTGGACCAGATCGTCGGCGAGCTCCGGCGTCGCGCCGAGCCAGAGAGCAAAGCGGCGAAGCGCACCTCCGTGCTCCTCCACCAGCTTCTCGAAGGCGGCCGCCGGGTCAGTCGGGTGCGGCATGGCGGCTCCGGTTTTGCGGGGAGAGTAGCGAGCCAAGCCCAACTCCAATTGGCCGGATAAAACTGCGGCTCCGTAGGAGGGTCTCCTGCGAGGGTCGCATGCGGAGAAGCATCCCCAGTGCCAGCGAGTCGGGCTTGGCTCTCTGAGGCCTATCTTAGGACGCGGTGGCGTGGTGGTGATGCCCGGAATCGTGCCGAGTCGAGAAATGCAAGAGCGCGTAGATCGGGCAGAAGCCGACAGCGCCAGTGACCAGCAAGATTACGGCGATGATTCCCAGGATTATCCCGCCGGCGGTGGAAAGTCCGACGGCAATGCCTAACACCGCGGCCACCAGGCCCACGATCACCCGGACCACTCGGTCGGTGGCGCTTTCGTTCATTCTCATCTTGACTCCTTTTCCTTGGAGGTTTCGTTCTCGTCTCCATAGACGCCTCAAGGTGCCAAAAGGATGCAAAAAAGTGCGGGGTGGTCATGGGCTGCCGGCCTGAACCCCGAGGGGGGCCGGGAGGGTAGGATCTAATAGCTCAGGATCCGGGGCGGGCCGCAGGGGTGCGCCTGCGACAGGGCGGAGTTTCGATGCATACGGCGCGGTCATCCAAGGTTCTGGTTCTCGATTTCGGAGCCCAGTACGCGCAGCTCATTGCGCGCCGCATCCGCGAGCATCATGTCTTTTCCGAGATCGTCGCGCACGACATCACCGCCGAGCGCATCCGCGAGATCAATCCGCGCGCCATCGTGCTTTCCGGAGGCCCCAAGAGCGTCAATGTTCAAGGCGCCCCTCGGGTAGATCCGGCCATCTACCAGCTGGGGATACCGGTTCTCGGCATCTGCTACGGCGCTCAGCTGGTCGCTTCCGACCTGGGTGGCGAGGTCTCGCGCCGGCTGAGTGGAGAGTACGGCAGGGTGGAGTTCACCTTGGTGGAAAGGGGAGATCTCGCCGCAGGCGTCCCGGAGACCTCCCCGGTCTGGATGAGCCACTTCGACGCGGTCACCGGGCTGCCCGAAGGGTTCCGCCTGCTCGGTTCCACCCCTGACGCCCCGTGCGCGGCCTTCGAGGATCCGGAGCGCCAGATATACGCCACCCAGTTCCATCCCGAGGTCGAGCACACGGAACAGGGGTGGAAGTTCTTCGACAACTTCCTGCACCGCGTGGCCAAGGCCGAGCCGATCTGGACCAACTTCTCGATCATCGAGGAGGCGATCGAATCGATCCGCCGGCAGGTGGGTGACGCCGAGGTCATCTGTGCCCTCTCGGGAGGGGTCGACTCGTCCGTCGCCGCGGCGTTGGTGCACCGCGCCATCGGCGACCAGCTCCACTGTGTCTTCGTGGACACCGGCTTGATGCGGGCCGGCGAGGCCGAGACGGTGGAGACGACCTTCACCGATCAGTTCGGCATCGACCTGCTGTCCATCAACGCCTCCGAGCGCTTTTTCTCGAGGCTGGCCGGCGTTACCGATCCCGAGGCCAAGCGCAAGATCATCGGGGAACACTTCATCCGCATCTTCGAGGAGGCGGCGGCCAAGTACGAGAACGCCAAGTTCCTCGTGCAGGGGACGCTCTACCCGGATGTGATCGAGTCGGGCACCAAGACCGCAGCGCGGATCAAGTCCCACCATAACGTCGGCGGGCTACCGGAGGATATGGAGTTCGAGCTGGTGGAGCCGCTGCGCGAGCTCTTCAAGGACGAGGTTCGCGCCATCGGCGAGGAACTGGGACTGCCCGAGGAGATCGTCTGGCGCCAGCCGTTCCCCGGCCCCGGGCTTGCGGTGCGGGTGGTGGGCGAAGTGACCCCCGACAAGGTCGAAATCGTACGGGCGGCCGACCGTATCGTGGCTGAAGAGGTGGCCAAGGCGTCCTTCGACAAGCGTGCACTCTGGCAGAGCTTCGCCGTGCTGGCCGACATACGTTCGGTCGGTGTGATGGGCGATGAGCGCTCCTATGCCTATCCGATCGTCCTGCGGGCGGTCGAGTCCTCCGACGCCATGACCGCCGACTGGGCCAAGCTCCCCTATGACCTTCTGGAGAGAATTTCGTCGCGAATCGTCGCCGAGGTGGCAGGAGTCAACCGGGTCGTTTACGACATCACCTCCAAGCCGCCGGCAACCATCGAATGGGAGTAGCTTTTGATCCCTGGACGGAGCCGGAGATGAACGACCAGGGGATGACGGCGGAGCTGCTCGAGGGGCTCAACCCCGAGCAGTTACGAGCAGTGACTCACACCTCCGGCCCGATGCTGGTGGTGGCAGGCGCCGGGTCGGGCAAGACCAGGGTGCTCACTCGGCGCATCGCATATCTCATTGCCAGCGGGGTCGCGCCCTCTTCGATACTGGCGATCACCTTCACCAACAAGGCGGCGGCCGAGATGAAGTCGCGCGTTGCCGAACTGGTCGGCCCGACCGCCTCGACCATGTGGGTCTCCACCTTCCATTCCGCCTGTGTGCGCATCCTGCGTGCACACGCGGAAGCTCTGGGGTATCGCAAGAGCTTTGCCATCTACGACCAGTCGGATTCGGAGAAGCTGGTTTCGCTGATCGCGCGGGAATTGGACATCGATCCCAAACGCATCAAGAGCTCCTCCATAGCCGGAGCCATCTCGGCCGCCAAGGCCGAGCTGCGCGGGCCTGATGAGGTGATGGCCGACGCGCGCCACATCGTGGAGCGCAAGGTGGCCGAGGTTTACAAGATCTACCAGGAGCGCCTGCGAGCGGCCAACGCCATGGACTTCGACGACCTGATTGGCAGGACTGTCGAGCTCTTCCGCACGGCACCGGCAGTGCTCGAGCACTACCAGCGCCGCTTCACCCATCTGTTGGTCGACGAGTACCAGGACACCAACAAGGCTCAGAACGCGCTGGTGCTCCTACTCGGGGAGGCGGAACGCAACGTCTTCGTGGTGGGCGACTCGGACCAGAGCGTCTACGGCTTCCGCGGCGCGGATATCCGCAACATCCTCGACTTCGAGAAAGCCTTTGCCGACACCGAGGTGATCAAGCTTGAGCAGAATTACCGGTCCACCCAGAACATCCTCTCGGCTGCCAACGCTCTGATCGGCAACAACACCATGCGCGAGCCCAAGCGCCTCTGGAGCGACCTGGGCACGGGGGAGCGGATCCGCATATTCGTTGCCGACGACGAGCGCGAGGAGGCCAACTTCGTCGCCAGCCAGATATACCAGGAGAAGGTTGACTCTTCCAGGCGCTTCGCCGACTTCGCCGTCTTCTACCGGGTCAACTCGCACTCGCGCTCCCTGGAGGAGGCCCTGATACGCAGGGGCATTCCCTACCGGGTGGTGGGTGGAACGCGCTTCTACGATCGACGCGAGATCAAGGACGCCATGAGCTACCTGCGCCTCGTCCTCAACCGCAGTGACGAGGTGGCCTTGCGCAGGGTGGTCAACGTGCCCAAGCGTGGCGTGGGGGAACAGAGCTTTGCCAAGGTGGTCACCTACGCGGCCGAAGCCGGGCTCAACCTATACGATGCCCTGCTGCGACCCGCCGAAGCGGGCGTTTCGGGCCGAGCCGCCTCCGGCATCGGCGCGTTCGTCTCCGTCCTTGACCGGCTTCGCGAGGCCCACCTGGAGCGGACGCCGCCCAAAGAGCTGATCGAGCTGATGCTCGAGGAAAGTGGCTACCGGGCGGAGTTGGATGCCGACACCACCGTGGAGGGGCTTTCCCGCATCGACAACCTGAACGAGCTGATCTCGGTTGCCTCCGCGCACGAGACTCTCGAGGAGTTTCTCGACGCCTCGGCGCTGGTGAGCCAGGCCGACTCCATAGCCGGCGATGACACGGTCACGCTGATGACGGTGCACACGGCCAAGGGCCTGGAGTTCCCTGTGGTCTTCATCGCCGCGATGGAGGACGGGATCTTCCCGCACTCGCGTTCGATGTACGAGCCTGCCGAGCTCGAGGAGGAGCGCCGCCTCTGTTACGTGGGAGTCACTCGTGCGCGGGAGGTCCTGTACCTCACGCGAGCCAGGATGCGCTCGACCTTCGGAGACCCTCAGAGTTCGGTTGCCAGCCGCTTCCTGGAGGAGATACCGGCGGATTTGCTCACCGATCTTTCGGCTCAGCGGAGCTACGACGAGGAGCGGCGCAGCTACTCCGCCTACACCTCGGCCTCGGGCTTCAACCGCAGCACTATGCGTATGTACGGGATCGATCCGGACGCCAAGACCCAGCACACCTCAGGGCCGCGCCTCCGCCTCGACGAGATAAGGGTGGGCACCAAGGTTGTGCACGGCAGCTGGGGTGAGGGCAAGGTGACGGCAATAGAGGGGAGTGGCGACTCAGCGACGGTAAGCGTCAACTTCGGTGCTCTCGGGGTGAAGAAGCTGATCCTCGCCTACGCTCCCCTCAAGTTGGCCTGATCCGGCCCCGCCGGGCCTGGTTTCCCGGGAGGCGCCGTGCGGACCTGGCACGATCATCCCAGCTGCGCCGGGCCGGCCATCGGTCCTCAGCGTCTGGGGACCGATGGCCGATGCTCCAGGGGAGATCGAGGGAGTCCCCCGCTTGGCGGGCGTACCCCGCGATCGGCGCGTATCGGCGGAGTGGTTTGCCCGCAGGGTGGCCGGGTGTGCCAGGTGAGGTCTCACAGCGGTTGGCCGGTTTGCCCTAGCTGGGCAATGGCGTGGATGAAAGCGAGTGGCCCCAACCCGGTTGCGGACCGACTTCTGCAATCCCTGGGGACCCGGACCGCATTCACTCCTCTTGAAGGTCGCGCCTGAGGAGCGCCTGATGACCGACGATCGCCATCAGGATAGCCAGGCCGGCCAGCACGGCGCTGGTCTGCCAGTTCGGCGCGACTGCCGGCGCGGCGGCCATCTGGTGGAAGAGGGAGGTGTCGAGTGCCCAGTGGCTCTCGCCCACAAAGCCTCCCACCAGCTCTGCCAAGGTGGACCAGCCGAGCACGGTGTACATCACCGCTACCGCGAAGCGGGGCAGGAACCCGATGGCAAGCGCGCCGGTTCCGAGGATGAAGAGCGCGGGCGGGAAGATGTTCACTCCTGCGGCCAGGGAGGACCAGATACCGATTCCCGATCCTTGCAACGAGGCACCCACCCAGGTGAAAAGTCCGGCGGCAATTGAGCTCGCCAGCAGCGAGGCCGCTACGGCCAGGAGCCATCCGGCGAACCAGCGCGAGCGGCTGACATTGCCAACCAGCAGGTGGTCGGCGCGCCCGCCGGCTTCGTCGCCGCGCATCAATCCGAGCTGGGTGGTGGCCTGGAAGCCGACGGTCATGGCCAGGATAACGAAGATCACGCCGAGAAACGCCCTGGCACCGGCGCCGGCTGCACCAAGGCGGGTGAAGACCTGCTCCACCGACGATCCGACGACGGTCGAGCCCGCTGCTTGGGCCGTGATACCCACCAGCGCCCCGCCGATTGCCACCGCCACCACCCAGGAGATGATGGAGGAGCGCATCAGCCGGAAGGTGAGGCCAAACGGGCCAGTGAGCATGCCGAGGTGCGCCTCCCGCGACGAACGCTCCCCCAGGACCGAGCCGCCGACGTCGCGGCGTCCGGCGAAGTTGATCGCGGCCAGGCCGGCAGCCGCGGTGAAGGCGGCGATGGGGAGGAACGCAAGCGGCTGCGGATCGGTGAGGGGCCTCAACTCCTCGACCCAGCCGAGAGGCGAAGTCCAGACCAGCCAGTGCAGGCCTGGCACCGCGTCGCCGACCATGCGCAGGCCGTAGGAGAGGCCGAGAACCACCCCGGCATAAGACGACGCTCTCCTCCGGCTGGCGGCAAGCTGGCTGGTGAGCGCTCCCACGGCTAGGAAGATCACGGCAGAGGAGACCATGGCAGCTGACATGTAGAGGCTCGACGAAACGCTGATGCGAACCGAGGAGGCCTGGCCGACCGCGGCCGTGATGACGAAGGTTATCGCCCAGACCAGCGCTGCGGCGGCCGCGAAGCCGGATAGCGCCTGTAGGACGGCCTGGCGCAAGGTCGTCTCCCCGCTCACCAGCAGGTCCCAGCGTCCCGCGTCCTCCTCTCCCCTCAGGAGGCGGGTGCTGTGCATCAGGCCCCAGACCGCGCCGATGATCATCACCGCCATGGAGGACTTGTAGGCCGTGAAGCCCGGGACCGTGTCGAGGTGTACCGCCGGGCCGAAGAGGGCCGCGACGGCACGATTGGCACCGAAGACCGCGTCGAGCCGCTGACGCTCGGCCGCGGTCTTGTAGATGGTGGTGTAGCTGTACGCGGACGAGGCGACGGTTATGCCGAAGACGTACCCCCACAGGACTGCCGAGCGCAGTGATCTCCGCGCCGTCCGCCTGGCTACGACCGTCCGGGCTAGGAAGGTTGGTCCGGTCACGGTTGGTGACGCCAGGGCAATGGCCATTTCAACGCTCCCGGGCGTGATAGGAGTTCTGGCCGTAAAGGGCCAGGAAGAGCTCCTCGAGCGAGGGCTTTCTGATGAGCAGGCTCTCCACCCCGGACTTCATCAAGACCGCCAGTAGAGGCTCGATGGGCCCCTGGACCTGGCAGCGCAGCGCCTTCCCTTGGATTGCGACACCGCCGAGACCGGCGACGCCGCCCAGATCCGGCATGGCACCGGCCACGGTGGCCTCCACGGTGACAGCCGAGAGGTGTCGCATCTCACTCAGGCTCCCCACCTCGACCAGGCGCCCCTGCCTGAGGATTGCCACCCGGTTGCAGAGCGCCTCCACTTCGCTAAGAAGGTGGGAGGAGAGAAAGACCGTCTGGCCGCGCTCTCGTGCCTCTCCGACACTGACGCGGAAGGCCTGCTCCATCAAGGGGTCCAGGCCGCTGGTGGGCTCGTCCATCAGGAGTAGGTCGGCCCGGGTCATCAGTGCCCCGATAAGGAGCACCTTCTGGCGATTGCCTCTGGAGTAGGTGCGCACCTTCTTGGAGGGGTCCAGTTCGAAGCGGTCGATCAGCTCGTCCCGGTAGACCACGTCCACCGCGCCGTGCACCTGGCCGAGTAGGTGCAAGGTCTCCGCCCCGGTTAACTCGGGCCAGAGATTCGCCTCGCCTGGAACCACCGCCACTCGCCGATGTGTCTCGACCGGACGCCGCTGACAGTCCACCCCGAAGATCTGCGCACGCCCTGCGCTCGGCCGTATCAGGCCCAGCAGAAGGCGGATGGTGGTGGTCTTCCCGGCACCGTTGGGCCCAAGATATCCGATGACCTCGCCGGCGGTGACTTCGAGATCGAGATCCACCAGTGCCCCGACATCCCGGTATTGCTTTGCCAGGCCCTGAGTCCTGATCGCGAGGTCAGCTTGGTGCGACATCTTTGTCCTCTTCTCTCGGCTTTCTGCTCGCGTCCCGTTCCTCGGCAAGCCGGGCGATAGCCTCCTTTGCCCGACCAGCTGCCTCCGGCGACAGGAGCGGCAGCGAGTAGAACTCCAATTTCGCCATGGCCAAGCCGAGGTCACCCTCTCGGCCGAGGAGGTCACCTCCGAGATCGCGGGAAATTTGTTCGCGCATAACCAGTGCCCCTAGCTCCGTCGCTACCAGCAGTACCGCATAGGACCTCGGATTGGTTATCCCTCCGCTTCCGTGCTCCTCGATCCACCTTTGCGCGAGGTCGACCAATTCGGCGAGGATCCCATCCGCCGCCGGCGATCCGTCCAGAAGGGACTGGGCGAAATATCGCCAGTAGAGGAGGAAATCCGGCTCGATGGAGGTGAGGAACGGGTCGCTGGCGAGGCGCCCAACACGCATCGCCGCCTGTTTGATCTGCATGAAGCGGTCGAGCACGTAGACGTCGCATGTGCGTCGCAGGCCGGCCTTGGAGCCGAAATGATGACGGATCAGCCCACCCGACACGCCGGCCCTGGTGGCGATGTCGCGAATCGAGGTGGCTTCGATCCCATGCTCGGCGAAGAGGGCGATGGCCGCATCGCGGATGCGTGCCCTGGCCGTAAGGTCTTCGTATGGCCTCTCGGGGATCGGGCCACTCAATTCGACTCCAGTTCGATTGCGAACTTTTGCACAGCATGGCAGAAAATTGCGCGACCGTATAGGGGCCTTGGTCTGTTTGGCATGGAACCATAGAGCAGGAGGGCCGTAAACCATGCCCGTCCCGCTACGCGGTCCTTGGTTCCCCCTGTTTCAGGTCAAGCGCGTAGGATACCGGCGAGCCGGTGCCGGCCGGCCTGCCGGGCTGGAATGCCTTGCGTGCCCGACGAAGAGCCGCCTGGTGAGGCTATGGCACCACCAAGCGGTGGCCGCCGTGCTCAGGGGATTTACCGCTTTGCGCAGGATGCCCATGGGTTGCACGTGTCAAGGATACGCCTCGATCTGTTTCAGGTCAAGCGCGTAGGATACCGGCGAGCCGGTGCCGGCCTGCCTGCCGGGCTGGAATGCCTTGCGTGCCCGATGAAGAGCCGCCTGGGGAGGCTATGGCACCACCAAGCGGTGGCCGCCGTGCTCAGGGGATTTACCGCTTTGCGCAGGATGCCCATGGGTTGCACGTGTCAAGCATACGCCTCGATCTCTTCGATGCTTCTGACTACCGCTGCGTCCACGGCTCCATTGTGCCTTGGATCGCGGTGCCGCGTTGTTGGAGAGATGCCGGCGGGCATGCGCGCGGTCGCCCGGGCCGTGGATCCGCTCGATGTTGGACCACCGGTATAGTCTTGCTCCACATGGAAACCCGTGAAGACCTGTTCGCGAGCACGGCCGCACGTGCTGCCAGCTACCGGAAGCGAGTTGCCGAGGCCCCGGTGTTCCCGCGCGATCTGGACACGCGAGTTATACGCACCGCCCTCGGGACTCTTCAAGACGAACCGGCTGGCGCTGAAGCGACGTTGGATGAGTTGGCTACTGTAATCGAGCCCGCCCTGGTCGCGACGACGGGCCCCCGGTACTTCGGCTTTGTAACCGGTGGAGCGCTTGATGCGGCGACCGCCGCCGACATGCTGGCTGCTGCATGGGATCAGCCCGCATTCAACCCGATCGCTTCTCCTGGAGCAGCGATCGTCGAGGAGGTCGCGGGTGGATGGCTGAAGGAGCTCCTGGGGTTGCCACCCGAGGCCTCCTTTGGCTTCACGACCGGAGGCCAAGGTGCAAATACCATCGCGCTTGCGACTGCGCGGCACCATGTGCTGACACGGGTCGGCTGGGATGTAGAGCGCGACGGACTCGGCGGCGCTCCCCGGGTGCGGGTCGTGGCCAACGCGGAACGGCACGTCACCATAGATCGAGCTCTGCGGCTGCTCGGGTTCGGTACGAGTGTGATCGAGCCTGTTGCCACCGGCGCGAACGGGGCGATTCAACTGGACGGCCTGGAAAGAACGCTCGCCTCCGCCCCGCACGGACCAACCATTGTGTCCCTGCAGGCTGGGAACGTTAACAGCGGGGCCTTCGATGACTTCGAGGTGGCGATCGCAATAGCGCGCGCCCATGGTGCCTGGGTTCATGTGGACGGCGCCTTCGGGCTATGGGCTGGGGCAAACCCATCGACTCGCCACCTGACCGAGGGAGTGGAGCGCGCCGACTCCTGGGCCACCGACGGCCATAAGTGGCTGAATGTGCCCTACGACAGTGGCTACGTTTTCTGTGCCCATCCCGAGTCCCACGCTGCGGCGATGTCCTTCACCGCCGCCTACCTCGTGGGTCAGGGGGAAGGTGAGGGACGCGCACCGAGTGACTTCGTAATGGAGTCCTCCCGCCGTGCCCGCGGCTTTGCCACCTGGGCTGCCCTTCGTGAGCTTGGCCGCAGTGGGGTTGCCGGCCTCGTGGAGCGGTGCTGCTCCCTGGCGCGACTATTTGCAGAGGAGCTCAGCGCCGTCGGTGGTATAGAGGTGGTCAACGATGTCGTTCTCAATCAAGTTCTTGTCAGCTTCGGCGAGGACAGCGAGACCGAGCGGGTGATAGATCGCATACAACGCTCC